>NZ_BBRK01000004.1:337715-675431 GCF_002090115.1 Demequina sp. NBRC 110054
CAGGCGGCTCGTCCGCCGGGTCGGGCTCCACTGTGGGCGCGGGCGCGGTGCCGATCGCGACCGGCTCCGACGCGGGCGGATCGATCCGCATCCCCGCGGCCTTCTGCGGCGCATTCGGAATCAAGCCCACTCTCAGCGCGATCCCGGTGTGGCCGGGCACCGCGAACGAGTCGCTGTCCCACGCGGGGCCGATCACGCGCTCGGTCGCGGACGCGCGCGCGGTCCTCGACATCACTGCGGGCCCTGACCCGCGCGACCCTCAGTCCTTCTTCGCGACCCCGGCCGCACGTACCGCGTCCGGCCCGCTTCGCATCGGCGTGGTGCGAGTGCCGTTTGGCATCGCGCCGTCCGACGAGGTCGCGACGCGCCTCGAGCCGCTGCTCGCGGGCCTGGACGCGTGGGCCTCGGACGGCGTCGTCGTCGAGAACGCCGACCTCGCCACCGCGGTGCCGCGCGAGGTGTTCGAGCGGCTCTGGGTGTCGGGGCGCGGACTCACGTTCGCGAGCCTGATCGAGTCGCAGGGCGACGTGATGGACCCGGGCCTCGCGCGCCTGCTGCCGCTCGCGCGCGAGTACGACGTCGCGGACTACCTCGAGGGCCTCCAGCTGCGCCGCGCGTTCAACTCCGAGATGTTCGCCCTCCTCGAGCGCTACGACGTGCTGATCATGCCGACGATGCCGCTCGTGGCGTTCGAGGCGGACCAGGAGGTCCCCGAGGGCGGCGAGGCCGACGCCAAGCTGCCGTGGATCACCTGGACGCCCTACACGTACCCGTTCAACATCACGGGCCAGCCGGCGGCGACGGTCCCCGTCGACCTCGGCCCCGGCCGCCTCCCCGTGGGGCTGCAGGTCGTCGGCGGGTGGGCGCGCGACGCGCTCGTGCTCGACGTGGCCGAGCGTCTTGAGGCGCTCGCAGCGCCGACTATCGAGTCGCGGGTCGCGCGGCCCGCCTGACCCGACCGGTCGGGACCGCGCCACGAGTCCCGAAGACCGACGACGAGGCCCCCGCGGGAGATCCCGCGGGGGCCTCGTGGCGTTCGGCCTGGCTCAGCCGAACGCGCGGGAGAAGGCCGCCCCCATGGACGTGCCGAGGTTGGCCTTGATCTCTTCGGCATCGACGCGCGTGAACTCGCCGTTCAGCATCACGAACTCGCCCGCGACCATCGTGGAGGCGACGTCGTTGCCGTTCGCGTGGTTGGTGACGAACTCGGTCACCGAGCCCGCATCCGTGCGATCCATCATCGCGAACTTCATCTGGTCGGCGTCGAGCAGGACGAGGTCGGCGAGCTTGCCGGCCGCAAGCACGCCCGTGTCCTGACCGAGCGCCTTGGAGCCGTTGACGGTCGCCATCGTGAGCGCCTCGAGCGAGCTGCGCGCCGAGATGTCCGCCGCCTTGGCGCGGTGGAGGTACGTGGACCACCGCATGGCCTCGAACATGTCCTGCATGAACGAGGCGTCCGTGCCCATCCCCACGTTGATGCCCGCGTCGCGGAAGTCGTTCATGCGGGCGATGCCGTTGCCGAGGAAGGAGTTCGAGGCGGGGTTGTGGGAGATCTGGGTGCCCGTCTCCGCCATCATCTGGATCTCTCGGTCGTCGAGGTGCACGCAGTGCGCGGCGACGACGTCCGGGCCGAGGAAGCCGAGCTCGTACGCGAGCTCCGTGGGGCGCTTGCCGAACCGCTTGAGGCTGTCCTCGACCTCATCCATCGCCTCGTTCAGGTGGATGTGGATGCCCGCACCGAGCTCGGTCGCGGCGGCGCGCACCTCGGACAGGATCGAGTCAGACGCACAGGGCAGCCACTCGATCCCGAAGGCGACCTTCACGAGGCCGTTCTGGGTGCCGTGCACCGCCTTGAAGGCGGCGATGTTGTCCTCGACCGTGTCGATGCCGGTCTCCGGCGTCGCGATCTCGTTGGAGAGCGTCGCGCGGATCCCGACCGCGCCGGCCGCACGGGCGCGCGCCTCGGTCTGGACATACATGTCGTTGACGGTCGTGTTGCCGAACCGGATGGCCTCGGCATAGCAGGCCATCGAGGCCCAGTACACCTCGTCAGGGGTGAGCTGGCCGATGAAGGGGTACCAGTCGTCGAAGAGCAGCTCCCACATCGGACGTGAGTCCTCCGAGAACTCGCCCGTAGACCGCCCCATGTCGACGTGATAGTGCAGGTTCACAAGGCCGGGCATCACGATCTTCCGCGAGGCGTCGACGACGCGGTCGCCCGGCTCGCTCACCAGCTCGGAGGCCGGGCCCACCCACGTGATCGCGTCGCCGTCGACGATCACGGCGCCGTCGGCGTGGAAGGGGGCGGACTCGTCGAGGGTGAGCACGGCGCCACCCTTGATCACTGTTCTTGCCATCGGAGGGACTCCTCTAGGTGGGGATGGGATCCCTCAATAAGATATGAGACACCAAACTCGGTGGCAAGGGTCTGACGCACATTTGTCGAGCAGACGGCGCCGCGCGATCCACCGAATCGGACTGGACCCGCTCTCGCCGCACCTACCGCGCAGAGTCCGCGAGCGCGAGCGCGTCCCTCGCGAGCGTGCGCGCCGCGTCGGGCTCCGTCATCCACAGCGGCACCGCTCTCGCGGCGATCCCCGCCGCCTCGAGCGGACCGACCGCCTCGGCATCGACCGTGTCGACGAGCCAGCCGTCGAGCACGCCACCGTCGGCCCGCGCCCCGTAGCGCAGACCCACCGCCGCCGCGTCCGTCGCAGTGCCGACCGCGGTGAGGCACGCGTCCGCCATCCCGCGCACGACCGAGCCGCCGATGATGGGCGAGACGCCGACGACAGGCGCCGCCGTGGCCGCGAGCGCCTCGCGGATCCCCTCGACGGCAAGGATCGGCCCGATCGACACGATCGGGTTCGACGGCGCCACGAGCACAGCGTCCGCTCCCGCGATCGCCTCGACCACGCCCGCGGCGGGCGTCGCTGCCTCCGCACCCCTCATCTGGAATCCCCGAGCCGGCACCGACGCCCGATGGCGGGTCCACCACTCCTGGAAGTGCATCGTCCCGTCGTCCGTCACGACGTGGGTCTCGACCTCGTCGTCCGTCATCGGGAGCAGCTCGGCCCCCAGCTCCCACCGCGCGGCGAGCTGTGCGACCGCCGCGGACAGCGGCGCCCCGTCCCGCAGCAGCGACGTCCTGGCGATGTGCATCCCGAGGTCAAGGTCGCCGAGCGTGAACCAGGGCCAGCCGATCCCCCACTCGTGGAGCTCGGCCGAGACGCGCTCGGTCTCGCCGACGCGTCCCCAGCCGCGCTGCTCGTCGTTCACTCCCGCGAGCGTGTATGTCACCGAGTCGAGGTCGGGGCAGATCCGCAGCCCCGCCATCCACATGTCGTCGGCCGTGTTGACGATCACACGGATGCGCGCGCCCGTCCCCTCGACGGCGTCCCGCAGCGCGCGCGTGAACCGCGCACCACCGACCCCTCCCGACAGCACGACGATGTCCCTCACTCGGGCCTCCTCACACATGGATCGGCACCGGTGGCCGCGTCCCTAGACTGACGAGTATGCCCGCCGTCCCCACGCCCGCATGGCAGGTCGTCGTGCCGGTCCGCGGCACCGCGCCCTCCAAGAGCCGCCTCGACTTGCCCGACACGGCCCGCGAGCGCCTGGCCCGTGCCTTCGCGCGGGACACGGTGCGCGCGGTGCTCGACGCGACGGCGGTCGCCGAGGTCGTCGTCGTCACCGCAGAGGCCGCGCGACACGTCTTCGAGGGCATGGGCGCGCGCGTGGTCGCCGATCCCCAGCCGCCGTCGCTCAGCGCGGCGATCGCGACGGGCCTCGCCGCATGCGACCCGCAGGCGCCCCGCGCCGTGCTGCTCGGCGACCTTCCCGCCCTGACCGGAGCGGCGCTCGACGAGGCGCTGTCCGCGGCGGCCGCCCACGGCAGAGCCGTCGTCCCCGACGCCGACGGGACCGGGACGACGCTGCTCACCGCCGCTTCCGGGCTCGCGCACTCCCCAGCCTTCGGCTCCGGCTCGTACGCACGGCATCTGGCCGCGGGATATGCCTCGCTGGCAGACGCGGCCGGCCCTCGGATGCGGTCGGATGTCGACACGGTCGCCGACCTCGCACGGGCGGCCGAGCTCGGTCTCGGTCCGGCGAGCCGCCGCGCGCTCGCGCGGATCGATGACCCCGTGAGCGCCGCAACATTGCCGTCACGTGGTGCCCGTACTGTGAGCGGATCATGACTCCCCTCCACCTGGGCAAGGCACAGCCCGTGCCCGAGCGCCCCACGCCCGCGGACGAGGCGACGCTCGCCGTCTGGGCCCCGGGCCCGGTCCCCGAGGTGCGTCCGGGCGACGACCTCGCGGCGCTGCTGCTCGAGACGCTCGGGAGCCATCGGACGCTGCGCGACGGCGACATCGTCGTCGTCACCTCCAAGGTCGTCTCCAAGGCCGAGGGGCGCATCGTCTCCGCGGACACCCGGGAGGCCGCGATCGACGGCGAGACCGTGAGGCTCGTCGCCTCGATCCCCCATGCGAATGACGACGGCGCGACCCGCATCGTCGAGAACCGGCTCGGAATGGTGTGCGCCGCCGCCGGCGTGGACGCCTCCAACACCGACGCCGGGACGGTCCTGCTGCTTCCTGAGGACCCCGACGCGTCCGCGCGGGCGATGGCCGCGTCGCTCCGGCAGGCCACGGGAGCCGCGGTCGGAGTGATCGTCACGGACACGCTCGGGCGCGCATGGCGGAACGGCCAGACCGACGTCGCGATCGGCGCGGCGGGCGTCACGGTGTTCGACGAGATGGCCGGCTCGACCGACTCGCACGGGCGGCCGCTCGTCGCGACCCGGCCATGCCTGGCCGACGAGATCGCCGCCGCGACCGACCTGGTGAAGGGAAAGACCTCGGGTCGACCGTTCGCCGTGGTCAGGGGCATGGGACGCGCGGTGGGCGCGCTGGACCTCCCCGGCGCCCGCAGCATCGTCCGCTCCCCCGAGAGCGACATGTTCAGGCAGGGCCACCGCGAGGCCTACGCCGACGGCTACGCGGCCGGGCTCGCCGCCGCCCGCGCCACCACCGAAGACTCCGGCACCCCCGGCACCGACAAGGAGAACTCATGACGTTGAAGCTCGGCTACAAGGCCTCCGCGGAGCAGTTCGGCCCGCGCGAGCTCGTGGAGCTCGCCGTCGAGGCGGAGCGGCACGGTTTCGAGTCCGCCGCCATCAGCGACCACTTCCAGCCGTGGCGCCACACCGGCGGCCACGCGCCCTTCTCGCTCGCGTGGCTCGCTGCGGCCGGCGAGCGCACCTCGACCATCACGCTCGGCACCTCGGTGCTCACCCCGACCTTCCGCTACAACCCCGCGGTCCTCGCGCACGCCTTCGCGACCCTGGGCATGCTGAGCCCCGACCGCATCTGGCTCGGCGTCGGCTCGGGCGAGGCGCTCAACGAGATCGCGACGGGCTGGGACGGCGCGGGCGAGCAGCGCTGGCCCGAGTTCAAGGAGCGCTTCGCGCGCCTGCGCGAGTCCGTGCGCCTCATGCGCGCGCTGTGGGCGGGCGAGCGGGTGAGCTTCGAGGGCGACTACTACTCGACCCACGACGCCTCGATCTACGACAAGCCCGACGGCGGCATCCCCGTCTACATCGCCGCGGGCGGCCCGGTCGTCGCGAAGTATGCGGGCCGCGCGGGCGACGGCTTCATCTGCACCTCCGGCAAGGGCCGCGAGCTCTACACCGAGAAGCTGCTGCCGGCGGTCGCCGCGGGCGCCGAGGCGGGCGGCAAGGACCCGGCCTCCGTGGACAGGATGATCGAGATCAAGCTCTCCTACGAGGAGAGCGAGGAGACCGCCCTTGACAACACCCGCTTCTGGTCGCCCCTGTCGCTGCCCGCCGAGGCCAAGCACGACATCACGGACCCGGTCGAGATGGAGAGGGCCGCCGATGCCCTCCCGATCGAGACCATCGCGTCGCGGTGGATCGTCGGCACGGACCCGGACGATGTGGCGGCGAGGATCGGCGAGTACGTCGAGATGGGCTTCACGCACCTCGTGTTCCACGCGCCGGGTCACGACCAGCGTCGCTTCATGGACCTGTTCGAGCGTGACCTCGCACCGAGGCTGCGCGCGCTCGGCTGAGCCTCGCGGGGTCAGCCCTCGTCGACCGCGAGCGCGAGCAGGCGCTCGCGCTGCTCCGTGGTGAGGCGCGTCGGGCGCCCCGTGGCCGCCTCGACCATCGCCATCGTCGTGGACGCCTCGACGCACACCTCGCCGTCGACGAGCAGCCGATAGTCGACGACGAAGCTCGCGCCGACGCAGCGCGAGACGGAGACCTCCGCCTGGATCGGCGCCACCCGGTGGTCGATGATGCGCCTGTAGCGCGTGGTCACGTCCGCGACCAGCACCCACACGTCGGAGCCCGAGCCGAGCGGCGGCATGATCGGATCGTCGTCGTCCCACAGCGCGCGCACGCGCGCCTCCTCGAGCAGCCCCACGATCGCCACGTTGTTGACGTGGCCGTAGGCGTCGCAGTCGGACCAGCGCAGCGGGATGGGCACGGTGACGGCAGGCACCCGGCCACGGTACCGCGCGAAGTGGGCCGTCCCACACCGTGTCGGCTACCGGGAGCGACGCTGCGGAGATACGCTCGAGGCCTAGGAGGAGCCCCGCGCCGCGCCGCGAGGCGATGCCGCCCGGAGCGGGCAGGGATCGCTCGGGAACGGCCCGGGCACCATGGAGGTGGAAGGCAGGGCCGGTGGCGCGACGTACGACCTCAGCCCCGCCCGTGCTGCCGGGCTACACCTACATCCGCCCGCTCGGCACGGGTGGCTTCGCCGACGTGTTCCTGTTCGAGCAGGACATGCCGCGTCGCGTGGTCGCGGTCAAGGTGCTCATCGACGACGCGATCAACCCCGCGGTCCTGTCGGCCTTCACCGCGGAGGCCGACACGCTCGCACGGCTCAGCTCGCATCCGTCGATCGTCACGGTCCATCAGGCCTCGATCTCCGGGGACGGCCGCCCCTACCTCGTGATGGAGTACTGCCCCGACACGCTCCGCGCGGAGATGAAGCGCGAGCCCCTGTCCGTGAGCAGGACCCTCGACGCCGGCGTGCGGATGGCAGGCGCGCTCGAGACGGCCCACCGCTCGGGGATCCTCCACCGCGACATCAAGCCCTCGAACCTCCTCGTCACCTCCCTTGGCACGCCCGTCCTCGCGGACTTCGGCATCGCCTCGGCGGTCTCGCGCGGCGGCGATGCCGGCGACACCGTCGCGCTGTCGCTCCCCTGGAGCGCCCCCGAGGTGGTGCGAGGCGACACGACCGGGGCCATCGCCACCGAGGTGTGGTCGCTCGGGGCGACCCTGTACACGCTCCTCACCGCCCGCGCACCGTTCGAGCCCGCGGGGCAACCGAAGCTCCCGCGCCGCAAGATGGAGGAGCGCATCCTCAGGGGCCGACCCGAGCCGCTCGAGCGGGACGACCTGGGAGACCGCTTCGCCGAGGTGCTCGGACGCACCCTCACGAAGGACCCGGCGGGCCGCCCTTCCTCGATGCTCGAGCTCGGCGAGCAGCTCCGCTGGGCGCAGTACGAGCTCGGCCTGCCGACCACGCCACTCGAGGTCGCCGCTGCCGAGTGGGCCGCCGCCGCGGCCCCCGTCGCCGACGAGCCGTCGCGCCCGCCCGTCGTGTCGACGGTCAAGCAGGACTCGCGCCGCGCGGCGAGGGCGCAGCATCTGGCCTCGAGCCAGCGACGCGACGCCGCGTCCGGCCGCGGAACCGCGGAGCGCTCGTCGCGGCGTCCCCTGCTCATCGGCGCCGCCGCCGGAGCGGCCGCCGTCGCGGCCGTCGCGATCCTCCTGGCGGCGCTGTGATGGCGGAGGCCTCGGCCGCGCCACGACGCAGGAGCCCGCTGCTCCGCACGGCGGGGATCGTCGCTTCCGTCGGCGTGATCGCCACGGCCATCATCGTGGCCCCGGGCTACGAGGTTCAGGAGACCCCTTCCGTCGAGACGTCGGTGTGGGTCACGAGGGATGACGGGCAGTACGCGCAGGTCGACACCGAGCTCGGCGAGTTCGAGGCCGTCCGCACCGTGTCCGATCCGAGCGACGTGGTCCAGGCGGGCACACGGGGCATCGTCTTCGCACAGGCGTACGGGCAGGCGTGGGCGATCACGGGAGCGGACCCGGCCGACCTCGTCGATGCGGACGCGGAGGACGGCACCGCGGTCGCGGCCGAGGTGCCCTCGGGCGTGGACACGGTCGCCTCGGCGGGCGACACGCTCGTCTACCTGACCGATGCAGGCGAGGTGCTGCTCGGCTCGCTTCCGGATGCGGACGGCGCATCCTCGAGCCCCTACGCGCTCGACCCGTATGCGGCCGTCGCGGCCGAGGACGATGCGGCCTACGTCGCCGATGCGGTCGCGATCGACGCCGACGGCACCGTGGTGATGTACTCCGCGGCCGAGAGCGCGGTGCGGACCTATCGTGTCGGCGCGGGATTCGACGACGCCGTCGAGACCGTGCCGTCCGCCCCCGATGCCGACTCGGGGCTCGCGATGGCCCTCGTCTCCGGTCGCTGGGTGCTCATGTCCGCGGACACGGGCGAGATGTGGATCAGCGGGCTGTCCGCGCCGATCGCGACCGGCGCGGCCGACGGAGCCGTCCTCCAGGACGGCTCCTCGGACAGGGACGATGCGCTGGTCGCCGACTCGGAGGGCCTCGTGTCCGTCGCGCTCGCGGACGGCGCGACGACTCGCCTCGCGGAGGCCACGGGCTCCCCCGCGGCCCCGGTCGTCGTGGACGGCGTCGCCTATGCCGCGTGGGTGTCGACCACCTCGGGCTCGCTGTGGTCGAGCGACCGCGCCGAGGTCCTCGGCCTCGACGTGCTCACCACGGCCTTCGACGATGCGCGCGCCGTCTCGCCCGCGTTCCGCAGCAACGGCGATCGCGCGGTGCTGACGGAGACCACGACGGGCATGGTGTGGCTGGTGTCCGACGGCACGCTGCTGCCCGTCGACGAATGGGACCCGCTCGCGGAGAGCGAGGAGCAGGAGGGCACGGTCGAGGTCGACGACGTGGTCGAGCAGGAGCCCCCCGTCGCCGTGGACGACGTGCTCGGCGTGCGCGCGGGAGCGGTCGTGTCGCTCCCGCTGCTGCTCAACGACTACGACCCGAACAGCAAGGATGTGCTCACGATCGACCCGGCCTCGCTCACCCCGGTCGACGAGGGCTTCGGCGAGGTGGGTCTGATCGCCGACGACCAGGCCGCGGTCGTGAGCGTCGCTGACACCTCGGGGACAGCGACGTTCACCTACGCCGTGACCGACGGCAGCGCGTCCTCCGAACCCGCGACCGTCACGCTCACCGTCGTCGACGACGACACAGAGACCGCGCCCGTGTGGTGCGGTACCGACGGCTGCGTCAAGGAGTGGCCGACCCCGCAGGTCGCCCCGGGCGGCTACGTCGCGGTCGACGTGCTGTCGGGATGGGTCGATCCCGAGGGCGACCCGGTGGTGCTGCAGGATGCCGTCGTGGAGGACGCGTCCGCGCCCGTCACGGTGGTCCCGACGGCGGACGGCAGGGGCGTCATCCGGCACCTCGATGAGAACGCGGGCGATGACGACCTGTCGATCACCGTCACGGTCGCCGACTCCCTCGGCGCGACCGCGCAGCGCACGCTCGAGGTGCAGGTGACGTCCTCGCCGACGCTCGTCGCGAGCCCGACCGCGATCAGCCTCGGCGTCGACGAGACCACGACCGTCGACCTGGCCGACGTGGTCAGCGGAGGCTCGGGCTCGTACCGCCTTGTCAGCGCGGTGGCCTCGACCGGGCTCGAGGAGCTGCTGTCGGTGCTGCCGAGCGCCGCGGACGGAACGATCGACCTCACCGCGGCCCAGGAGGGCTCCTTCACCGCGACCTACACCGTCGAGGACACCGCGACCCTCGCCCGCCAGACCGCGGTGATCCGAGTGACGGCGAGCGCCGCGGTGCGCGCCCTCGCCGCGGCTCCCCTGACCGCATTCGTGCGACCGGGAGAGGACACGACCGTCGACGTGCTCGGCGCCGTGGCCTCGACCGGCGCTCGCGTGCTGATGGTCCAGGAGGCCTCCACGAGCTCGGCCGCGCTCAGCGTGAGCGTCGTCGATCAGGCGTACGTGCGCGTCAGCGCGACCACGGCCGCCGAGGACACGGGACTGCTCGGCGTCGCCGACGTCCTGATCGCGGACGGCACGGGCGCCGCGGTCCGCACGCAGCTCACGGTGATCCTCCTGCCCGCGACACACGGCGTCGGCGCGATCGCCGCGCCCGACGCCGTGACGGTGCGAGCGGGGGCCCAGGTCGACATCCCCGTCCTCGACAACGATGTGTCGCCGCGCGGCGAGCGGCTGATCCTCCACCCCGACGTGACTGGCTCGGACGCTCAGGGCGAGCTCGCTTTCGCCTCGGACGCCGTCGTGCGCTACGTCGCCCCGACGACCCCCGGGGTCTACACGGTCCGCTACTCCGCCTACCTGCAGAGCGACCCGACCGTGCTCGACACCGGGACGATCACAGTCACCGTCATCGCCGAAGGCGCGAACTCCGCTCCCCAGCCCCGCGACCTCGAGGCCCGCGTCCTGGCCGGGCAGAGCGTGAGGGTCACGATCGACACCGCGGGGATCGACCCCGACGGCGATGCGGTGACGCTGTCGTCCGTGTCGCAGCCCGAGGCGGGCTCCGGCGTCGTGACCATCGGCCCGACCGGACGCTCGATCGTCTACCAGGCCCCCGAGGGCGGCGTCGAGGGCGGCCAGGTGGAGCTCACCTATGCCGTGCGCGATGCTCAAGGCGAGACAGGCACCGCGACCCTCCGGATCGGGGTGCTGTCCGACGAGCTGACCGACGTCGCCCCGGTGACCTACGGCGACAACGTGAGCGTCGCGCTCGGCTCCTCCTCACCCGCAACCGTCCAGCCGCTCACCAACGATCGGGACCCGCTCCAGGGCGAGCTCGTGCTCACCGACCTGAGGCCCAACGCGGAGCCGGGCACCGAGGAGTACGCGCGCCTCGAATCGCTGATCGCCTCGTCCACCGACCTCGAGGCCGGCATCGTGGCGCTGCGCGCGGGCGACGCCGAGGGCACGCACTCGTACGTGTACACCGTCGAGTCGCAGACGTCCTTCAGCACCGCCGAGGGGTTGATCGTCGTCGACGTGGCCGACGACCCTGCGCCAGACACGATCGCCGTGACCGACACCGTGGTCACGCTCGAGAACCGCTCCGTCCTCGAGACCGACGGTCTCGACGTGGTCGACGGGCAGGTCGCGTGGACCACGGGGAACGTGTCGGGCCTCACGCTCTCGCTGTGGGACGAGGCGCCGGCGGGCTTCACCGTCGAGGGCTCCCGGATCGTCGGGACGCTCCCGGAGGAGGCCACCGTCGTGCCGTTCGTGCTCACCGGCACCGACGCGGCGGGGAACGAGGCCGTCGGCTACGGCTTCCTGCGGATCCCCGCGCTCGACGACATGCGCATCCAGACCGCGACAGGGCTCAACGCGATCGAGGTCGACGAGGACGACTCCGTCGAGGTGGTGGTCCGCGACCTGCTCGGGGTCGGCGCGGGGGACGCGGTCGAGATCCAGCAGGGGGAGGAGTTCGCCGTGCAGCGAGCGGCGGCCGCGTGCACACCCGTCGCCGACGACTCGCTCGCGTACGCGGCGGGCCGCGAGGCCCCCTGGAGCGACACCTGCTCGCTCGTGGTGCGCGTCGAGGGGCAGACGACCTGGTCCGTCGTCCCGATCCCGTTCACGATCGTGCCCGCAGACCCGCAGGCGATCCTCGGCGCCCACAGCCGCACCGTCGTGCCCGGGGACACCGAGACGATCCAGATGCTCGAGCAGATGGTGTCGTGGGAGGGCGGCCGCGTCGGCGACATCGACTCGCTCGACCTGATCGCGTCGTACTCCGGCTCCGCATTCGACGTCACGCAGTCCGGCGCCACGCTCACCGTCGTCGCGAAGGCTGACGCACGCCCGGGCACCCGCGAGACCGTCACCGTCACGTCGTCCGCGTACGGAGGACTGTCCTCGACCATCACGCTCGTGGTCGGCTCTGCCGTGCCCGACGCCCCCGTCGGCGCGACGCTGTCCCGGCAGTGCGACGTCTCCGAGGGGACCTGCACGCTGACCATCGTCGGCGTCTCCGGCGAGTACGACCCGTTCGAGGGCGCGCCGCGGGCCGGCCTCGAGCTCGTCGGTGTCGGCGACTCGGCGGGCGACTCGGCGCGCTGCTCCGTCGCGACCGTGCACGTGTCCAACGAGACCCAGGTCACGGTGACCTGGCCCTCGAGCAACCGCCCCACGGGAGGCGAGTGCGCGGTCGACTTCACGGTGGCGGACGCGCAGGGCCGCACCGGGCGAGGAACCCTGACCATCGACGTGCTCGGCTACCCGTCCACGCCCTCGAGCGTGACCACCCAGTCGTACGGCGCCGACTTCGTCACGATGCTCGTCTCGCTCGGCCCTGCGGCGCAGTCCCACCCCTCGCTCACAGGCGTCGCGCTCTACGAGGGCGACACGCAGGTGCCCGCGTCGTGCGCGCAGTCAGGCCCCACCGCCTACCTGTGCACCGTCACGGGACTCACGAACGGCGAGCAGCACACGTACACCGCGCGGGCGGTCAACTCGGTGGGAGAGTCCTCGCCCACGTCGCCCGTGACCACCTGGGCCTACGACCAGCCCGTCGTCGAGGAGCTCTCCGCCCAGACCGTCTACCGCGCGGGACGCACGACGGTCGACAACGGCGTCGCCGCCCTCACCATCACGGCGGCGGCCGACGTCGAGCAGTTCCAGATCGTCACGACCGGCGAGACCGTGGCGCGCACGGGCGCGACGACCCAGGCCGAGATCGTCCTGCCGGTCGGCACCCACCAGGTCCAGGTGGTTCCCGTCAGCCGCTACGCGCCACCGACGACGGGGACGAGCGAGGGCCAGTCGCTCTCGGTCAGCGTCACGGTCGCCGGCAAGCCGCGCTTCGACGCCGGATCCGTGACCGCCACGTCCTCCGGGAGGTCCCTCACCCTCTCCTACCCCGACGTCGACGCCAACTACTCGACGCGGGCCACGAGCGTCGTGACCGCCGCGTGGCTCGGGAGCACGCCCTCGTGCACGATGAGCGCCGCGGGCGAGGCCGTGGTGACCGGGGCGTCCGCGACGTCGACGACGAGCACGGTGGCCGGGTTGACCGCCAACGAGCGCTACCACGTGGGCGTCTGCGCCTCGAACGGCTTCGGCACCGCCTGGCTCGCCTCCGCCGACACCTACCTCACCTGGGTGGCACCGGCGGCGCCTACCGGCAACGCCGAGTACTCGGTGGCCACCACCCCGTCGTGGGACGGCGCGACGGCATCGTTCCTCGACGTCACTGCCCCGACCTGGGACAGGCTCGCGGGCTTCACCATCTACTACACCTACGACGGCGGCTCCGCGAGCAGCCGCTTCTCGCTGTCCCCCGCAGCGACCCAGTCCATCGCCGCCGCCTACTGCCGCACCGACGACCCGAGCCTGTGCGGCGACACGACCACGGTGAGGGCGGCGAACGACTCCCCGCCGACGACCGTCACCGTCGAGTTCCCGACCGCCTGCTACACCGACGGCGACGATCCTGCGACCCTCGTGAGGGTCTCGTCGGCCGCCCAGGGCGCCGCCGACGTGAGCATCGACAATGCGACCGACGAGTACGTGGTGCGGTTCCGCGCCGCGTTCGCGGACCTGCCCGACCTGCGCTACGCGCTCGAGCGATGCGCCATCCCCGATCCTTCGCCGGACCCCTCCACAGACCCGTCCGCGGGCACCGGCGGGTGACGCGATCCCGATGAGAGGAAACCCATGACGATCTCCACCGAGCAGGTGCAGTGGTACGCCCAGACGTTCTCGGCCGTCGCCGACAACGTCGAGCAGGTGATCCTGGGCAAGCGCCACGTCATCGAGCTCGTCCTCGCGACGCAGCTGAGCGGAGGGCATGTGCTCCTCGAGGATGTGCCAGGCACGGGCAAGACGGCGCTCGCTCGGGCCCTCGCGCGGTCGCAGAGCGGCACCGCCTCACGCCTGCAGTTCACGCCCGACCTGCTCCCCGGCGACGTCACGGGCATCACGGTCTACGACCAGAAGAAGGGCGAGTTCGAGTTCCACCCCGGGCCGATCTTCGCGAACGTCGTGCTCGCGGACGAGATCAACCGCGCGAGCCCCAAGACGCAGTCGGCCCTGCTCGAGGTCATGGAGGAGGGCAACGTCACGGTGGACGGCGTCACACGCGCCGCGGCGGCCCCCTTCCTCGTGATCGCGACGCAGAACCCAGTCGAGCAGGCGGGCACCTACCGCCTCCCCGAGGCGCAGCTCGACCGCTTCATGGTCAAGACCTCGATCGGGTACCCCGACGAGGCGGCGACGATGCGGATCCTGCAGGGCGTGCCCGCGGGCCGCCGCGAGGCGGAGAGCGTCCTCGCCCCCGACCAGATGACGAGCATGATCGACATGGGACTCACCGTGCACGTCAGCCCCCTCGTCTCCGACTACGTCATCCGGCTCGTCGACGCGACTCGGCGCGCGACCGAGGTGCGCCTGGGCGTGTCAGTCCGCGGCGCGATCGCGCTGTCGCGCCTCGCGATGACCTGGGCCGCCGCGCACGGCCGCACCTACGTCACGCCGGACGACGTGCGCGACCTCGCGATCCCGGCGCTGTCGCACCGCCTCATCCTCGAGCCCGAGGCGGAGTTCGACGGCGTGGGCGCCACCGACGTCATCGGCCAGGTGCTCCTGGACGTGCCGCCGCCCGCCGAGAACGGGCAGGCCTGACGGACATGACCGACCGCACCGGCACTCGCAGCCACCGCGCCTCAGGTACGCCGGCCTCCGGCGCGACCGTGACGCGGTACGACAGCGAGCGCCGCGGCCTCGCCGCGGGGGTCGAGCGCGGCCGCTCGGCCCTCGACCGCCTCGCGGACAGGGCCCGACGGGTGTGGCACGCCGTGGACGGCACCGTCAGCCCCGCGGGCTGGCTGCTGCTGGGGACCGCCCTGGCAGGCGTCGGCGCCGCGCTCGCGTGGCACTGGTCGGAGGGCGCGATCGTCGCGGCCGGCGCGGCGATGCTGCTGCTCGTGTGCGTCCCCTTCCTGCTCGGCACCCACACCTACGAGGTCGAGCTCGACCTCGAGCGCGACCGCGTCGTCGCCGGGACCGACCTGAGCGCCACGCTCGAGATCGCGAACCGGGGTCGGCGCTCCTCACTGCCCGCGGTGCTCGACATCCCCGTCGGCGACGGGCTCGTCGAGACCCAGGTGCCGTTCCTGCGTCCCCACGCGACGCATCGCGAGACCCTCACGATCGGCGCCTCTCGTCGCGGCGTCATCAGCGTCGGCCCCATGACGATCGGCCGCGGTGACCCGCTGGGCGTGCTGCGCCGCGACCACACCTGGCCCGGCGAGCAGACCATCTACGTCCACCCGGTCACGACGTCGATCCCCTCGACGAGCGCGGGCCTGATCCGCGACCTCGAAGGCCAGGTCACCCGCACCATCGTGGACTCGGACCTGTCCTTCCACGCGATCCGCGAGTACCTGCCCGGCGACTCGCGGCGCCACGTCAACTGGAAGTCCACGGCCCGCACCGGCCGGCTGATGGTCCGTCAGTACGAGGAGACGAGGCGCTCGCGCGTGGCCGTCGTCCTGGATCTCGCCGCGGGGGCGTACGCGTCGGACGACGACTTCGAGATGGCGGTGTCCGTCGCGGCGTCGCTCGGGTCCCAGGCGGTGCGCGACGGACGCGAGGTCGTCGTGTCGACGAGCGGCGAGATCGCCGACCAGGACCGGGGGAGGCTCCATGCGCTCACCACGCTGCCCACGACCTCCTCGCGCGCGCTGCTCGACTCGATGTGCGCGCTCGAGTCCGGCTCCCATGTGATGCCGCTCGACCAGGTCGCGACCATGACCCTCCAGGCCGCGCCCGAGCTGTCGCTCGTGTTCCTCGCGACGGGCACGAAGCACCCCTGGGCCGATCTGCGGCGCGCGGCGCTGTCGTTCCCCGCGGACGTGCAGGTGGTCGTCGTGCGATGCGAGACGGGTGCGGAGCCCTCGCTCAGGACGGCGCGCGACATGCGCATCGCGACGGTCGGCATGCTCCACGACCTGGGACACCTGCTGCTGAGGGCGAGCGTGTGATGCCCACTCCCTCTCCCCGCGCGCTCACGCTGACGCTCGTCACCGTCGTGGCGAGCGTCGTGCTCGGCATCTGGTCCGCGTGGCCGGTGTACGAGACGAGCCGTCTGATCTGGGTCGCGACGGTGGGCACGATGGCCGGTGTGGGTGCCGCGCTCCTCGCGCACGCGCGGGGCTGGAGCGCGTGGGCGGGCGCGGGGCTTGCCACAGGGGCGTTCGCGCTCGTCGTCGTCCCCATCACGATGCCGGCGACGCTCTCCAGCTCCACGAGCATGCCGAGCGCGCTCGCGGAGGCGCTGTCCTCAGCCGTCACCGGCTGGAAGCACCTCGTGACGATCTCGATCCCGGTGGGCGACTACCAGGCGCTGCTCGTGCCGTTCCTGGTGCTCACCGTCGCGTGCACGTGGGCCGCGACGACCATCGCGTTCGCGCGCGGGCGCGCCGCCTCGCTCGCGGTGGTGCCGCTGCTCGCGCTGCCGGCCTTCGGCATGGTGTTCGGGTCGTCGGACACCGAGGCCACCGCGGAGTGGGGCCCCCTCGCGGTGCCCGAGCCCACGCGCGCGCTGATCGCCGCCGCCTCCGTCTTCGTGTGCGCGGCGTGGCTGCTCGGCCGTGCACGCCTCGACCGCTCCGACGCGCTGCGCATCGCGCGGTCCCAATCGGCGACAGTGCAGCGTCGCGGGCGGTCGGTCAGCGTCGCCACACGCCGCCGGCTCATGTCCGCTGTTCTCCTCCTGGCCGCCGTCTACGTCGCGGTCGGCGTCGCCCCTGCGACCCTCGCGTCGCAGGACCGCGCCGCGCTCCGGGACCAGGTGGTCCCTGCCTCGGTGATCGCGGCGCAGCCGAGCCCCCTCTCGTCGTACCGGAGCTGGTTCACCGACGCGTCCTTCGACGCGGTGCTGCTCACGGTCGAGGGCGCGACCGAGGGCCAGCGGCTGCGCTTCGCGACGCTCGACTCCTATGACGGCCAGTCCTTCACGATCGACGCCGATGCGGCGTCCTTCGCGCGCCGCCCGACCGTCCAGGACGCGGATCTCACGGTGACGATCGGTCCGGCCTACACCGGGGTCTGGGTGCCGGTCGCCTCGGCTTCCGGCGGATCGCCGCGCTTCCTCGGATCGAACGCGGAGGCCCTGTCCGACGCCTACTACGCCGATGAGAGCCTCGACAGCGCGCTGGTCGCGCTCGACACCGTCGATTCCGGCATGGGCCTGGTCGCGGGCGACTCCTACACGATCGCCGCGGCGGAGGACGCTGGCACCGCGACGCTCGCGAGCGCGACCGGCGGGAACGCGACCATCTCCGAGGACGACTACCCCGCGCTCGCCGCCTGGGTCGAGCAGCAGGCGGTCGGCCGCACCGGCGCGGACCTCATCGAGCTCGTGTCGAGGCTCCGCGAGCGCGGCTACCTGAGCCACGCGGCACGCGAGACCGGCGCCGGCTCCTGGATCGACGACCTCTCCGCGCGCGGCCCGTACACCTTCGAGCCCGTGCGCGCGGGCCACACCGGCGCGCACCTCGAAGCGCTGTTCCAGAGCCTTCTCGAGCAGGAGCTGCGCGCGGGAGACGACCCCGACGACGCGCTCCTGGTCGCGGCCGTGGGCGACGACGAGAAGTTCGCCGCGGCGGCCGCGGTGCTCGCGCGCTACCTCGGCTTCGACTCGCGCGTCGTGGTCGGGGTGCGGCTCGGCGAGGCCGACCCGGAGGACGGCGTGCAGGCCTGCGCCGACACCTGCACGGGCGCCAACGTGACCGCCTGGGTCGAGGTGCGGTCGGCCTCCACGGAGGCGTGGACTGCCCTCGACACCACTCCCCAGTTCGCGTCCACCCCGACCCGCATCCGTCAGGGAGAGAGCCTCCCCGAGAACGCGACCGACGCCGACATGCCCGCGAGCGAGGTCATCGAGCCCCCGTCGGTCCAGGGTGAGGAGACGGCGACCGTCCCCTCCGACGACGAGCCGGTCGAGGAGACGGAGGCGACCGCCTTGAGGGTCGTGCTCGTCGGCCTCACGCTCGCGGTCACCCTCGCGCTGCTCGCCGCCCCGCTGCTCGTCGTGATCGTCGCCAAGGCCCTGCGCCGTTCACGACGGCGCCGCGCGCGGATGCCCGAGGTCGCCGTCGTCGGCGCATGGGAGGAGCTCGTGGACGCCTACGTCGACGCCGGGCTCGAGGTGCCCGAGCGGCTCACTCGCGGTGAGCTCGCCGATCTGCTCGAGCGCGACAGGGCCCTCACGCTCGCGACCATGGCTGACCGCGCCGTCTTCGACTCCCGCCCTGCGAGCTCCGACGCCGCACGCGAGTCTTGGCGCCTCCTCGACGCCGAGCGCAGCGATCTGTCACGCCGCTCGTCGCCGTGGCGTCGTCTTCGTTCCCTGCTCAGCCTGCGTTCTGTGCGCCGCCGTGCGCGCCCCGCACCCCAGCCCGTTCCCGCGCTGGTCCACACCGGAAGGAGGACCCATGCGCAGTCCTGATCCACGAGGAGCCGTCGCATGACCATTCTGACCCTCGGCACCGTCACGCTCAGCGTGGGCGCCGCGACCGACCCTGGCATGGTGCGCCCGCAGAACGAGGACGCGTACCTCGCGGACGGCCCGGCCTTCGTCGTCGCCGACGGCATGGGCGGCTACGAGGCCGGCGACCAGGCGAGCGCCGCCGTGGTGGAGGCGTTCAAGGACCTCGTGCCCGGCCCCGACTACGGCACGTACGCCCAGGTCGAGGGGGCGCTGCGCGAGGCGAGCACCCGGGTCGCCGCGGTGGCCTCGGCCACGACCGTCGGCGCGGGCAGCACCGCGACCGGAGCGATCCTCACCGAGCACGAGGGCCACCCCACGTGGCTCGTGTTCAACGTCGGCGACTCGCGCGTCTATCGGCACAGCGGCACCCAGCTCGCCCAGGTCACAGTGGACCACTCGCTTGGGCGCGAGCTCGTCACCGCCGGCGAGATGCGAGAGGAGGACCTCGCGTCCTTCGCGCACAAGAACGTCATCACGCGCGCGATCGGCGCGACCGACAGCGCCGCGGACGCGTGGCTCGTTCCCGCCGTCAACGGCGAGCGGCTCATGCTGTGCTCGGACGGGCTGTACGGCGAGGTCGCCGACGAGACGATCCGTGCGGTGCTCACGCTGTCGGGGCGTCCCGGTGAGGCGGCCCGCAGGCTCGTGAGCCTCGCGAACGAGAGCGGCGGCCGCGACAACATCACGGTCGTGGTGGTCGACGTCCTGTCGGGCGCGGATCCGGTCCAGGCGACGAGCACCGATGACGTGGCCTCGGACACCCTCCGGCGGCGCCGATGACCGCCGACGGCCACGGCCCCCAGGACGATGAGGAGCGGCCGGACGAGCAGCATCGTCCTAGCGTTCCGAACGAGCCGCCGGACGATGCGACGGTGGTCTCGCGTCGTCCCGCCGCCACCTCGCCCGGTGACGGGGGGAACGAGGCCTCCGAGGGCGACGCTCGCGAGGAGCCCACTGGCGCCCCGACGGAAGGCGCGGGCGACGCCGGTGTCGATCGCACCGTGATCTCGACGCGACGGGCGGGCGCGCAGGGGCTCGATGACGACGAGGACCCGACCGTGATCGCCTCCCGGTTCGCCGCGCCTGCGGCGGACACTCCCGATCCGCTCGTCGTGAGGGCGCCCCGCAGAGGGGCGCCCGAGCCGGACGTGACGCTTCCCGGCAGCAGGCGGGCGCGGCTGCGGGACGACAGGGTCGCGGGACGCAGGCGCGTCATCACGCCGCCGCCGTCCCTCACCCTGCATACGGAGCCCGCGGCGACGACGCCGAGCGCGCCTCCTGCATCCGTCATGGACGCGCCCCAGGGGCCGCCCGCGCCGGGATCCGCCGAGGCTCGCGCGCTCGAGGCACGCCCTGACGGGACCGAGATCAGGTCGGTGTCGAAGCGCAGCAGGCGCGGCGCGCGGGCGACCATCGCTGTGCTGGTCGTCGTCAGCATCCTCTCGGCGCTGGGGTTGGCGGCCATCGGAGCAGCCGTGGCTCTCGTCCTCGGCTGACGGGGCCCGACCGGCGGGGAGCGCCTACCAGCGAGCGCGATGCATCGCCCAGGCGGTGATGCCGGAGCACAGGACGATGGACATCCCTGCCCACCACGCAAGGAACGTGGCCATGTCGGCACCTCCTTCCGTCTACCAGTGCCTTCACCCGACCTATCGGTCCGCTGCGGTCATTGCACAGGAATGGCGTGCGTCGTGACTGAAAGTCCACAAGCTGAGCACGGGGGCGGCGCGGTGAGGGCCCGCGCACGCACGAGGGCCCGGCCACCTTGCGGTGACCGGGCCCTCGTGTGAGGCGATTCTTAGTCGCGCGGGATGTCGAACTCCTCGAGGCGCACGGCCTCGCCGGTGCCCTCCGAGAAGTACTGGCCGTCCCACTCCTCGTACCCGAAGGACGGGAACAGGTTGGACTTGGCCTCCTCGGTCGGGTTGACCGTCGCCGTGCGGTACTGGGCGAGGCCCGTACCGGCGGGGATCAGCTTTCCGAGGATGACGTTCTCCTTCAGACCGATCAGCGGGTCCGACTTGCCGGACATCGCCGCCTCGGTGAGGACACGCGTGGTCTCCTGGAACGAGGCCGCGGACAGCCACGAGTCGGTCGCGAGCGACGCCTTCGTGATGCCCATGAGCTCCGGACGGGCCGAGGCGGGCTTGCCACCCGCGACGACGGTCGCACGGTTCGCGGTCTCGAAGCGGGCGCGCTCGACGAGCTCACCCGGCAGCAGCGGGGCGTCGCCCGAGTCGAGCACCGTCACGCGACGGAGCATCTGACGGACGATGACCTCGATGTGCTTGTCGTGGATCTCCACACCCTGCGAGCGGTACACGTTCTGCACCTCGTCGACCAGGTGCTTCTGAGCCGCACGCGGGCCGAGGATGCGCAGGACGTTCTTCGGGTCCACGGCACCGGCGACAAGCTGCTGGCCGACCACGACGGACTCGCCGTCCTGGACCAGCAGGCGCGCACGCTTGGTGACCGGGTACTCGATCGGCTCGTCGCCGTTGTCGGGCGTGATGACCAGTCGCCGGGTCGCCTCGGAGTCGTCGACACGCATGACGCCGGCGACCTCGGAGATCGGGGCCTCACCCTTGGGGGTACGGGCCTCGAAGAGCTCCTGGACACGCGGCAGACCCTGCGTGATGTCGTCCGCGGACGCCACACCACCGGTGTGGAACGTACGCATGGTCAGCTGGGTGCCGGGCTCACCGATCGACTGCGCCGCGACGATGCCGACAGCCTCGCCGATGTCCACCAGCTCGCGGGTCGCGAGCGAGCGGCCGTAGCACTTCGCGCAGGTACCGACGGCGGACTCACAGGTGAGCACGGAGCGCACCTTGATCTCGTCGATGCCGGCGGCGATCAGCTGGTCGAGCATGACGTCGCCGATGTCCGACGCCGCGGTGCCGATGACGTTGCCGTCGGCGTCCGCGACATCCGTCGCAAGCGTGCGGGCGAAGACCGAGGTCTCCACGCGCTCGTGCTTCACACGCTCGCCGGAGCCCAGGACCTGGGCGATCGGCATCTTGAGGCCGCGCTCGGTGCCGCAGTCCTCCTCGCGCACGATGACGTCCTGCGACACGTCGACCAGACGACGGGTCAGGTAGCCCGAGTCTGCGGTACGGAGAGCCGTGTCCGCGAGACCCTTACGAGCGCCGTGCGTCGCGATGAAGTACTCGAGGACGGAGAGGCCCTCGCGGTAGTTCGACTTGATCGGACGCGGGATGATCTCACCCTTCGGGTTCGCCACCAGGCCGCGCATACCGGCGATCTGACGCACCTGCATCCAGTTACCACGGGCACCCGAGCCGACCATCGTGTGGACGGTGTTGTACTCGGGGAAGGACGCACGCATCTCGCGGTCGACCTCGTTCGTGGCCTGGGTCCAGATCTCGATGAGCTCCTGACGGCGCTCGTCGTCGGTGATCAGACCGGTGTCGAACTGCACCTGGACCTTCTCGGCCTGAGCCTCGTAGCGCTCCAGGATCGCCTGCTTGCTCGCGGGCGTCGCGACGTCGCTGATGGCGATCGAGACACCCGAGCGGGTCGCCCAGTAGAAGCCGGCGGCCTTGAGGGCGTCGAGCGAGGCGGCGACCTCGACCTTCGGGTACCGCTCCGCGAGGGTGTTGACGATGTCGCCGAGCACCTTCTTGTCGACGTTGCGGTTCACGTAGGGGTAGCTCACCGGCAGGGTGCCGTTGAAGAGCGAGCGGCCCAGCGTCGTCTCGAGCATGAACGGCTCGCCCTCGACGTAGCCCTCGGGCGCCACCCAGCCGCGCGGCGGGACGGTGTCGCCGTCCACGCGGAGCTGGATCTGCGTGTTGAGGGTGATGTCGCCGGCGTCGAGCGCCATGATCGCCTCGGCCTCGGTCGCGAACACGCGGCCCTCTCCCTTGACGCCCGGCTTGAGGAGCGACAGGTGGTAGAGACCGATGATCATGTCCTGCGAGGGCATGGTCACCGGGCGGCCGTCCGACGGCTTCAGGATGTTGTTGCTCGACAGCATGAGCACGCGGGCCTCGGCCTGCGCCTCAGCCGACAGGGGCAGGTGGACAGCCATCTGGTCACCGTCGAAGTCGGCGTTGAACGCGCCGCAGACGAGCGGGTGCAGGTGGATGGCCTTGCCCTCGACGAGC
Organism: Demequina sp. NBRC 110054; assembly: GCF_002090115.1. Taxonomy (NCBI): domain Bacteria; kingdom Bacillati; phylum Actinomycetota; class Actinomycetes; order Micrococcales; family Demequinaceae; genus Demequina; species Demequina sp. NBRC 110054. Next base: position 360,504 of record NZ_BBRK01000004.1, read on the forward strand.
TGGGGCTCGAACGCCTGGATGCCCAGACGGTGCAGGGTGGGCGCGCGGTTCAGCAGCACGGGGTGCTCGCGGATGACCTCCTCGAGCACGTCCCAGACCTCGGAACGCGAACGCTCGACCATGCGCTTCGCCGACTTGATGTTCTGCGCGTGGTTGAGCTCCACGAGACGCTTCATCACGAACGGCTTGAACAGCTCGAGCGCCATCTGCTTGGGCAGACCGCACTGGTGCAGCTTGAGCTTCGGGCCGACCACGATGACCGAACGGCCCGAGTAGTCGACGCGCTTGCCGAGCAGGTTCTGACGGAAGCGACCCTGCTTGCCCTTGAGCATGTCGGAGATCGACTTCAGCGGACGGTTGCCGGGGCCCGTGACCGGGCGACCACGACGGCCGTTGTCGAACAGCGCGTCCACGGCCTCCTGCAGCATGCGCTTCTCGTTGTTCACGATGATCTCGGGGGCACCGAGGTCGAGCAGGCGCTTGAGGCGGTTGTTGCGGTTGATGACGCGGCGGTACAGGTCGTTGAGGTCGGAGGTCGCGAAGCGGCCACCGTCCAGCTGCACCATAGGACGCAGGTCCGGCGGGATGACCGGGACGGCGTCCAGGACCATGCCCACGGGCGAGTTGGTCGTCGTGAGGAACGCGTTGACCACCTTGAGGCGCTTGAGCGCACGGGTCTTCCGCTGGCCCTTGCCGTTGGCGATGATGTCGCGCAGCAGCTCGGCCTCGGCCTCGAGGTCGAAGTCCTTCAGGCGCTGCTGGATCGCCTCGGCGCCCATCGAGCCCTTGAAGTACGAGCCGTAGCGACGCGAGAGCTCGCGGTACAGCAGCTCGTCGCCCTCGAGGTCCTGGACCTTGAGGCTCGCGAAGCGGTCGAAGACCGCGTCGAGGCGCTCGATCTCGGCGTCCGCGCGCTTGCGCAGGTTCGCCATCTCACGCTCGGCGCCGTCCTTGACCTTGCGCTTCACGTCGGCCTTGGCACCCTCGGCCTCGAGCTCGGCGATGTCCTTCTCGAGCTTCTCGGCGCGGTTGTTGATGTCCACGTCGCGCTGGTTGGCGATGAACTTCTTCTCCTTCTCCAGCTCGTTGCGGAGCTGGGGAAGGTCCTCGTGGCGGCCGTCCTCGTCAACCGACGTGACCATGTACGCCGCGAAGTAGATGACCTTCTCGAGGTCCTTCGGGGCGAGGTCAAGCAGGTAGCCGAGGCGCGACGGGACGCCCTTGAAGTACCAGATGTGGGTGACGGGCGCGGCCAGCTCGATGTGGCCCATGCGCTCGCGACGCACCTTGGAACGGGTGACCTCCACGCCGCATCGCTCGCAGACGATGCCGCGGTAGCGGACACGCTTGTACTTGCCGCAGCCGCACTCCCAGTCGCGCGTCGGGCCGAAGATCTTCTCGCAGAAGAGTCCGTCCTTCTCGGGCTTCAGGGTGCGGTAGTTGATGGTCTCCGGCTTCTTGACCTCGCCGTGGGACCACTCGCGAATCTGCTCCGCGGTGGCAAGACCGATGCGGAGGTCGCCGAACTCGTTGACGTCGAGCACTGTCGATTCCTTACCTCTCGAAAGATCAGATCTCGTCGACGCTCGAGGCGTCGGGGCGGCTGGACAGGGAGATGCCGAGCGACTCGGCTGCCTGGTACGCGTCCTCGTCGGACTCGCGCATCTCGATCACAGAGCCGTCGTGGCTCAGGACCTCGACGTTCAGGCACAGCGACTGCATCTCCTTCATCAGCACGCGGAAGGACTCCGGAAGGCCCGGCTCGGGGATGTTCTGCCCCTTGACGATGGCCTCGTAGACCTTGACACGACCGGTGACGTCGTCCGACTTGATGGTCAGCAGCTCCTGGAGGGCGTATGCGGCGCCGTATGCCTCGAGCGCCCACACCTCCATCTCACCGAAGCGCTGGCCGCCGAACTGCGCCTTACCGCCCAGCGGCTGCTGGGTGATCATCGAGTACGGACCCGTGGAGCGGGCGTGGATCTTGTCGTCCACCAGGTGGTGGAGCTTCAGGATGTACTTGTAGCCCACGGTGATCGGCTCCGGGAACGGCTCGCCTGAGCGGCCGTCGAAGAGCTGCGCCTTGCCGTTGTCGCCGACCAGGCGGTCGCCGTCACGGTTCGGGTTGATGTGCTCGCGGAGGCCGTTGAGGACGTCCTCGTGCAGACCGTCGAACACCGGCGTGGCGATCGGGTTGCCAGGCTCGGCGGTGCGCGCGCCGTCGGGGAGGTGGTCGGTCCACTCGCCCTTGGCGTCGGTCGCGTCCCAGCCGTTCTTGGCGAGCCAGCCCGAGTGCGTCTCGAGCACCTGGCCGACGTTCATACGACCGGGCACACCGAGCGGGTTCAGGATGACGTCGACCGGCGTGCCGTCCGCGAGGAACGGCATGTCCTCCACGGGCAGGATCGTCGAGATGACGCCCTTGTTGCCGTGACGGCCGGCGAGCTTGTCGCCCTCCATGATCTTGCGGCGCTGCGCGATGTAGACGCGGACCAGCTGGTTGACGCCGGCGGGCAGATCGTCGCCGTCCTCCTCGGTGAAGACGCGGACGCCGATGACGGTGCCGGACTCGCCGTGGGGGACCTTGAGGGACGTGTCGCGGACCTCGCGGGCCTTCTCGCCGAAGATCGCGCGCAGGAGGCGCTCCTCCGGGGTCAGCTCGGTCTCACCCTTCGGGGTGACCTTGCCGACGAGGATGTCTCCCGCGCGGACCTCGGCGCCGATGCGGACGATGCCGCGCTCGTCGAGGTCGGCGAGCACCTCCTCCGAGGCGTTCGGGATGTCGCGGGTGATCTCCTCCGGACCCAGCTTGGTGTCGCGGGCGTCGACCTCGTGCTCCTCGATGTGGATCGAGGAGAGGACGTCGTCCTGGACGAGGCGCTGCGAAAGGATGATCGCGTCCTCGTAGTTGTGGCCCTCCCAGCACATGAACGCGACCAGCAGGTTGCGTCCGAGTGCGAGGTCGCCCTCGTCGGTGGCGGGACCATCGGCGATGACCGAGCCCTGGACCAGCGCGTCGCCCTCGTTGACGAGGACACGCTGGTTGTAGCTGGTGCCCTGGTTCGAGCGCTCGAACTTGGCCACGCGGTACGAGCCGGTGGTGCCGTCGTCGTTCGCGACGGTGACCAGGTCAGCGTTCACCTCGGTGACGACACCGGGCTTCGACGCCACGACCACGTCACCGGCGTCGATCGCCGCGCGGCGCTCCATGCCGGTGCCGACGAGCGGCGCCTCGGAGCGGACCAGCGGGACCGCCTGGCGCTGCATGTTCGCGCCCATGAGGGCGCGGTTCGCGTCGTCGTGCTCGAGGAACGGGATCAGGGCCGTCGCGACCGACACCATCTGGCGCGGCGAGACGTCCATGTAGTCCACGGCGTCCTTCTGCACGAACTCGACCTCGCCGCCCTTGGCGCGCACCAGGACGCGCTCCTCGGCGAAGTAGCTCTCCTCGTCGAGGGGGGCGTTCGCCTGGGCGATCACGAAGTGGTCCTCGTCGTCCGCGGTGAGGTAGTCGACCTGGTCGGTGACCTGGCCCTTGACGACCTTGCGGTACGGGGTCTCGACGAAGCCGAGCGGGTTGATGCGACCGAACGACGCGAGCGAGCCGATCAGACCGATGTTCGGACCCTCAGGGGTCTCGATCGGGCACATGCGGCCGTAGTGCGACGGGTGGACGTCACGGACCTCCATGCCGGCGCGGTCGCGCGAGAGACCACCGGGGCCGAGCGCCGAGAGGCGGCGCTTGTGGGTCAGACCCGCGAGCGGGTTGTTCTGGTCCATGAACTGCGACAGCTGCGAGGTGCCGAAGAACTCGCGGATCGCGGCGACGACCGGACGCGTGTTGATGAGCGTCTGCGGCGTGATCGCCTCGACGTCCTGCGTGGTCATGCGCTCGCGCACCACGCGCTCCATGCGCGACAGGCCCGTCCGGATCTGGTTCTGGATCAGCTCGCCGACCGCGCGGATGCGGCGGTTGCCGAAGTGGTCGATGTCATCGGTCTCGACGTCGATCTCGGTCTCGCCGATCGTGAGCTTCTTCATGCCCGCGTGCGCCGCGGCGATGTACTTCACGGTCGCGACGATGTCGTCGACGCCCAGCGTCGAGTCGCCGAGGGCCTTGCCCACGCCGAGCTTCTTGTTCAGCTTGAAGCGGCCGACCTTCGCGAGGTCGTAGCGCTTGGAGTTGAAGTAGAAGTTGTCGAGCAGGTTCTGACCGGCCTCGACCGTCGGGGGCTCGCCCGGACGGAGCTTGCGGTACAGGTCGACGAGCGCCTCGTCCTGCGCGTGGACGGTGTCCTTCGAGAGGGTGTCGAGCACGGCCGGGAAGTCCGCGAACTCCTCGGCGATCTGCTCGTCCGTGAGGCCCAGCGCCTTGAGGAACAGGGTGACGGGCTGCTTGCGCTTGCGGTCGACGCGCACGCCGACGGCGTCGCGCTTGTCGATCTCGAACTCGAGCCACGCGCCGCGCGAGGGGATGACCTTCGCCGTGAAGATGTCCTTGTCGGACGTCTTGTCAGGGGTGCGCTCGAAGTACACGCCGGGCGAGCGGACCAGCTGGGAGACGACGACGCGCTCCGTGCCGTTCACGATGAACGTGCCGCGCTCGCTCATGAGCGGGAAGTCGCCCATGAAGACGGTCTGCGACTTGATCTCGCCCGTGGTGTTGTTCATGAACTCCGCGGTCACGAAGAGCTGCGCGGAGTAGGTGAAGTCCTTCTCCTTGCACTCCTCGGGAGTGTGACGCGGCTCCTCGAAGTACGGGTCCGAGAAGCTCAGCGACATCGTCTGCGCGAAGTCCTCGATCGGAGAGATCTCCTCGAAGATCTCCTGGAGGCCGGCAACCTCCGGTACGTCGTTCCTGCCCGCTTCCTTCGCGGCTGCGACGCGGTCCTGCCAGATCTGGTTGCCGAGCAGCCAGTCGAAGGACTCGGTCTGCAGACCGATAAGGTTGGGGACCCCGATCGGCTCAGCAAGCTGAGCGAACGAGATGCGTCGAGACGCGGAGCGGTTGGAGATGGCGGTTGCCGAAGGGGTGCGCGAGGCAGCCAAGGGCGGGTCCTTCCCTGTGATGATCGTGCGTGTACACGTCGTCCAGCCACGGCTCCACCGGATCCCGGGGCGTTTCCGTCGGGTGACGGTCGCACGCCGGGTAGGCATCTGAGGGCAAGGCAAAAGACAGCGCGGTCGCTAGACTAACGCGGAAACGCACGATTGTCCACCTCGCGTGGACCCCCGTCAAGAGTGCCGCGCGGTTCGGTTCACAAATGTCACCAAGGCCACGACCTCTTGATTTCCTGGCAAGGACCAGTCTGCCCTGCTTCGCGGCCGATTGCGAGCCGATCCGCGCCCCATGCGCTGCGCACGGATTCCCACGCGGCACGCGGGCGTGTCGCCCGTCCCGGCGGCGTGTCGTCGGCGTGTCCCCTCCGGTTCCGTGCGGGGTGCATGGCGGACCAGCGAGCGCGGCTCGGCCGACATGCGCCGACATGCGCCGACATGCGCCGACAGTCTGAACCAATTCGAACGTCGACACGCCAGCGTGTCGCGGGCCGTCGCCGCGTGTCGTCGGGGTGTCGCCTCCGCAGTGGTGCGAACTGCCGGACGCAACGGGGACTATGCGGCGGCGGGGTCCGAACACGGAACGGGGACGATGCGGCGGCCGGGTCCGAACACGGAACGGGGACGATGCGGCGGCCAGATTCACTGGACCCGACCGGTGGGGGACGCCGGCGATGCCAGCCAGGGCTGGCGCATCGTCCATGGGAAAGAGCAAGGCCGGGCCGTTCCTTGCGGAACGACCCGGCCTCAGCCAACCAGCGGCTATGCCGCGCGGAGCGCGGCGCCGCGTGAATTACTTGAGCTCGACGGTGGCGCCGGCGCCCTCGAGGGCCTCCTTGGCCTTCTCGGCGTCCTCCTTCTTGGCACCCTCGAGCACAGCCTTGGGGGCACCGTCGACGAGAGCCTTCGCCTCGCCGAGGCCGAGGGAGGTCAGCGCGCGGACCTCCTTGATGACCTGGATCTTCTTGTCGCCAACGGCGGTGAGGATGACGTCGAACTCGTCCTTCTCCTCGACCTCAGCAGCGGCCTCGCCGCCGGCGGGGGCAGCAACGGCAACGGCGGCCGGGGCGGCGGCGGTGACCTCGAAGGTCTCCTCGAACGCCTTGACGAACTCGGACAGCTCGATGAGGGTGAGCTCCTTGAACGCCTCGATGAGCTCCTCGGTGGTGAGCTTAGCCATGGTGGTTTCCTTATCTCTTGCCTGCGTGAAGCAGATGTGTGTAGTGGGGTGCGGCCCTTAGGCCGCGTCTTCCTGCTTCGCACGCAGGGCGTCTGCGGCGCGCGCTGCCTGAGCGAGCGGCGCCTGGAACAGGTACGCAGCACCAAAGAGCGACGCCTTCATGGCGCCGGCTGCCTTGGCGAGGAGCACCTCGCGGGACTCGAGGTCCGCCAGCTTGTTGATCTCGTCAGCCGAGATCGTGTTGCCGTCGAGAACGCCACCCTTGATGACGAGCTTGTCGTTCTCCTTGGCAAAAGCCTTCAGACCCTTTGCGGCAGCCACCGGGTCACCGGTGACGAACGCAATGGCCGAGGGGCCGACAAGAAGGTCGTCGAGACCCTCCACACCGGCATCCTTGGCCGCGAGCGCCGTGAGAGTGTTCTTGGCGACCACGTAGGTCGCCTCGCCGCGGAGCTCACCGCGCAGCTTTGCGAGCTGCGGAACGCTGAGGCCGCGGTACTCGGTGATCATGACAGCGTTGGAGGCACGGAACTGGTCCGCGAGCTCCTGGACTGCCGCCACCTTCTCGGGCGTCGCCATAGTTGTCCTTTCAGGGAAAGTGACCGCTGGAGCTCACCCCACACATGGGAAAGGCCCCGCGCAGGCGGGGCCGTGGCTCAACGCGCCGAACACACGAAAGGCGGCCGCAGGGCCGCCCAAGGGTTCGCACACGGAGTGCTACTTTCTCACCTGCGCTGGTCCCCCACTGCTGTGGAGCTTCGGTCGTTCCTGGCGAGCCAGGTCCGACAACCGGCGGTCTTGGGCGGGTCAACTGTACACGCCGCAGGCGGGACCGCGCAACCGAGCCGCCTACCCCGCAGGCGCGGTGGCAGCGAGCGCGCACGCGGCGATGACCGCGTCGGTCGCGTCGGACGAGCCGACGGTGATGCGCACGCCCTCACCCTCGAACTCGCGCGCCGAGATCCCATTGTCGTACAGGACTCGACCGAGCGCGTCGGTCGAGTCGCCCGCGGCGACCCACACGAAGTTGCCCTGGGCGTCGGGCACGTCCCAGCCCTGGCCCCGCAGCGCGGCCACGAGCCGGTCGCGCTGCGCGACGACGTCTGCGACGCGCTCCGCGAGCTCCCCCTCCGCCTCGAGCGAGGCGAGCGCCGCGGCCTGGGCGAGCCCGGTGACGCCGAAGGCGATCGCCATCCTGCGCATCGCGGCGGCGAGGCCGAGCGGAGCGACGCCGTAGCCGATCCGCATCCCGGCGAGCCCCCACGCCTTGGAGAAGGTGCGCGCGACGACGAGGTGAGGGTAGGCGGCGAGCAGCGCGTCCGCGCGCGGGCCGTCCTCGCTGCGGTCGAACTCGCAGTACGCCTCGTCGAGCAGCACAGCGACATCCGTCGGCACGGCCTCGAGCAGCGCGACCATCTCCTCGTGGGTCACGGTCGTCCCGGTCGGGTTGTTGGGGCTGCAGACCATCACGAGGCGCGTCGCGGGCGTGACCGCCGCCGCGAGCGCCGGCATGTCGTGGCGCCCACCCTGCGCGAGCGGCACCTGTACCGGGGTCGCCCCGGCGGCGACCACGAGGGAGGGATAGGCCTCGAACGAGCGCCATGCGTAGACGACCTCGTCGCCGGGCCCGGCCACCGCGCGGATGAGCTGGGACAGCACCTCGGACGAGCCCGAGCCGACGACGACGCGCCCCTCCTCGACACCGTGGCGCTCCGCGAGAGTCGCGACCAGGGCCGCCGCGGTCCAGTCGGGGTAGAGGTGCGCGCGGGAGGCCGCCTCCGCGATCGCGTCGCGGACCGAGGGCAGCGGACCGAGCGGCGACTCGTTCGACGACAGCTTATACGTGCGGCCAGGCCCCGCGGGAGCGGGCCGGCCCGGTCGGTACACGGGGAAGCGGTCCAGGTCGCCACGAAGTCGAGGGGCGCTCACGAGGTCCTCCTGGGGTCCGGTCTGTCGTCGTCGCCCGCGGGCGAGCGGGCGTGCACGGTCGGTGTATCGCGCGCGCATCGGTCCTCCGTGGGACCTTCTCGCGGCGCCGGAATCCGAGCGATTCCGTCACGAGTATGCAACACGTGTTGTTGCATACTCATCACATCCCGGATGAATCGAGACGCGCATGATGAACAACGACGGTGCCGCGTTCGCCACGCGCACCACGACCGACCTGCCCTACGAGGTGCGACGCGAGCGCACGGAGACCGTGATGGCCGACGGCACGCGGATCGCCGTCACGCTGTGGCTGCCCGTGCGTGAGGACCCGTGCGGCGTGGTGCTCGAGGCGATCCCGTACCGCAAGGACGACGTCTCGGTCATCGACGACGAGACCCGGTTCCCCTACTTCGCGGGCCACGGCGTCGCCTGCGCCCGGATCGACCTGCGCGGCTCGGGCTCCTCGACCGGCGTCCTGATGGACGAGTACACCCCGACCGAGCAGCGCGACATCGTCGAGGTGGTCGAGTGGCTCGCCGCGCAGGAGTGGTGCAACGGCTCCGTCGGGATGATCGGCATCTCGTGGAGCGGGTTCAACGCGCTCCAGGTCGCCGCGCTCCGCCCGCCGGCCCTCAAGGCGATCGTGACGGTCAGCTCCGCCGATGACCGCTACGACAACGACGTGCACTACCTCGGCGGCGTGCCTCTCGCGTTCTACATGAACCTCTGGGGCTCCGCGCTGCACACGTTCAACATGCGGCCGCCGATCCCCGAGCTCATGGGCCCCGACTGGCGCGACGAGTGGGCCACGCGCCTCGCGGCGAACACCGACATGACGTCGCTGTGGCTCTCCCACCCCTATCGCGACTCGTACTGGAGGCAGGGCTCGGTGTGCGAGGACTACGCCGCGATCGAGATCCCGGTGCTCGCCGTGGGCGGCTGGGCCGACAACTACACCGACACCGTGCTGCGCCTCATCGACCACCTGCCCGGGGTCGCCAAGGGCCTGATCGGGCCGTGGGGTCACACGTGGCCCGAGCGCCCCGAGCCCGGGCCCGGCATGGACTTCCTCCACCACTGCATGCGGTGGTGGGACCGCTGGCTCCACGACGAGCCCACGGGCGTCGAGGACGATCCGACGCTCAGCTTCTACCTCCAGGACTACGTCATGAGCGCCGAGGACCTGGCGCATCGTCCCGGTCAGTGGCTCGGGGTCGACGACCGCGCGTCGGCGGTCACGGAGACGATGCTCGGGCTGGGCGAGGACGGGCGCCTCGGCGTCTCGGCCCCCGAGGGGACGATGCTGGACTACACGGGCTCGCTCGTGGTCGGCATGCAGGCGAGACACCCGCTGCCGATGGGCGTCGCGACCGACCTTCCCCCGATCCAGGACGACGACGACGCGCGCAGCCTCGTGTTCGAGACCGACCCGCTCGAGTCGCCGCTGTCGATGCTCGGGAACGCGGAGCTTCACCTGCGGCTCACGACGACCACCACGACGGGCCTCGTCTTCGTGAGGATCACCGACGTCGACGCCGACGGCCACTCGCACCTCGTCGCGCGCGGGGCCCTCAACCTCACCCATCGGCGGGGCCACGCCCCCGAGGACGTCGCGCCCCTCGTGCCGGGCGAGTTCGAGGACTACGTCGTCTCCCTCAAGTCCACGTCGTACCGCTTCCCCGCAGGCCACCGGCTGCGCGTGGCGGTCTCGACGTCCTACTGGCCGTGGCTGTGGCCCGGCCCCGACGTGACCTCGCTGCGACTGGACCTCGCCGCATCGTCCCTGTCCCTGCCCGTGCTCGACGCCGAGGCCGAGACGCTGGTCGACGTCGACCTCGGCGAGCCCGTGATCGCGCCGCCGCCTGCCGTCGCGATGTCGGGCGACCAGGGCTCGTACTGGCGGACGGAGAGGGACGACGACGGCACCGTGACCGTGCGCAAGGGCTACACGGGCGCGAGCCGGGTCGTGTTCCCCGAGGGCTGGGGCGTCGAGTACCTCGTGGACGGCGTGGTGCTCTCGCTCAAGGAGAACGACCCGCTGAGCGCGTCGATGGAGCGCCGGATCGCCCAGGCATACACTGGCGACCGCCATCGGGTGCTGATCGAGCACGAGACGTCCATGACGGCCACCCGAGGAACCTTCGAGGTGTCGATCGACTCGACGGTGACTCTCGACGGCGAGCTGGTGCTGAGGGAGCAGTCCACGAGGTCGGTGCCACGTGGGCTCTAGGGGGCCTGGGGGCAAGGGGGAAGAATGACCGCGAACGCTTCGTCGTCGCTCGATCGAGCGCTGAGCCTGCTGATGGCCTTCGCCGACCCGGACAGCGAGCAGCGGGTGTTCACTGTGTCGGCGCTCGCGGAGCGCATGCAGATGGACAAGGCCCAGGTCTCGCGCACGCTCGCGACCTTCGCGCAGTACGGGCTCGTGGAGCGGCTCGAGAACAGGCGCGGCTACCAGCTCGGGTGGGCCTCGATCCACCTCGCGGGGAAGGCGATGATCGCCCAGACCATGAGCGCGATCTATCCCGAGCTCGCGGTGCTCTCGGCCGAGGTCGAGGAGACGGTGTGGATCGCCGTCCGGTCCGGGTCGCGCGGCATCGCGCTCGAGACGTTCGAGCCGGACCGCTCGCTGCAGGTCCGCATCGTGCCAGGCAAGCCGTTCCCTCTCGTGGGGTCCGCGATGGGCGAGGCGCTGCTGTCCCAGTCGTGCGACGACGATGTGCGTGCGCTCCACAAGGGCTCCCCTCGCCCCCGGGGCGGCTCGCTGCCGACCGTCCGCGAGACGCTCGACCGGGTCGCCCTCGCGCGTGAGCAGGGATACGGGCTCGTCGTGGACGAGCGCGCGGAGCAGGTGACCTCGCTCGCCGTGCCGATCGTCGACGTCGGCAACTACAGCGGCCGGGTGTTCGCGGCGATCGCGATCTCCGCTCCGGACGCGCGCTTCCCCACGGACAGCACCGCGCTGCGCGAGCGGCTCCTGGAGATCGCGTCGAACGCGAACGCCTTCCTCGAGGGGCGGAGCGCGGGAGCGTGAGGATCGCGCTGCCCCGCGTCGAGAACCTCGGCCTCACCGGGGAGTCGCACCTCGACGCGGTCGCGGCGCTCGTCGAGCACGTCGCCTCCGACGGCGACGTCGACCTGGTCGTGCTTCCCGAGCTCTCGGTCACCGGATATCCGACGTATCGCGACCTCGACGAGGACCGCGCGAGGGTCGCCGCGGTCTCCGAGCGCGCGGACACCGGCACCGCGGCGATGCGCTTCAGGGTCCTTGCGGCCGCGCTCGACGTGAGCGTCGTCTACGGGATGAGCGAGCGCGCGAACCGACGCGTGTACAACTCGCTGGTGCACGTCGACCCCTCGGGCACGCTGTCCACGTACCGCAAGGTGCACCTCACCGCGGCCGAGGCGCAGCTGTGGGACGCAGGCGATCGCGCGCGGGTCGTGAGGACCACGGCGGGCGACAGCATCGGCCTCGCCGCGTGCCACGACAAGACGTTCCCCGTGCTGTTCAAGCGGCTTCGCGAGTTCGGCGCGGAGATCGCCGTGGTCTCCTCGGCCTGGTCGTCCTTCCCCGGCAACGACGACGTCACGGGCGACGTGTGGGCGGAGCAGTCCGAGCTCTTCGACAGGGCGCGCGCGGCCGAGACGGGGATGATCGTCGTCTCCACCAACTACGCCGGGCCCAAGTCGCCCGGCTCCGCGGACCGCTTCTGCGACGGCCGCCGCGTCGTCGACGGTCTCGGCAGGCTGCTCACCCCGATCGCGCACGCGGGAGGCGCCCCCGTCTGGCAGGTCGACGCGGCGCAGTCGCGACGCGGTTTCGAGGCGGTCCACGACGGCGATTTCTTCACGCGGGACCGCCGCCGCATCCGTCGCTCGATTTAACGAGGAATTAACAGTTTCGTGCTCGATGACACGTCACTTACGCCTGTCTAAGATGCTACATTCGCAACAGCAGTTGTTCTATGTGCAATTCTTTGGAGGCCTGCCCCATGCGTACCGAGTCCGAGCTCCTCGAGCTGATCGATGGCTTCAAGGAGCCGTTCACCGCGGTGGCGGCGAAGCACGACCGCGACGAGACCTTCCCGGTCGAGCCGTTCGCGCTCCTTCGCGAGAACGGGCTGCTCGCGCTCACCGCCTCCCCCGAGGCTGGCGGCGAGGGTCTGTGGCAGGGACAGCGGTTCCTCACCTACTACCGCCTCCTCGCGCGCCTCGCGTCGTTCGACGCGAACGTCTCTCAGCTCCTCCAGGTGCACTCGCACGCGCTCGGCATCCTCTCCGCGGCGGCCACCGAGGAGCAGCACGCGAAGTACGTGCAGCCGATCATCGACGGCGGCCAGGTGCTCGCGTCGGTCGGCAGCGAGTCGGCGCCCAAGAAGAACAACGACGGCCTCTACACCCAGGAGCTCCAGCCCCAGGAGGACGGCAGCTGGGTCCTCACGTGCGAGAAGCACTTCGCGTCCGTCGCCGCTGGCGCCGACCACCTCGTCATCTGGCTCGCGGTGCCCGGGGATGCCCCCTATGAGCAGCGCACCGTCGCGGTCCTGGTCCCCGCGGACGCCCCCGAGGTCGAGCTGATCGACGAGTGGGACGTCATGGGCATGCGCGCCACCGTGTCGTGGGGCGTCAAGGTCAAGGATCTCCGCCTCCCCGCCGACGCCGTCTTCGGCGAGCCGGGCGCATGGGTCAACACCGACAAGCGCACCTTCTCCCTCGGCTTCGCGTCGAACCACCTGGGCGAGGCCGAGGGCATCCTCGAGTTCGTCGTCGACTGGCTGAAGGACCGCCCGCACCTGCAGGGCTCGGACCTCATGATGTTCCGGATCGGCGACCTCGCCTCGAAGATCGCGATGGTGAGGGCCGGCGTCGAGGACGCCGCCCGCACGTGGGACGCCGGCGAGGACTTCGACCTCGCCGAGTACAAGGGCCTCCAGGCGCTGCACATGGCGAAGAAGGTCGTGCTCGAGATCTCCCAGGACGCGTTCGACATCTGCGGCGCGCGGGCCATCTTCCGCAACCTGCCGCTCGAGCAGGCCTACCGCGACGCGCGCACGTTCACCCTTCACACGCGCGACGAGCACCTCACCGCCTCCGTCGGGCGCGGCCTCGTGCTCGGCAACTTCTCAGGCAAGGGCTACATCGACGGAGCCACGATCCCTCGCGTGGGGAAGTGATCGCCCATGGGGAGCGTCGCCACGATGACCGAGCTGCACACCCCTGACGCGACGCGGATGCGCCGCACCCTCGGCCGCTTCGCGACCGGCGTCACGATCGTCTCCGATCGCGACCTCACTGGACGGCTGTCCGCGATGACGGTGAACTCGTTCACGTCGCTCTCGCTCGACCCGGCGCTGATCCTCGTGTGCGTGCGCAACGGCGCGGCCATGGCGGCGGGCCTCACGGAGCCCGGCCACCCCTTCGGGGTGAGCGTGCTCGCTGCGCACCAGGGCGAGCTCGCAGCGGCGATGGCGCGACGCGACCGCGACGCCTCGCGCGCCCAGGGCTTCGTGGACATGGGCGCCGCGCCGGTCGTCGAGGGAGCGGTCGCGCAGATCGTCGCCCGCGTCGAGGCGGTGCACCCGGGAGGCGACCACGTGATCGTGGTCGGCAAGGTCGAGGCGCTGCGCGCCGTCGACGGCCCTCCCCTGCTCTTCCTCGACGGCGCGCTCGCCTCCTAGCCACGTGGACGATGCCAGGCGCCGAGCGGCCTCCCTGCTCGGCGCGACAGTCGTGGCCCGGATCCCGATCACGGTGTTCTCCGTGCTCTTCGTGACCCAGGCGGAGCTCCAGTACGGCCGCATCGCGATCGGCGGCACCGCGACCCTGCTCTACGCCGCGGGCGCGACCGTCAACGGCGTGGCCTCCGGGTGGCTGCTGCAGCGCCTCGGAGACCGGGTCGTGGCGACCTGCTCGAGCGCCGCGGTGATCACGGTGCTGCTCGTGAGCGCGCTGCCGGGCGAGCGCTCCCCCGCGCACTTCGTCGCCCTCGCAGGGCTGATCGGGCTGTGCTACCCGCCGCTGCACATCAGCTCGCGCGCGCGGTACCCGCGCCTCGTGCGCGACCCGTTCCTGCTCAAGGTCTACTCGTGGGACGTGAGCCTGATCCAGCTGTCGTGGCTCGTCGCACCCGTGCTGGTCGTGCTGCTCGCGGGCTCCGTGGGCATCACCGCGGTGTACCTCACCCTCGCGGCCCAGACCGCGGTCGGGGCCGCGTGGTACCTGCTGACGCTCGCGCGGCTGCCCGCCCGTGACCCCGTGCCGCAGCCCCTTGTCGCGACGGCGCGCGGACGAGGCCTGCTGAGGTCACCGGACCTCCACGTGTACCTGATCTCCGCAGCCGCCATGATGCTCGTGTCGGGGATGGTGATGCCGGTGATCGTGGAGATGTCGGGCTCGAGCATGCAGGAGTCGGGCGCGATCCTCGTGTGGTCCGCGGGCTCGGCCGTGGGGTCGCTGCTCGTCAACCGCGGCGCCGTGCGCCGACGCCGCCTCGTCGCGGGCGTCGCGGTGGCGATCGTCGCGGGCGGGCTCGTCGCTGCCGCGCCGTCGCTCATGGGGCTCGTGCCCGCGCTGCTGCTGCTCGGCTTCGCGACCTCGCCCGTGACCGGCGCGATGTTCTACTTCGTCTCCCTCCGCTACGAGCACCGCTCGCAGGCCTACGTGTTCGGGATGATCACGAGCGCCCAGCTCGTCGCCCAGGGAGTCGGCTCGTCTCTCAGCGGCCGCCTGCTCGATCGCGGCGCGGACGTGTGGGTGACGGTGATCGTGCTCGGCTCCCTCGGGGTGCTGCTCGCTCTCCTCGCGCTCAACATCCGGGGCACCTTCGGACCCCGCCGAACCTCGCAGGTGGCGCCGCTCGCCAACGCACCCTGCGCCTCCGTAGTGAAGGATGCCTCCGTATGACCTTCAGCATCGCAGCGATCGACCGGACGACCGGGATGATCGGCGCCGCCACGACCACGAGCGACCTCGCCATCGGCGCACGGGTGCCATGGGTCGCGACGCGCGTCGGCGCGGTGCTGACCCAGCACACGACCGACCCGCGGCTCGGGCCGCGGGGACTCGATCTCCTCGCCTCTGGCTGCACCCCCGACCAGGCGGTGAGTGCGCTCGTCGCGAGCGCGGTCGAGCCGCATGCGCGGCAGCTCGCGGTCGTCGATGCCGCGGGCCGCGCCTCGGTGTGGGACGGGGACTACGTGGACCAGGCGCGCGCCTTCGCTCGCGCGGGAGACGGATACGCGGTCGTCGGCAACGTCCTCGCATCGCCCGAGGTCGGCGCCGCGATCGAGCGCGCCTTCCTCGCTTGCGCCGGCGACGATCTCGCGGACCGCCTGCTCGCCGCGCTCGTCGCAGGCGCGTCGGCGGGCGGAGAGGGAGTGCCGCTCGTCTCGGCCGCGCTCAAGGTGCATCGCGACCTGCCGACGCCCTACGAGGACCTGCGGGTCGACGCCTCGTCCGATCCGCTCACCGACCTGATCGCCCTGCACCGCAGGTTCGCGCCGCGGCGCGACGAGTACGTGGCGCGCGCCGTCGACCCGGATGTCAGCTACGCCTTCGAGGAGGAGACCCATGACTGAGACCCCGACCCCCACCGCCCCTGCGACAGTCGGCGTGCGCGTCGTCGAGCTGCTCGAGCGGCTCGGCGTCGACACCGTGTTCGGGATCCCCGGCTCGCACAACCTGTCGCTCTTCGACGGCCTCGCGCGCTCGTCCGTCCGGCTCGTGAGCCCGCGCCACGAGCAGGGAGCGGGCTTCGCGGCCGACGGCTACGCGCGCGCCACCGGTCGGCCCGGGGTGCTCATCACGACCACCGGTCCGGGGATCCTCAACGCGGCCACCGCGCTCGCCACGGCCTACGCGGACTCGATCCCCGTGCTCGCGATCTCGACCGGCGCACGCATCGCCGACGAAGGCCGCGAGCTCGGCTGGCTGCACGAGACCAAGGCGCAGCACGCGAGCATCGACGGCCTCGTCACGAGCGTGCGCTGCCGCAGCGAACAGCAGGTGTACGCGGCGATCGTCGAGACCTTCGCGCGCTGGCAGGTCGAGCGGACTCGTCCGGTCAACATCGAGGTGCCCCTCGACCTGCTCGCGGAGACGGCCGCGTCGCCGCTGCCGGAGATCCCCTCGCTGAGCGCTCCCGCGCCCTCGGCGCGCGCGATCGCCGCCGCGGCGCAGGCCGTGGCCCGCGCACGACGCCCGATCCTCGTGGCCGGGGGCGGCGCGCTCGGCGCGCGCGACGAGCTTGAGGCCCTCGCCTCCCTGGTGGGGGCGCCGCTCGTGACCACGCGGGCGGGGGCGGGCCTGAGGTACGCGGGGCCCGACGGGGCCGACCCCACGACCGTGCTGCCCTATGCGCCCGAGGTGCTCGCCGAGCACGACCTCATGATCGTCATCGGCTCGGAGCTCTCCCGCCGGGACGTGCCCGAGCCCTTCCGCGCGGGCCTTCCTCCCGTGGTGCGGGTCGACATCGAACCCGCAAGGCTCACGGCGTCGCGCGCGGGCGACGTGCTGATCGTCGCGGACGCCGCGGAGGGCGTCGCCGCGCTCGTCGCGGCCCTCGAGGGCGAGAGCCTGTCCGCGCGGGACAGGGCCGCCGAGGAGCGCCGCCTGGCCGAGGCTGTGCACGCGTCGTATCCGGGCCCGCTGCGAGGCCTGCACGAGGCGCTCGAGCGCGCGCTCGGTGCCGACGCGATCATCACCGGCGACAGCTCGCAGGTGTCGTACCTCGGCACGGGGGTCCACTACGGCTTCTCCCAGCCGCGCTCGTTCCTGTACCCGGACGGCTTCGCGCCGCTCGGCTTCGGCCTGCCGGCGGCGATCGGCGCGAGCCTCGGCGGCACCGGCAGGCGGGTGACGGCGCTCGTCGGCGACGGCGCGTTCCTCTTCTCTGTCCAGGAGCTGAGCACCGCGGTCGCCGAGCGCGCCGAGGTGCTCGTGCTGGTCGTCGAGAACGACGGCTACAAGGAGATCGAGGAGGAGATGGAGGCCGCCGGCGTCTCCCCCGTCGGCGTGCGCTTCGACTATCCGGACCCGGTCGCGGTCGCCGCGGCGTTCGGAGCGACCTCCGCGCGCGCCTCGTCGCTCGACGAGCTGGAATCACTTATTCGACGAATGTCTGGGACGATGGGACCCGTGGTGATCGCGATCCGCGAGGACTCGCTGGGGTAGGAGATTTCAGGCGCGTAACGTGTCTGTAAATTGCGCCGTCTATTGTCGGTGACGCATCAAGTGTTGTTCTATTCTCATCGACACATGCTACCTATCCCGGAAGGCAGTCCCATGAACAACCTCAACCGCCGAGGCTTCCTGACCCTTGCGGGAGGCGGCGCCGCCGCTCTCGCCCTGGCCGCCTGCTCGTCGGACAGCAAGTCGTCCAGCGCGAGCTCGAGCGCGAGCAGCTCCGCGCAGGCGGACGTCACGCTCGAGATGCTCAACTACGCGGGATGGATGGGCGCGGACGTCGTCGCCAACTACACGGCCGAGAACCCCCACGTCACCCTCAACCAGTCGGACCTGCCCTCGGGCGGCTCCGGCGGCCTGATCACCCTCCTGCGCCAGAACTCCTCGGCCTACGACTTCGGTCTCATCGGCTGCCTCACCGCCGGCACGCTCGAGGCGGCCGAGGTGCTGTCCGAGTTCAACGAGTCGGACGTGCCGAACATCAGCCTGATCGACGAGAAGTACCGCCAGGCGTACCCCTGGGGCCTGCCGCTCGAGAACGGCAAGGTCGGCATGATCTACCGCTCCGACGTCGTCGACGCCCCCACCTCGTGGGCCGCCCTGTTCGACGCGCTGCCCGACCTGTCCGGCCGCGTGGCGTTCCCCGACTACGACATCGACGTGTTCTCCATGGCGCTGCTCGCGATGGGCGAGGACATCAACACCACCGACGTCTCCAAGATCGAGGAGGCCGCGAAGCTGATCAAGGCCAACAAGCAGTACCTCAAGGCCTTCCTCAGCTCGGACCGCATCGCGGCCCTGAGCGACGGTTCCGTGGACATCGCGATCGGCTACGACTACGAGACCGCCGGCGTCCTCGGCGTCGACAAGACGATCGGCTGGGGCGCCCCGACCGACGGCATGCCCGCCTACCTCGACGGCTGGACCATCTTCGCCGACTCGCAGAACAAGACCGCCGTGCTGGACTTCATGAACTACCAGATGGAGCCGGAGAACTACGCGGACTTCATCAACAACACCGGTGCCGCATACCTGTCGAGCCAGGTCGACGACCTGATCAGCGACGACATCAAGGGCAACGAGGCGCTCGCGTACAACGAGGACAACAAGGTGTACTACGAGCTCTACACGAACGGGGAGATCAATGCGAAGCGCTCCGAGCTCTGGGAAGAGATCAAGGCTGCGTAGTCTCGCATTCGTGAAGGGCTCCACCCTGGCCCTCGTGCCCTCGTGGCTCGTGGTCCTCGTCCTGTTCCTCGTCCCGATCGGATTCCTGGCGCTCGCCTCGGTGGCGACGTTCAACTGGGACACGGGCGGCCTCGAATGGGGCTGGACGTTCAGCAACTACGCGGACTTCTTCTCGTCCACGACGATGAAGGCCTTCACGAACTCGATCCGGCTGTCACTGGTCGCGGCGATCTCGTGCGTGATCGTGGGCTATCCGATCGCCTACGCCATCGCACTGTCGTCCGGCCGGTGGCAGAACCTGCTGCTGCTCGCCGTGATCGTGCCGTTCTGGACCGCGTTCGTCGTCCGGGTCTACGCGTGGCTCACGCTGCTCGGACCCGGTGACCTGTTCCCCACCCTGCTGGGTGCCACCGGGCTGTTCCCGGATGACCTGGACCTCAACTACACGTCGTTCGCCGTGTTCATCGGCATCGTCTACTGCTATCTGCCGCTCGCGGTGCTGCCCATCTACTCGAGCCTCGAGCAGCAGGACCGCAACCTCATCGCGGCGGCGCAGGACCTCGGCTACTCGCCCACCAAGGCGTTCTTCAAGGTGACCCTGCCGCTGTCGCTCCCGGGCGTCGGGGTCGCCCTGCTGCTGGTCGGCGTCCCGAGCCTCGGCGAGTACACGATCCCCGCGGTGCTCGGCGGCGGCAAGACGCTCATGGTCGGCAACCTCGTGACCAACACGTTCACCGTGACGGGCAACTTCGCCGCGGGCGCGACGATCGCGATGATGCTGCTCGCGGCGATCGCGATCGCGTTCATGATCCCGCGCGTGGTCGGTGCCGCGCGGCGCGCCCGCGCCGCGCAGGAGGCTGCCCAGTGATCCGCAAGCATCGGTTCGTCGCGCTGTCCGCGCTGCTCGGGTTCGCGTTCCTCTACGTCCCGCTCGCGTCGATCATCCTCAACGCGTTCAACGCGAACGAGAACCTCGTCTCCTGGGGTGGCGCGACGATGCAGTGGTTCGCCGAAGCCGTCGCGAACCAGGATTTCCGCGATGCCCTTGCGACCTCCTTCGTGATCGCGATCATCGTCGGAGCCCTGTCCGTCACGATCGCCTTCCTCGCGGCCCTCGGCCGCAGGCGGATGAGGCCCGGCGCGGTCTCCGCGGCGGACGACCTCATGGTGCTGCTGCGCATGATCCTTCCCGAGGTCGTGATCGTGATGAGCATCTTCCTCGTGTCCCGGATGGTCGACATCGATCTGGGCTACCCGCTCGTGATCGGCTCGCAGGTGGTCTACTGCTCGGCGTACGCGTTCCTCATCATCGAGGCGCGGCTGCGTCAGCTCGACCGCGTGCACGAGAACGCCGCGGCCGACCTCGGCGCCGGACCGCTGTCGGTCTTCCTCAAGGTCACCGTCCCCATGGTGGCGCCGAGCCTGCTCGTCGCCTTCCTCATGACGTTCACCTTCTCGCTCGACGACGTCGTCAGCCCGACCTTCCTGGGCGGCACCTCCGTCAGCACCCTCCCGACCATGATCATGGGCCTCGTCAGGCACGGCACGACCGCTGAGGTCAACGCGATCGCCGTGCTCGCGATGGTCATCTCGCTCGTACCCCTGTTCGCCGCGCTGTCCTTCACCGGTGTGAAGACGCTCGGCGCGGTCGGGGCGAAGAACAGGAGCTAGTCCTCGTGGCACAGAATCAGTTCGTACTGGAGTTCGCCGGCGTCAAGAAGCGCTACGCCGACGGCGCCCCGCTCACGGTCAAGGGCCTGAGCCTGCGCGTGCGCGAGGGAGAGTTCTTCTCCCTCATCGGTCCGTCCGGCTGCGGCAAGACGACCACGCTCAAGCTCGTCTCCGGCCTCGAGGAGCCGACCGACGGCGACATCCTCATCGACGGCGAGCACGTGGTCGGCACCCCGCCCCACAAGCGGCCCGTGCACACCGTCTTCCAGAACTACGCGCTGTTCCCTCACATGACCGTCAGCGAGAACATCGCGTTCGGCCTCAAGGAGAGCAGGATCGCGCGCTCGGAGATCCCGGGCCGCGTGGCCGAGGCGATCGAGCTCGTCGGTCTCGGCGGCCAGCAGGCCAAGAAGCCCGCGGAGCTCAGCGGAGGCATGCAGCAGCGCGTCGCGCTCGCACGGTCGCTCGTGCTGCGCCCGCGACTGCTGCTCCTCGACGAGCCGCTCGGCGCGCTCGACCTCAAGCTCCGCCAGCACATGCAGGTCCAGCTCAAGCACATCCAGCGCGAGACCGGCGTCGCCTTCCTCTACGTCACCCACGACCAGGAGGAGGCGTTCACGATGTCGGACCGCATCGGCTTCATGCACGCCGGCGAGCTGGCCCAGGTCGCCTCCCCGTCGGAGATGTACCGCAACCCGCGCAACTCGGTGGTCGCGGACTTCGTCGGCGCCGCGAACTCGCTGCCCGTGACGGCCGTCGACGGGACCCGGATCAGCACGGACCTGTTCGACTGCGCCGTGCCGAGCGAGCGCTTCGCCGACGGCTTCTCCGCCTCTGAGCCCGCGGTGCTCGTACTGCGCCCCGAGCACCTCTCGCTCGCGGTCGGCGCCGACAAGCCGGATGCCTCCGTCGTCCTCCGGGGACGCGTCGACGATGTGTCCTTCAAGGGCTCCCATCTCTCCGTCGCCGTGAAGGCCGGAGACGCGCTGCTCACGGCCGATGTCCACGACATCCGGCTCGGCGAGACCCTGCGGCCCGGGGTCGAGGTGTCGCTCGGGTTCGATCCGCAGGACG
Organism: Demequina sp. NBRC 110054; assembly: GCF_002090115.1. Taxonomy (NCBI): domain Bacteria; kingdom Bacillati; phylum Actinomycetota; class Actinomycetes; order Micrococcales; family Demequinaceae; genus Demequina; species Demequina sp. NBRC 110054. The sequence continues at coordinate 381,787 of NZ_BBRK01000004.1, forward strand.
CATGGGTGTGCCCCTATACCGGGGTGGTCGGGTGAGCTCGACCCCGAGCATCGACCTCGAGCTCCTGCGGGCGCTCGTGGACGAGCCCGCGGGGTCGTACGACGTGGAGCACCTCGAGCGGGGCAACGCCCTGCTCGCGGCGCACATGGAGGCGCACGGCCTGCGAGTCGTCTCGTTCGCTCTCCCGGAGCGTGCGGCCGTCCTGGTCGGCGAGCGCACGCTCGGCTCGGGCGAGGGCCCCGTCATCACGCTCGTCGGGCACCTCGACACGGTGTGGCCCGCGGGCAGCGTCGACCGCTGGCGCATGGACGTCGACGCGGACGCGGATCGGATCTCGGGCCCCGCTGTCGGGGACATGAAGGCCGCGCTGCTCATGGCCGTCGAGGCGATCGCGCGCGCAGCCTCCGCCACGGCCGGCGACGGCACCCTTCGCCTCGTGGTGATCCCCGATGAGGAGGTCGGCAGCGTCGACTCCCGCCCGCTCCTGGAACAGCTCGCGGACACGACCGACCTGTGTCTCGGCCTCGAGGCGGGCAAGGCCGACGGCGCCGTGGTCGCCTCGCGCGGGGCCGTGGGAGCTATGCGCGTCGAGTCGCGAGGCAACGCGGTCCACGTCACCGAGCCCGGCGGGATCAACGCGGTCGACCCCCTGGTCGACCTTCTCTCCGACGTCACCGCCCTGTCCTCGCCGGACGTCCAGGTCTCGGTGTGCCACGTCCGCGGGGGCGACTCGCGCCAGGTGAGCGCGCCGACGGCGATGTTCGAGGTCGACCTGCGCGCCGACGAGGCGCGGCACCTGGACGATGCGGTGGCCGCGATCAGGCGCACGGTCGCCCGGGCGGACGCGTCCTTCGCGGGCACGGTGATCTCGCGCGGGGGCGCGACTCGCCCCGCCTTCCCCTCGTCGGCCTCGGCGCCCGTGCTTGAGGCGATCGGCCGCACCGGTCACGTCCTCCCCAGGACGATGCACGAGCGCGGCGGATCGGACGCGAGCTTCTTCGCCGCTCGCGGCGTCCCGACCCTCGACGGGCTGGGACCGTGGTGCGAGGGGAACTGCACGCGCGACGAGCGCATCGTCCTGTCCTCGATCGAGACGCGGATCGCTCTCATGGCCGACCTCATGCGGCTCTGGATCGACGACCGGATCGAGAGATCGGCATGAGCCGGACGATGCGCGGCGCATGGATCGACACCGCGGGCGAGGTGGTGATCCGCGACCTCGACGTGCCGACGACCGGCCCCGACCGCCTCCTGCTGCGCACCGTCGTCTCGGCGCTGTGCGGCTCCGACCTCCATCGCTTCCGCGGGGCGGACTCCTACGGCGTCGACACCGACGCCTTCGGCCACGAGAGCGTCGGCCAGGTGGTCGGGGGAGGGTCGGGTCGCCTTGCGCCCGGCACCCTGGTGCTGCACACGCCCCAGCCCCGAGACGGCAAGGTCTTCGCGGCCTACCAGTATGCGTACGTGGACTACGTGATCCCGGTGCCCGCCGGCGTCGCGGCGGAGGACGCACTGCTCGCGCAGCAGCTCGGCACGGTCCTGTACGGGCTGAGGCTGTTCTGGAAGGCGGAGGCCCCTCCCCGCACCGCCTTCGTCGCCGGCGCGGGACCGGCGGGGCTGCTCTTCGTGCTCGCGCTGCGCCGCCTGGGCTGCCATGACATCGTGGTCTCCGAGCCGGTCCCCACGCGTCTGGCGCTCGCGCGCGCACTCGGCGCGCGCGACGGCGCTGCGACCGACGTCGACCTTGCGATCGACACCACCGGGGTCCTGGACGGGCGCAGGGCGTGCCTCGACGCGCTCCGCCGAGGCGGCACGTGCGGAGTGTTCGGCCTCCCGGACGACGAGCCGGGCGACCTCGGCCTGTCGGTGCTCGAGCTCATGGGCCGCAACCTCACGGTGGTAGGCGCGCAGGGCACGCAGAGCGAGCCCGGGCTGCGGTCGTTCCACGAGGCGCTCGCGCTGATCGCCGACGGATCCTTCGACGTGGGGCCGCTGATCTCGCACCGCATCGACCTCGACCACCTTCCCGCCCTGACCCGCGCTGCCGCAGCCCCTGACGACGGCGTGGTCAAGGTGCTCGTGACCTTCGACAGTGAGGAACGCTGATGACCCTGTTCTCGACTCTCGACCCCACGGCCCCGCTCTCGCCCGACCGCGACCTGTTCATCGACGGCGCATTCGTGCCGGCCGCATCGTCCGAGACCTTCGCGACCGTCGATCCCGCGACAGGGGCAACCCTCGCGCAGGTCGCGCGCGGCGGCGAGCCCGATGTGGACCGTGCCGTCGCGGCGGCCCGGCGCGCCTTCGCGTCGGGTGCGTGGTCGCGGCGCTCCCCCGCCGCCCGCAAGGCGGTGCTGCTGAAGCTTGCCGACCTCATCGACGCCAACGTCGAGGAGCTCGCGCTGCTCGAGAGCCTCGACGGAGGCAAGCTCGCGAAGGACACGCTCCAGTGGGACATCCCGGGCACCGCCGCGATCCTGCGCTGGTACGCCGAGGCGGCCGACAAGGTCTACGGCGAGGTCGCGCCGGTGGACCCCGCGCACCTCGCGGTGGTGACCCGAGAGGCGCTCGGCGTGGTCGGCGCCGTCGTGCCGTGGAACTACCCGCTCGAGATGGCGATGTGGAAGATCGCGCCGGCGCTCGCGACGGGCAACTCGATGGTGCTCAAGCCCGCCGAGCAGACGCCGCTGTCCGCGCTCGCCTTCGCGCGGCTCACGGCAGAGGCGGGGCTGCCCGACGGCGTCTTCAACGTCGTGACCGGCTACGGCGCAGAGGCGGGCCAGGCGCTCGGGCTCCACATGGACGTCGACGCGCTGGCCTTCACCGGATCGACGCGCGTCGCGAAGCTCTTCATGTCCTACTCGGCCCAGTCCAACCTCAAGCAGGTGTGGCCCGAGTGCGGGGGCAAGAGCGCGAATCTCGTCTTCCCGGACGTCGCGGACCTCGACGCGGTCGCCGACGCCGCCGCGGCCGGCATCTTCGCATGCTCGGGACAGGTCTGCTCGGCCAACTCGCGACTCCTCGTGCATCGCGACGTCCACGACGCGCTGGTGGAGCGGATCTCCGACCGCGCCCGTGCGCTGCGCATCGGCTCGCCGCTGGACCCCGCGACCGACATGGGCCCGCTCGTGAGTGCGGAGCAGCGCGAGTCGGTCCTCGCGTTCGTGGAGCGCGGCGCCGCCCAGGCGCGGCTCGTGGTCGGCGGAAGCGTCCCGGCCGACCTGCCGACAGAGGGAGCGTACGTCGCGCCGACCATCCTCGACGGGGTCGCGACCGACTCCGAGCTCTTCCACGAGGAGGTCTTCGGCCCGGTCCTCGCGGTGACGACCTTCGACACGGAGGAGGAGGCGATCGCGCTCGCGAACTCGACGCGCTACGGCCTCGCGGCCTCGGTCTTCACCGACAGCTTCGCGCGCGCCAACCGCGTGAGCGGCGCGCTCACCGCGGGCACGGTCACGATCAACGGCGTGGACGCCCTCGACGTGAGCGTGCCGTTCGGCGGCTTCAAGCAGTCGGGCTTCGGCCGGGACCTGTCGCTGCACGCGATGGACAAGTACACGGGCCTCAAGACCCGATGGTTCTCAGGCTGACGCGGCTCGGGCTGACGCGGCTCGGGCTCACGCACCAGCGACGCTGAGCCGCGCCACACGGAGCCGCGCCGCACGGGACCGCCCCGGAGACGCAGATCGGGCCCGACCCCCGTGAGGGGATCGGGCCCGATCAATCTCGAGACTCGAGCGGCTTACGCCTCGGCCTTCGCGGAGGAGTCCACCGGGATGCCGGGGCCCTGCGTCGCGGAGATCGCGGTCTTGATGATGTAGCGGCCCTTCGACGCGGACGGCTTCACACGCATGATCTCGTCGAGAACGGCCTGGAAGTTCTCCGCGAGCTTCTGCTCACCGAAGGACGCCTTGCCCAGGATGGTGTGGAGGTTCGCGTGCTTGTCGACGCGGAACTCGATCTTTCCGCCCTTGATCTCGGTGACGGCCTTCACCACGTCCATGGTGACCGTACCGGTCTTGGGGTTCGGCATGAGGCCGCGGGGACCGAGGACCTTGCCCAGTCGACCGACCTTGCCCATGAGGTCCGGCGTCGCGACGACGACGTCGAAGTCCTGGCGGCCGTCGGCCACCTCGGCGATGAGCTCATCGCCACCGACGATGTCGGCGCCCGCCTCGCGTGCGGCATCCGCCTTCTCACCATTGGCGAAGACCAGGACCCGAGCGGTCTTGCCGGTGCCGTGAGGCAGGATGACGGTGGAACGGACCATCTGGTCGGCGTGACGCGGGTCGACGCCGAGCTTGAACACGACATCGATGGTCGAGTCGGTGTTCTTGGAGCCCGTCTTGATCGCGAGGCTGACGGCCTCGGCGGGGGTGTAGAGCTGGCTACGGTCGACGAGCTGAGCTGCGTCGCGGTAAGCCTTGGAGCGCGTGGTCATCTGCTTTTCCTTTGCAGTCGTGGTGGCGGGCCCAACGCGGCCCTCCCACTGGATGTCTGTATGCGGTCTTACTCGACCGTGATGCCCATGGAGCGGGCGGTGCCGGCGATGATCTTCGCCGCGGCGTCGATGTCGTTCGCGTTGAGGTCTGCCATCTTCATCTCAGCGATCTCGCGCACCTGAGCGTCGGTCAGCGAGCCGACCTTGTTGGTGTGCGGGACGCCCGAGCCCTTGGCGACGCCGGCAGCCTTCTTGATGAGCTGCGACGCGGGCGGGGTCTTCGTGATGAACGTGAAGGAGCGGTCCTCGTAGACCGTGATCTCCACGGGGATGATGTTGCCACGCTGCGACTCGGTGGCCGCGTTGTAGGCCTTGCAGAACTCCATGATGTTCACGCCGTGCTGGCCCAGTGCGGGGCCGACAGGCGGAGCGGGGTTCGCGGCACCGGCCTGGATCTGAAGCTTGATCAGGCCGGCAACCTTCTTCTTAGGGGCTGCCATTTTCTTTCGGGTCCTTTACTTGCTTGGATGGCGGCTGGCCGCCGCCATGTGCGTCGTTCGACTAGAGCTTCTGCACCTGGTTGAACGACAGCTCGACCGGGGTCTCCCGGCCGAAGATGGAGACGAGGACGTGGAGCTTCTGGCTCTCCACGCTGATCTCGGAGATGGTGCCGGGGAGCGTCGCGAACGGGCCGTCGATGACGGTGATCGACTCGCCGATCTCGAAGTCGACCTCGACGGTCGGCTTCGAAGGAGCGGCCGCGCCGCTCTCCTCGGCCTCGCCCGCGGTCTCGGTCTCGGGTCCGACGAGCATGCTGTACACCTCGTCGATCGTGAGCGGCACGGGCTGGTGCGCGTGGCCGACGAAGCCGGTGACGCCGGGCGTGTTGCGCACGGTGCCCCACGACTCGTCGTCGAGGTACATGCGGACCAGCACGTATCCGGGCATCCGCACGCGGGTGACCTTCTTGCGCTGGCCGTTCTTGATCTCGGAGACCTCTTCCATCGGCACCTCGACCTGGAAGATGTGATCCTCCATGTTGAGGCTCTCGCGACGGTGCTCGATCGCCTGCTTGACGCGCTTCTCGTGGCCCGAGTAGCTGTGGATGACGAACCAGTCGCCCTCCTGCATCCGGAGCGAGGCGCGGAGGTCCTCGTCGGCCGACGGCTCGGCGACCTCGGTCACGGCGGCCTCCTCGGCCGGGGCCTCGGGCTCGCTGGGCACGGTGTCGTCGTCGGCGGTCACGACGGCGTCGACAGGGGCGTCGCCGAGGTCGGCCTCGTCGACCGCGGGCTCGAAGGCCTCCTCAGCGGTCTCGGCAGCGCTCAGCGCCTCGTCGATCTTCTCGTCACTCACGGTCTCTCGACTCCTTCACTACTCGGCTAGTCGCCGAACACCCATGCCGCGCCCCACCCGAACACGAAGTCGAGCGAGAACGCGAGCGCCATCATCACCGCGACGAAGCCCAGGACCACGCCGATGAGCCGGATCCACTCCGGCACGGTCGGGGTCACGACCAGGCGAAGCTGCGAGACCACCTGGCGCACGAACAGCGCGATGCGACCGAAGATGTTGCGACCCTCGCGCGACTCGTGCCGCGGGTCCTTATCTCCAGTGTCGGTCACGACGGATTCGCTCACCGAAAAGTCCTTTGCTTGCGTGGTGTGTGGGGTGCGTCGCGGAGGACGCGTCCGCTGAACGCAGGGCAGGAGGGACTCGAACCCCCAACCGTCGGTTTTGGAGACCGATGCGCTACCAATTGCGCCACTGCCCTTCGGGGGTTGGGCCCCGAGGCACTTGACCACCGCTCCGCACCAGGGCGCGGACCATCATGGCTACTGTCAAGTGCCGAAGAGCCATAGTACGCGATCTCAGTCCGAGATGCGAACCCGCTCCCCAGGCCCCCGCATCGTCGCGGGTGCCGTTGGTGGAACAATGGTGCCATGACTGCTCCCGCCCGACGTGTCTCTGCCCGCCTCGGCGCCATCGCGCCGTCCGCCACGCTCGCCGTGGACTCCAAGGCCAAGGCCCTCAAGGCCGCCGGCCGTCCCGTCATCGGCTTCGGTGCGGGCGAGCCGGACTTCCCGACGCCCGACTACATCGTCGAGGCCGCCGTGGCCGCCGCCAAGGACCCGAAGAACCACCGCTACAGCCCCGCGGGCGGTCTGCCCGAGCTCAAGCAGGCGATCGCCGCGAAGACGCTGCGCGACTCCGGCTACGAGATCGACCCCGCGAGCGTGCTCGTCACCAACGGTGGCAAGCAGGCCGTCTTCCAGGCTTTCGCCGCGATCATCGATCCGGGTGACGAGGTCCTCCTCCCCGCCCCGTACTGGACCACGTACCCCGAGGCCATCACGCTCGCCGGCGGCGTGCCCGTCGAGGTGTTCGCGGGCGCCGAGCAGGACTACCTCGTGACCGTCGAGCAGCTCGAGGCCGCGCGCACCGAGAACACCAAGGCGCTGCTGTTCTGCTCGCCGTCGAACCCGACGGGCGCCGTCTATTCCGCGGAGCAGACGAAGGCGATCGGCGAGTGGGCGCTCGAGCACGGCATCTGGGTCCTCACGGACGAGATCTACGAGCACCTGCTGTACGAGGACGCGGTCTTCTCGCCGATCCTCAAGCTCGTGCCGGAGCTCGCCGACCAGACCATCGTCCTCAACGGCGTCGCGAAGACCTACGCCATGACCGGATGGCGCGTGGGCTGGATGGTCGGCCCGATGGACGTCATCAAGGCCGCGGGCAACTTCCAGTCGCACCTGACCTCGAACGTCGCCAACGTGTCGCAGCGCGCCGCGATCGCCGCGCTCGAGGGGGGCCTCGAGGCCGTCCACGAGATGCGCACCGCGTTCGACCGCCGTCGCCGCACGATGATGTCGATGCTGCGCGAGATCGATGGCGTCGTGTGCCCCACCCCCAAGGGCGCGTTCTACGCGTACCCGTCGGTCGAGGGCCTCATCGGCCGCACCGTCCGCGGCAAGGAGATCGCCTCGTCCGCCGACCTCGCGGGCGTGATCCTCGACGAGGTCGAGGTCGCCGTCGTGCCGGGCGAGGCCTTCGGCCCCTCGGGCTTCCTGCGCCTCAGCTACGCGCTCGGTGACGAGGACCTCGCCGAGGGTGTCGGCCGAATCCAGTCGCTGCTCGCGGAGTAGTCGCACCGCAGTAGTCACGCGTCTTCCGCAAGGGCCGCATCGTTCATGAGGACGATGCGGCCCTTGCGTCTTCCTGCGCCCCTCCGGGTCCCCGGGAGGTGAACTTCGTCCGACTGGACGATGAACGTGGCACCCGGTCTCGCTAGGCTCGCTCCCATGAGCGCGCCCGCGATCCGGATCACGGATCTGCACAAGCACTACGGCGACCTGCACGCCGTCGACGGACTGGACCTTGAGATCCCCCGCGGGGAGGTCTTCGCGCTGCTCGGCCCCAACGGCGCGGGCAAGTCCACGACGGTCGAGATCCTCGAGGGCTTCCGCAAGCGCACCTCCGGCGAGGTCGAGGTGCTCGGGGAGGACCCGCAGCGCGCGTCGAAGGAGTGGCGCCACCGCGTAGGGGTCATGCTTCAGGGGACGTCCGAGCGCGGCCTGCTCACCGCGCGCGAGTCCCTCCAGTACGCCGCGAGCCTGTACCGGGACGCCCGCGACGTGGACGAGATGCTCGCGGCCGTGGGGCTCACCGAGAAGGCCGGCGCGAAGCCTGCCACGCTCTCGGGCGGGCAGCGACGCCGGCTCGACGTGGCCCTCGCGCTCATCGGACGTCCCGAGCTGGTCTTCCTGGACGAGCCGACCACGGGCTTCGACCCCGAGGCGCGGCGTCAGTTCTGGGGACTCATCGAGTCCGTCCGCGGGGACGGCACCACGGTGGTGCTCACCACGCACTACCTCGACGAGGCCGACCACCTCGCCGACCGCATCGGCATCATCGCCTCCGGAAGCCTGGTCGCGCTCGACACCCCCGAGGGCCTTCGCTCGCGCGCGAGCGACGCCCGCGTGAGCTGGGTCGAGGACGGCGTGCACCGTGTCGAGCAGACGCCGTCGGCGTCGGCGTTCCTGCGCGACCTGCTCGCGCGCACGCCCGGGGAGATCGAGGCGCTCGAGGTGCGCCATCCCTCGCTCGAGGACGTCTACCTGCAGATGATCGGCGACACCGAGGGTGACGCCGCGACCGAGGAGGTCGCCTCGTGACCACTGCCACCACCGCATCGTCCGCACCCACGTGGATGTCGATGACGCGCGCCCGCCTGGGAGTCGAGCTCAAGGAGTTCTTCCGCAGCCGCGAGCAGATGGTGTTCATCTTCTTCTTCCCGATGATGCTGCTGCTCCTGTTCGGGTCCGTGTTCGGCGGCGAGGAGATCGCGCCGGGCGTGACGTTCGCGCAGTACTTCCTCGCGGGCATGGTCGCGTCAGGCATCCTCAACACCGGGTTCCAGTCGCTCGCGATGACCATCTCGATCGACCGCGACGAGGACGTCCTCAAGCGCATCTACGGCACCCCGCTTCCGGCAACCTCCTACTTCGCGGCGAAGGTCGCGCAGGTGCTGATCGTGTCTGCGGTGCAGGTGGCGCTGCTGATCGCGATGGGCGTGTTCCTCTACGACGTGACGCTGCCGTCGGACGCGGGCCACTGGGGCACCTTCGCGTGGGTGTTCCTGCTCGGCACCGCCGCGGCGACGACGCTCGGCATCGCGATGTCGACGCTGCTGCGCAACGCGAAGTCGGGCTCGGCCGTGATCACGCCGATCGTGCTGTTCCTGCAGTTCACGTCGGGCGTCTTCCTCGTCTACACGCAGATCCCGACCTTCCTTCAGCACGTCGCTGAGATCTTCCCCCTCAAGTGGCTCGCCCAGGGGATGCGGTCGGTCTTCCTTCCGGAGAGCTTCGCTGCCGCCGAGGCGCGCGGCAGCTGGGAGCTCACGACCGGCGCGATCGTGCTGGCGGCGTGGGTCGTCATCGGCCTCGTGCTCGCGGTCAGGACGTTCCGCTGGACCCGGCACGACGACAACTGAGCCGCCCCTGAGGCCAGGCCACGCGGCCGCTGCGGGGCCGGATCGTTCCGTGATGTGCGGTGTGTCACCAATCTGAGAATCGTCTCAGAGACCGCTTGCGAGCCTTGTCAGGCGGGGTGACCACGGACGGTCGAAGCCCCGCACCCGTGACTCCTCCGTGTCACGGCACGTCGTGGGTCCGGAACCCCTCAGCTCGGGCCCACGGCAGCAGAACGGGGGCGGCCCAGCCATCGCGCCGCCCCCGTTCTGCACCCTCTCGCGACGAGCGGCGCACCTCCCCCCCTGGTGCCTGTCCGCCGTCGCGCCTGCGTCGCGGGAAGCACCGGTTCGCGGCCCGCGACGCAGACCCCGGTCTCCGCGCCTCGATCGCGCGGACCTGAGATCACTCTCAGACTCGCAAAGGAAGACTGGCACCATGCAGACAACCACCTCACGCTTCCTCGTGACCCTGCTCGCCACCGCCGGGCTCCTCGTCGCCCTGGGCCTGACCGCCGCCGCGGTCGGGGGCACCCAGACCTCCGAGACGGAGGCGATCAAGGACACCGTCGTCGTGCCCGACAGCTCCGTGAGCCCGTCGCCGAGCGCGACCGCGACCGCGACCGAGGACGAGGCCGACGACACGAAGGCGGACAAGGCCGACGCCGTCGAGGTAGTCGAGGACGAGGTCGTCGACCTCGCGGATGTGGCAGAGGACGCCGATGAGGACACGACCAAGGACTCCGGCGCGCAGGCGACCGGCAACGAGACCGCCGCAGCAGCCGACGAGGCCTCGGACGACGCGACCACGGACGCGTCCAAGGAGGACTGCGACGAGGACAAGGACCGCGACCAGGACCGGGACCGCGACAGCTGGAACAACGACCGTGACGGCGACTCGCGCTTCGACGGTCGCGACTCGCGTCGCAGCAGCGACCGCGACGGAGGTCGCCGCGGCTCGCACCGCTGACCTCGGGGCGACGTGAGCACGGAGACCACCCCTGACCTGGAGGCCGCACGCGAGCAGCGTGCGGCCTTCGGCGCACCCGGGGGACGGCGCGCGGCGCGCCTGAGCGCGACGCCGCAGGGCAGGATCCGCGTCCGTGCGGAGCGCGCCGTCGACGAGACCGCGCGCTTCCTCTCCGAGCTGCCGGTCCTGCTCGCCGGCGCGCGCACCGCACTGCTGCCGGTGGAGGCCGAGGACGAGCCCGGCATGGTCAAGGCAAGGCGTGCGCTTTCGCAGACCCAGGACCGCATCGTCCATTCGGATGCGGCGAGGCGCATGCGACAGAATCCTGCCGTGGTGGAGGCGATAGCGTGGGGGCGACGAAGGGTGGTCGCGCCCATGAAGGAAGCGGTGGCTCGCCCGCGCGGCGGCGTGAGCGTCCGGGTGCGGGTGCTCATCTACCTCACCGTGCTCACGGGCGTCGCGCTGACGGTCGCGGGCACCACGGCGTATGTGATCGAGCGCGGGCGCATCGACGCGTCGATCGAGAGCGACCTCGCCCGCAAGGCCAACGACCTCGTGACCTTCGTCGAGGACGGCGATCCGACCACGGGCGAGGCGTTCGCCGACGCCGAGTCGATCCTTCGCGAGGCGATCCGTCGCGTGGTTGCGACCCCGTCGGAGAGCGCTGTCGCGCTCGTGGACGGCGTGCCGCGATTCATCCCCGGCGGCAGCGACATCCTTCCGATCGAGTCGGACGGCGAGCTGCTCACCGCGGCGCTCGCGGCCGCGGGCGGCGACCCCGAGGTGCGCGCGATCAGCACGGACCAGGCCGACTACAGGTACGTGTCGATGCCCGTCGAGGCCGCCGACGGCACCGTGCAGGGCGTGATCGTGTACGCCGTCGACCGGGGCGAGACCATCGCCGAGCTCGCGGACAGCTTCCAGGTCTACGCCGTGGTCGCGATCCTCTCGCTCGCCGCGATCAGCGGCTTCGGCTACATCACCGTGGGGCGGCTCCTCGAGCCGATCCGCCTTCTCGACACGACGGCGCGCAGGATCTCGACGACGGACCTGTCCGAGCGGATCCCGATCGTCGGGGACGACGACCTCGCGCGCCTCTCGGAGACCGTGAACCAGATGCTCGACAGGATCGAGCGGGCCTTCTCGGAGCAGAGCCGCATGCTGGACGATGCGTCGCACGAGCTTCGCACCCCCCTCACGATCATGCGCACGCGGCTCGAGCTCGTCGAGCCGCGCGACGCGGACTCGGTCCTGGCCACGCGCGACGACCTGCTCGACGAGGTCTCCCGCATGACACGGCTGGTCGAGGACCTCACGACGCTCGCGAAGGCGGACAGGCCCGAGTTCCTGCGGCTCGGGGCTGTGGACCTTGCCGATCTCGCCGAGCTGGCGCTGATCAGGGCCGAGACGCTGGGCCCGCGCCGATGGACGCTCGAGGCCGTTGCCGAGGGGGAGGTCGAGGCGGACGCGGAGCGGCTCACGCAGGCCTGGCTCCAGCTGTCGGCCAACGCGGTCCGGTTCTCCGAGCCCGAGTCGAAGGTCACCCTGGGAAGCTCGATCGGCGTCGCGGACGACGACCACCCCGAGTTCCGACTGTGGGTGCGCGACGAGGGCATCGGGGTCGCGCCCGAGGACATCGCGCGGATCCGCACTCGGTTCGGCCGAGCCTCCGCGGGCGGCGAGGGGTCGGGGCTCGGCGTCCCGATCGTCGCCGCGATCGCGGAGGCGCACGAGGGCAGGCTCGACATCGAGTCGACCCCGGGAGAGGGATCGACGTTCACGATCGTGATCCCGGCCTACAAGCCACGCGGCGACCAGCCGGCACCGGAGTCCCCGTGGGCGCCACCATCCGCGGCGCGGGAGGATGAGGCATGACCCGACTGCTTCTCGTCGAGGACGAGGACCGGCTGGCGGAGTCGCTCATCGACGGCCTGAGGGTCGCGGACATCGAGGTCGTTCACGCCCGCACGGGACGCGACGGCCTCGCGCAGGCGCGCGAGGGCGACTTCGACATCATGGTGCTCGACATCGGCCTGCCCGATATGGAGGGCTTCACCGTGCTGCGCAAGCTTCGCGCGGCGGGCTCGGATCTGCCGGTGATCATCCTCACGGCGCGCACGTCCGCGGAGGACACGGTGCGCGGGCTCGAGCGCGGCGCTGACGACTACATGCCCAAGCCCTTCAGCTTCGACGAGCTGCTCGCGCGTGTGCGGCTGAGGGCCCGCCGGCGCGACGCCGCCGACGGTGAGGCGGCCGTGATCAGCGTCGGCCGCTGCGTGCTCGATCAGGAGACCCGTGAGCTCGAGTGCGACGGGCAGCCCGTCGAGTTGAGCCCGCGCGAGTTCCAGCTCGCGGCGCTGCTCATGTCGCACCACGGCGAGGTCGTGAGCCGCGCGGAGGCGCTCGAGCACGTGTGGGGCTCGGCGTCCAAGGACAACGTCCTCGACGTCTACATCCGCTACCTGCGCGGCAGGCTCGGAAGCGAAGCGATCGAGACGGTGCGAGGAGTCGGCTACCGCTTCGTGGGCTGAGCCGCTCCGCTCTCCGTTCTCCACCTGACGCCTACGACCAGCGCGTCGCACAGCTCGAGCCATGCCTCAGCGCCGAGACCCAGCATCATCGGGACGGTGTGCACCAGCGCGAGCCATCGCCCCTGACCCGCCGGCGGAAGCAGGTAGCGGGCGCGAAGCGACTCGGCCGTCGGCAGATCCGCGGGGTCCACCCCGAGCCGACGGGCGTGCTCGGACCCCAGAGGGACGCGGGTATGGGTCCGCAGGACGGGTCCCGCATCGCTCGCGAGCAGCCTCGCGGTGGGCTCGCGCGACACCAGTCCGGCGAGCACGCGGTTCGCCTCCGCAGGATCGCTCGTCTCGAGTCCGAGCCTGAGCACGGCGACGGTCAGGGGCAGCGCGAGCCCCGCCGCACCGCCCGGCACGAGCATGGACATCACCTCGGAGTCCTCCCCGTCCACCGCGGAGAGGCCCTCATCGAGCGCGGCGGCGACGGTCCGCCTCCACCGGGCCCGGTCGGCCGCAGGAACGGACCGCGTCAGGTCGGCCGCGACCGTCGCGGTCGACCTCGGCCCGTCGCCAGCCTCCACGAGGTGCCAGCCTTCCGGGATCGTCATCTCGAGCGTGCCCGTCATGCGGTGAGCTCCTCACCGTCGACGCCGTGGATCGCGGAGCCGACCACCGTCCCCTCCGCCGTCGTCGGCTCCGGACCGGAGACGACTCCGTCGATCTCCCTGGCCACGTCGACCACATGGAAGCCCGTGCCGCTGAGCGCGTGCGGCGTCCCCGCGGCCGCGTCGAGCCCGGAGAGCAGCGCCGCGTACGCGTCGCCCACGGGAGCCCCGACGGTCTCCTCGAGGGCCCCCACGACCACCGCATCGACACCCGCATCGAATCGCGCCGTGAGCCCGTCGGGGTCCACGACCGAGGGGCGTCCAGTCAGCGCCGCCACTCTCGTGTTGAGCGTCCCCTCGATCCAACCGTCGAAGTCGACCGCGCGCAGGCGCACCGCCGCGGCACCGACACCGGCCATGGCGGGGCCGACGCGCCCCGTGAGCTCGACGAGTCCCGTGGCCGCCCGGTCGATCACCTCCGCTGCGGCTGCGGGCGCGCGGCGCGCCACGCCGCCCACGACCATGTCCCCGGCGCGACCGCCGGCCCGGTCCACCACAAGGCCGACCCCGAGCTCGGCGAGTGCGCGCGCCGGGCGCCTGCCTGTCGCGACGAGCGTCGCGGTCGCCACGACCCGGATCACCGCCGCCACCCGCGCGCCCGCCTGAGCGAGCCGCGAGACGAGGAACAGCGCGGAGGCCAACGGCGCGCCGACACCGGTGAGGACCAGCACCACCGCGGCGACTGTCGTGACGAGCGCGACCACATCGAGCACGAGCTCCACGACGGGCAGGACCTCGTCAAGCAGCCTTTCGAGCCCGAAGGCGAGGACGTCCCACCCGGAGTCGTTGAGGGCCGAGGACTCGACCACGACGTCGATCTCGCGCGCCCGCGCGTCGGCTACCGCACGCCAACGCGCGAGGAGCTCGTCGAACTGGTGCGCGCAGGACGACAGCACGAGCGCGGCCTCCTCGCGCTCGGACTCGGCGGCGCTGGGCCGACGCAGCGCCGGTACGAGGATCGCGCCGACCCCCGCGCCCTCGGATTCCTGCGCGGACTCGGCCGCGATGCGCTGCTCGGCCCACGCGAGCGACGTATGCGCGAACGCGGCCCGGCGGCGCAGCTCGTCGCCTTCGGCCCGGATCTCGGACAGTGACCGCGCGTAGTCGGCCAGGGCCGCAGCGGCCGCCGCGTAGCGCCGCTCGACGAGCCCCAGCTCATGCTCGATGACCTCTGCCGCCTCGAGGTACGCGGCGACCGCGTCGCCTCGCATCGAGGTGCCAGCGCGGATGCTGCGGAGCTCGGCGATCGTCGCGGAGAGCGACTCGGCCACCGCGCCGAGCTCGTGTGCGCGGCCCTCGATCTGCGCGGGCTCGCCGGAGATCGGCGAGCTGGCATCGAGGACTCCAGCCATCAGTCCACCCCGTCGCCGCGATGGACGGGCACGGGGCCTAGGCCCACGGCACTCGACAGCGCGCGGTCCGCGTCGTCGAAGCCTCCGTCAACCTGGGAGAGCACCCCCGACAGCGAGTCGAGCGTGCCGCACAACGACTCGCGACGCACGCTCCACGACGCGGCGAAGGAGGACATGGCGTCCCGCAGCCCGCTCACCTCCGCCGCGTCCCCCAGCGCGGCGCGAACCGCTCCGCAGTCAGCGTCCGCGCGCCCCAGGGAGGCCGCGACCGCACGGATGCGGGCAGCGGCCTCCCCGATAGCGTCGCCGGCGATCACCAGGTCACGAGTCATCGCTCCGCCTGCCGTCCAGAGGTAGCCAGGTCCAGGCTCATCGCTCCGCCTCCTACCGGCCCGCTACCGGCCCCGGATCGCGCTCGCGAGCGCCTCGTCGGTCTGCTGCAGCGTGTCCGCGGCGCCCCTGAGGAACTGGCTCAGTCCCTCGAGCGCCGAGATCGCCTGCTGCGACGACGTGGTGAACGCGGTGTACTGCTCGTGGAAGGCTCCGGACGAGGAGCTCGTGACGTACCCGCCCGAGACGAGCGAGTCGATGAACGCCTTGAGCTCAGCCAGCCGCGAGTCGATGTCTCCCTGCCCCGAGAGCAGCTGATCCGCCGCGGCGCGGATCTCGTCGTAGGTGACGGTGATGTTGGCCATGTTCTCCCCCTTCGTCTGATCCGCCGGTGCCGGCGGATGCCTGCGAACCTACGAGCCGCGCGCCGAGCCTCCGGGGGCCCGCCTGGCTTCTGTGGAGAACAGGTGAGCGAGGAAGGGGATCTGGATAACCCGCTGACGCCCGGGCTCGATCGCGACGGCCCTGCCCGGAGGACAGTCCGCCTGCATGCGCGGCGTGCGCACCCCGAGCAGCATCTGGACGTCGGGCGGCTCCGGCGCCAGGACGATGCCGCGGCGTGCGGACCTGAGGTCGGTGGCGAGCGGGCCGGTCCACGAGTGTGAGTCCGCCTCCGCCACGACGACGTGGCCGAGCCGAAGCGCCTGCCGCAGCACCTGCGCGAGCATCGGGTCGGGCCCGCCTGGCCCCAGGTCTCCGAGGTGCTCGAGCAGCACCGTCACGGGCGCATCGTCCTCGGCGGGCCTGGCGAGCGCGGCCCCCCACCTGGCCAGGAACTCCTCCCCCGCTCCGAGCCCGGCGTGCGAGTCGGTCCACGCCGCGAGCGCGCCCAGGGACGAGCGCCGGGGAGACAGGTGCACGAGGCACGCGTCCGCATCCGCGGCTCGGGCAGCGTGCCCGACCCAGGCGAGAGCCGCGGTGCGCCCAGAGCCCGCGGGGCCGGCGATGACGAGCGAGCGCTCAAGCGAGAGGCCCGTCGGCGCGAGGGTGGACTCGTCGATCCCGAGGACGGGCAGCCCGTCGACGTCCGACGGAAGGGACGCCGGAGCGACGACCCTGGGCATACGCGGCACGGGGCGTGCCCGGGATCTCGACCGACGGCCGAGCTCCGCGAGGGCCTGGGCCTGCGCGTCGAGGCGAGGCGAGCCGCCTGGCACCCCGAGCTGGGCCTCGAGCCCGCTCGCAGCGTCGAGGACCCGACCCGGCGGAGCGTCGGGCGGCAGCCGACGCGCACGCAGGCCAGCGAGCGCGTACTCCGCATCGTCCCCGGCGCGCAGCAGCAGGAGCCGGGTCGTGAGCGAGCGCAGCGAGGTGTGCACTGCACCGCTGCGCTCCGCCGTCATCGCGACGTGCACGCCTGCGGCGGGGCCATCCGCGACGAGTTCCCGCAAGTCCTCCCACGCCTGCTCGCGTCCGGGCACATGCAGGCATTCGGCCTGCAGCTGGGCCGCTCCGTCGATCAGGAGCACCACGCGGGGAAGAGCCCCCTCCGCGTCCTCGGGAGGCTCGCGGCGACGACGCCGCACCTCGCCCGCCAGGTCGCCCAGGAGCCTCCGGAGCCTCTCGGTGTCGGAGGCCTCGATCACGTCGCCCACCTGCGGGAGCCCGTGCAGGGGCGACAGCCCGCCGCCTCCCGAGTCGATGCCGTACAGGTGCGTCGGCCTTCCGCCCGCGGCGCGCGCCGACGCCGCGGCGATGGTCCTCAGTGCGGTCGAGGCCCCTGCACCTGGGCCGCCGACGATCAGCAGCGCACCCTCGGTCGCGAGGTTCCACACGAGGGGAGCCTGACGCTGGTGCTGGGGCTCGTCGACGAGCCCTAGCACGAGTGCATCGCCGCCGCGCGGCAGGTCCTCGAGCGCAAGGGACGCGGGCAGCTCGTCGAGCCACGGGCGACGCACACGGCAGCCACCGACGAGCGCGCTCGCCGTCCGCAGCGCCTCGACGACTCTCGCCGCGTCGGTGTCGAAGGTCGGCGGGCGCGCGTCGCGGGCCGGCTCCGGCCAGTCCCGCCTCACGCCCATGCCTACGTCGGCCACCCCGATCTCGGGACCGGGCATCGCCTCGGCGGATCGGGCCCCTCCGAACGCCGAGTGGAAGCGTCTCAGCGGCCCGGCGCCGGACCGCACGAGCACGCGCCCGGGGATCGCTGGGTCAAGATGCGCCGCGGCGCCCACGCCCAGCACATCGCGCGAGTCCGACTCGTCCGCCACGCGCAGCGCGAGACGGAGGTTGGTGTTCGCGCGGAGGTTGTCGCGGATGACCCCGGCCGGACGCTGGGTGGCCATGATGAGGTGGAGCCCGAGGGACCTGCCACGCTGCGCGATGTCGACCACCCCGTCGAGGAAGGCGGGGACCTCGGCGGCGAGCGTCGCGAACTCGTCGAGGACGACCACGAGGCGAGGGGTCGCTGGCCCACCGGACTCGTGCAGGGCGTCGAGATCCTTGGCCCCGGCGGCGGAGAGCAGGCGCTCGCGATGGGACAGCTCGGCGCGCAGCGACAGGAGCACGCGGTCCGCGAGCCGAGGCTCGAGGTCCGTCACGAGACCCACCGTGTGCGGCAGCCCCACGCACTCCGCGAAGGCAGCACCGCCCTTGTAGTCGACGAGCAGGAAGGTCACCTCTCGAGGCCCGTGCGCACAGGCCATGCCGAGGATCCACGCCTGAAGCAGCTCGGACTTGCCGGCTCCGGTCGTGCCGCCGATGAGCGCGTGCGGGCCCTCGCGGACCAGGTCGAGGTAGAACGGGGCGTGCCCCGCGTGGCCGATGAGCGCCCGAAGCGACCCTCGACCTCCGTGCGGGGCCGTGGCCCGCCACCGCGCCGCATGCACGCTCGGATCGAGCACGTCCACGCCGTGGAGCGGGACCAGCGGCGCCTCGCGAGGCAGGTCCTCCTGAGCCGAGGCGACCGCGGCCGCGTCGACGAGCGGGGCGAGGAGGCGTGCGGTGGCCTCCGCGTCCGCGTCGGTCGCCGCCTCGACACGCACATGCGTCGGAGATCCGCCACGCAGGACGTCCATGACGAGCCCGCCACCGTCGTCGTGCGTCACCAGGACGATGCGGCACGCGCCTGGCACGAGCGAGGTCAGGTCCGCGACCCACACGACGTGGACGCCGACGTCCGCGCCCCGCTCGGCGAGCCGTACGAGGCGGGAGCGCTCCGAGGGATCCCGCGCATCGACGATCACAACGACGGAGGGGGTCCCCGGGACGCCCCCGCGGGGCTCGCGATCCGCGGTGCGCGGGGTCGGCCCGACGGCGCCGATCGAGCCGCCAGACCTCGCCGAGACGAGGCGTTCAAGCGCCTCGAGCAGGTCGGCGCGGGCGCGGCCGGCAGCGACGGCGGGGCATCCGAGCATCCCCTCTCCCGCTTTGGCGTGCGGGAGCCATCTGGTCCACCTCCACGGGTCCTCGGCCTCCTCCGGACCGGCGAGGACCGCGAGCGCACAGTCGGAGGGTGCGTGCAGGATCGCCACCTGGAGCACCACGGCCCGAGCCGCATCTGTCGCCCGGGGACCCGCGATACCCACCGCGCCGCAGACGTCGAGCGAGGCGATCACGGGCGCGTCGGGCACGGTCGCGAATCGCGCGGCGAGAGCGGCGACCCGCTCCCGTGCGTCCGCGAGCGCTCTTCCCCCGGGGCGGGCCGACGGAGGAGCGTGCGCGCGCACGTGCCCCGTGCCGAGGCGCAGGGCCAGGAAGCGCGGATGCTCGGGCCTCCTGGTCCACAGCATCGGGCCGCGCTCTGCGGCCGCACGACAGGTCGCCACGGTCGGCGGAGACCGCTCCTCGAGCGCCTTCCTCTCCTCGGGGACGCGCGCCGCGAGGAGCCTCTCCGCCTCGCCAAGCTCGGCCTCGAAATCCTCGCGCATCGCCGCGAGCCTGCGGCGCCGCTCGCCCCGCGCATCGAGCACTCCGGCGATCATCATGAGCGGGGACATCACGACGAAGACGAGCGAGATCGCACGCCCGGTGACGGCGAACATCGCCATGCCCATGAGCGCGGGGGCGAGCAGCGCGGCGCGCGGCATCCCTCGCGGCTCCGGCTCCGACGGCGGCTCGGGAAGATCGATCGGCTCGGACGGCACAAGCGGCATGGGCAGCGGCCGCGCGATCACCACGTCGCCGACCTCCCGCGGCTCTGCGTCGTCGCCCGAGGCCGCTCCAAGCCGCAGCGTCGTACCGCCGACCGACACCTCGTCGCCCTCGCCCAACGGGGCTCGGGTGGCCGCGGTGCCGGCGACCGCGAGCCCCAGCGACGACCCGAGGTCGTGGATCTCGATGCCCACGCCGACGTGGATCGCGGCGTGCCGACCGGCGACGAGCGGATCGGTCAGCCGGACCGCGGAGCCCGGGTCGCGCCCCACGACGTTGACGCCTCGTCGCAGTGGGAAGACGGTGCCGGCGTCGGGGCCGGAGACCGCCCGCACCGCGGCGGCGGCCGGCGCATGCCCCTCCGACGGGGCCGCGACGACGCATACCTCGTCCCCCGACCGCAGGCCCGCCGCGTGCACATCGCAGGCCGGGTCGAGCATCGTCCATTCCGCGCCGGAGCCGCGTGACAGCGGGAGCAGGCGCAGCGTGACGCCCTCCCCCTCGGGCCTCCGGCCGAGGCGCCGCGCGAGGTCGACGACGCTCGCCCCATCGGCGAGCGTGACGCTGACCATGCGCGCACGCTCCCCCTCCCGCAGTGTCAGCAGCAGATCCATGGCGCCCTCCGGCTCGTCGCACGGGCCGACGGTAGCCAGGCAGAGGAGCCGAGCTCCGGGCCCCGCACGCATCTGTGGACAGCCGACTTGGGGCTCCACGGCTGTGAGTCCCTGGGGAAGGAGGGCCCTCACGGCTAGCCTGACCTCGTGGACCTCAAGATGCCTCGCCTGCCGGACGTGCTCGTCGCGGTCGCGATGCTCGTGCTGTCCGTCGTGACCGTGCTCGCCTCCGACCCGGCGGCCGAGACCGGCGGGCACCCCATGGACGCGATCGGCTACGTCCTCATCGCGCTGCAGGTCGCGCCGCTCGCGTTCCGCCAGCGCTACCCGCGCGCGGTCATGTGGGCGAGCATGCTGTTCTGGGTCATCTCCGCGGGCATCGGCTACGTCGACAACCCGGCGATGCTCGCGATCTACATCGCGCTGTACGGCGTCGCGTCGTATCTGCCGCCCCGGCAGGCGCTCATGCACATCGGCTCGGCCACGGCCGTGATGTTCTTCTGGATCACCGTCGGCTTCCTGGTCACCGACTACGTGTCCGCGTGGTCGTACGCGTCCGCGGCGCTCGCGGTCGCCGTCCCCGTCGGCATGGGCTTCACCGACTACCGTCGCCGCGAGCGCCTGACCGAGCTCGAGCTCGACGCCCAGCGGCGCAAGCAGGCCGAGCGCCTCGCCGCGGCCGACGCGGTGCGCGCCGAGCGGGCCCGCATCGCGCGCGAGCTGCACGACGTCGTGGCGCACGAGATGACGGTGATGACGCTGCAGGCCGAGGGCGCGCGCCGGCGCGCCTCGAAGGACGATCCCGTCCTCGCCGAGGCGCTCGGCACCATCTCCGACTCGGGCCGCAAGGGCCTCGCGGAGATGCAGCGCATGATCGGGGTGCTCCGCACGTCCGAGCGCGAGGCCGAGGACGAGGCCGCCGAGCTCACGGGGCGCACCCGCAGGACGGGCCTCGTGGGCGCGCTGCCGGGCGACGAGTTCGCGCCGATGCCGTCGCTCGCCGCGATCCCCGACCTCGCCCAGCAGGTCGAGGACGCGGGCCTTCCCGTCACCCTCAGCATCACCGGGACCACGCACGTCCCCGCGGGCGTGGAGCTCAGCGCCTACCGCATCGTCCAGGAGTCGCTCACGAACGCCCTCAAGTACGCGGGACCGGGCGCGCACGCGACCGTGACGCTCACCCGCAGCGCCGACCGGGTCACGATCGACGTCGAGGACGACGGCCGCGGCACGATCTCGGACGCCGCGAGCTCGAGCGGCGGGCACGGGCTCGCCGGCATGCGCGAGCGCGTCGCGCAGTTCGGCGGCACGATCGAGCTGGGGCCCCGCAAGGGCGGCGGCTTCTCGGTCCACGCTATGCTTCCGGTCACCGACGACCAGGTGCGCGCGAGCGTGGCGCGCGGTCGAGCCAAGGGGAACCGATGATCAAGGTGGCGCTGGTCGACGACCAGCAGATGGTGCGCGTCGGGCTCAGGATGATCCTCGAGTCCGAGGGCGACATCGAGGTGTGCTGCGAGGCCTCGTCCGGCCAGCAGGCGCTCGACCTCGCCGCCCAGCACGACGCGGACGTCGTCCTCATGGACGTCCGCATGCCGGGGATGGACGGCATCGCGACCACCCGCGAGCTCATCACGCGCCACCCCACCGCCCGCGTCGTCATCCTCACCACCTTCGACGACGACGAGTACGTGTACGAGGCGCTGCGCGCCGGCGCGTCAGGGTTCCTCCTGAAGAGCGCCGAGGGCGACGCGCTCGTCGACGCGGTCCGCGTGGTCGCGGGCGGCGAGGCGCTGCTCGCCCCCGAGGTCACCCGGCGCGTCATCGAGCGGTTCGCGACCTCCTCCTCAGGACCGACCACGGCTGCGTCTCCGGTCGCCGCGTCCGAGCCCGCACCCGCGCCGGACGCACCCCACCAGCCGTCGCCCGAGGCGATCGGCGACCTCTCCGACCGCGAGGTCGAGGTGCTCCAGCTCATGGCGCGAGGGCTGTCGAATCAGGAGATCGCCTCGGAGCTGTTCGTCTCGAACACCACGGTGAAGACCCACGTGAGCCACATCCTCACGAAGCTCGGGGTGCGCGACCGCGTGCAGGCCGTGGTCGAGGCCTACGACTCCGGCATCGTCCTGCCTCGAGGCTGACGGCTCAGGGGACACCCCCACTCGTCCCCCATGGGGACGCCCCTCCGTCCCCGAGAAACATGGGGGTCCTCAACCCTCCCTTTGGGCGATGACCCACCCGCACGGGGGTGCGGACACTGAACCCATCACGATCCTTCGCGGACTGGCCGCAGGATCTGAAGGGGGAACAGCATGACCACCATCACGGCCACCATCGCCGCACCGACCACCGTCGCGACCGCCGCCTCGATGCGTGCCGGCTACAAGGACTACGGCTTCGGCGCCACCTCCGTGCGCGCGCTCGACGGAGTCGACGTCGACATCGCCCGCCACGAGTTCACCGCGATCATGGGACCGTCGGGCTCCGGCAAGTCGACGCTGCTGCACACCCTTGCGGGGCTCGACAAGCTGACGTCCGGCGAGTCGTCGATCGCCGATATCACGATCACCTCGCTCCCCGAGGCGAAGGTCACCGCGGTGCGCCGCGACCACATCGGCTTCGTGTTCCAGTCGTTCAACCTCATCCCGTCGCTGTCGGCCAAGGAGAACATCACCCTGCCGATGGACATCTCCGGCAAGGCCGTCGACAAGGCGTGGTTCGACGAGATCATCGGGATCCTGGGCCTCGGCGACCGCCTCACGCACCTCCCAGCCGAGCTGTCCGGCGGCCAGCAGCAGCGCGTTGCCGTCGCTCGCGCGCTCGTCGCACGTCCCGAGATCATCTTCGCCGACGAGCCCTCCGGCAACCTCGACTCCCGCTCGGGCGCCGAGCTGCTCGGCTTCATGCGCCGCGCCGTCAAGGAGTTCGGCCAGACCATCGTGATGGTCACCCACGACCCGTCGGCCGCCGCCCATGCGGACCGCATCCTGTTCCTCGACGACGGCCGCATCGTCGACGAGATGCGAGAGCCCACCGCGGACCTCGTGCTCGACCGGATGAAGAGGATGGGCCGCTGATGTTCCGCCTCGCCTACAGATCCGTCCGCCACAATCCCAAGCGGATGCTGCTGACCGCGGTCGCGGTCGCGCTCGGCGTCGCACTCGTCTCCACGACGCTCACCCTCACCAACGCCCTGTCGAGCGGCTTCGACGACCTGTTCGCCGAGACGGCCGGCACGACGGACGTCGCGGTCGAGGCGGTCGACTCCACGACCGCGGACGACGACATGTGGGCCGGCGCCGGGGAGATCCTCACGGCCGCCGAGGTCTCCGCGATCGAGGCGGTCGACGGGGTCGATGGCGTCTACGGAGGCCTCATGGTCGACGGCACGGTGCTGCCGTCCGGCTACGAGGCTGACGGCTCGATGATGGCCGGCGCCTCCGCGCCGACCATCCTCTACAACTGGTGGGGGCTCCCCGAGGTCGACAAGGCGACGCTCATCGAGGGGTCCGCTCCGACCTCTGACGCCGCCATCGTCCTGGATGTCGACTCCGTGGAGAAGCTCCAGTACTCGCTCGGCGACACCGTCGAGATCGCCACCGAGGACGGCATCGAGAAGTTCACGCTCGTCGGGCTCGTCCGCTTCGGGGAGTCCAACTCTCTCCAGACCGCAACGCTCGGATACATGACCGAGGCTCGCGCGCACGAGATCACCGGGGAGGCTGGGTACCAGGAGGCACTCGTCATCACCGAGGACGGCGCCGACAATGACGCCGTCGCGTCCGAGATCTCCACGATGATCCCCGAGGGCACGCGTGCGGTCACAGGCGAGCAGCTCCAGGCCGAGCAGTCCGAGAGCTTCGACAGCATGCTCCAATACATCGACATCTTCGCGATCACCTTTGCGCTGATCGCGCTGTTCGTCGGCTCGTACATCATCGTCAACACGTTCCGGATCGTCGTCACCCAGCGGACGCGCGAGTTCGGGCTGATGCGCGCCATCGGCGTGACCGGCGGCCAGGTGCTGCGCACGGTGCTGCTCGAGGCCGTCGTGATCGCGGCGGTCGCAGCGACGCTCGGCATCGGGCTCGGCTACGTGGGAGCGCTCGGGATGGCCGCGATCGCGGAGAGCTTCGTCGGGGACATCTTCGGCGCCGTGACGCTTCCGCTCGACGCGGTGCTGTGGAGCTACGGCCTCGCCACGCTCGTCACGCTCGTCTCAGCGCTGCTACCCGCGATCCACGCCTCATCGATCGCACCTATGGAGGCGCTGCGGGAGGCCGCGACCGAGTCGAAGAAGCCGCTCAGACTCCGCAACGTCGTCGGAGCTGCGATCTCTGCTCTGGGCGTCGCCGGCATCGTCGTCGGTCTCTACGCGGACCTGGACATGCCCTACGTGTACGTCGGGATCGGCGCCATGGCGCTCGTCATCGGAGTCACGCTGCTCGCCGCCCAGGTGCTCGTGCCGCTCGCCTTCGGACTCCGGGATCTGCTCACGCGTGTCTTCAAGATCGACGGCAAGCTCGCCGCTAACAACATCCGGCGCGAGCCGCGCCGCTCGGCGAACACGGCAGCCGCGCTCATGATCGGCGTGATGCTGCTCGCCCTCGTGTCGACCTTCACCGAATCGCTCAAGTCCGTTGTCACCGCCGAGTTCGACCAGATGTCGGCCGACCTCTTCGTCGCGGACTCGCAGGGCGGCGACGTGCCGCAGGGCGCACTCGACATCGTCGCGGGAGCAGCAGGGGTCGATCTCGTGACCTCCGTGGGGCTCACCACCGTCGACTACGACGGGGAGACCCTGGGCCTGGTCGCGGTGGACGCTGCGACCACGGAGCTCGCCTTCGACGAGGACCCCGACAACGACCTCACGGAGCTCGCAGACGGTGGCGTCTTCATCGCGCCTGACCTCCAGGAGCAGGGGCTCGAGGTCGGCGACGAGGTCACGCTCACCGGTGCGTCAGGGACGGCAACTCTCGAGGTCACAGGACTCGTGAACTCGTCCGAGGACGGCTCGTTCTGGGTCGACTGGTCGACCGCGGATGCGCTCGACGAGGACCTCGGCGTCTACCAGTCGCTCGTGATGCTCGAGGACGGCGCCGACGTCGACGAGGTCCAGTCGGCGATCCTCGACCGCTTCACCGAGGAGTACCCGCTCGTCGCTCTCCAGCAGCCCGACCAGCTCACTCAGCTCGCGACGTCGTTCATCGACATGATCCTCGGGGTGATCTCGGCGCTGCTCGGCGCCGCCCTCGTGATCGCGATCCTCGGAGTGGCGAACACGCTGCTCCTGTCGGTGGCCGAGCGCACCCGAGAGATCGGCTTGCTGAGGGCCGTGGGCGTGAGGCGCTCGTCGGTATGGCGCATGATCACGATCGAGTCGATGGTCATGGCGATCTTCGGCACGGTCCTCGGGATGGTGCTCGGCGTCGGCCTCGGCGCGGCTCTCGTCAAGGCGCTCGCGGAGTTCGGCTTCGGCACCGTGACCATCCCGTGGGCCTGGCTTGCCTTGTACACGGTCGGCGCAGCGCTGGCGGGGGTCATGGCGGCGGTCTGGCCCGCCCAGCGGGCGTCGCGCATGGACATCCTTGAGGCGGTGGCCGCCGACGGCTGATCTCCGGCCGTCCTGGGCCCCCCGGAGCTGCGGCTCCTGGGGGCCCTTCGTCGTCCTCGCGGCCCGTCCGGAGCGTGCGCACTCGGGGACAACCCCCGCATCGTCCCTGCGAACGAGCGCGCAGAACCGTCCTATCGGACGATGCCGTGAGCGCCCCGCCGTGGCCACACTGGACCCGTCAGGATCGACCGCGCACCGGACGCGGCAGTCTCGAAGGGGAACAGCATGACCACCACAGCCCTCGCCGCGACCATGCGCGGCGGCTACAAGGACTACGGCTTCGGCGACACCGCCGTCCGCGCGCTCGACGGCATCAACGTCGACATCGCTCGCCACGAGTTCACCGCGATCATGGGCCCCTCGGGCTCCGGCAAGTCGACGCTGCTGCACACGCTCGCCGGCCTGGACCGCCTCACCGCGGGCGAGTCCTCGATCGCCGACATCACGATCACGTCCCTCCCGGAGGCGAAGGTCACCGAGGTCCGCCGCGACCACATCGGCTTCGTCTTCCAGTCGTTCAACCTCATCCCGTCGCTGTCGGCCAAGGAGAACATCACCCTGCCGATGGACATCTCCGGCAAGGCCGTCGACAAGGCGTGGTTCGACGAGATCATCGGGATCCTGGGCCTCGGCGACCGCCTCACGCACCTCCCAGCCGAGCTGTCCGGCGGCCAGCAGCAGCGCGTCGCCGTCGCTCGCGCGCTCGTCGCACGTCCCGAGATCATCTTCGCCGACGAGCCGTCCGGCAACCTCGACTCCCGCTCGGGCGCCGAGCTGCTCGGCTTCATGCGCCGCGCCGTCAAGGAGTTCGGCCAGACCATCGTCATGGTCACGCACGACCCCTCGGCCGCCGCGTACGCGGACCGCATCCTGTTCCTCGAGGACGGCCAGATCGTCGACGAGATGCTCGAGCCGACTGCGGACAAGGTGCTCGACCGCATGAAGAAGATGGGGCACTGATGTTCCGCCTCGCCTACAAATCCGTCAAGCACAACCCCAAGAGGTTGCTGCTGACCGCGGCGGCGGTCGCCCTCGGCGTCGCGCTCGTCGCGACGACGCTCACCCTGACCAACGCCCTGTCGAGCGGCTTCAACTCGCTGTTCAGCGACATCTATGGCGACACCGACGTGATCGTCGAGGAGGTGCCCCAGGAGGAGGCAGACGGCACCGGCGACGACATGTTCGCCGCCACGGACGCGATCTTCTCGAGCGACGATCTCGCCGCCGTGCAGGCCGTCGACGGGGTCGCCGGGGCCTACGGAGGGATCCAGGTCAGCGGCGCGGTGCTCGCGGCCGACTTCGAGCCGTCGGGCGACCTCATGTCCTCGGGCGGCGCCCCGAGCCAGATCTTCAACTGGACCGGCGAGCCGCAGGTCGATCGCGCAACCCTTGAGGAGGGTGCCGGCCCCAAGGCGGACGACGAGATCGTGCTCGACATCGACTCCGCTCCCGCGCTCGGCTACGAGATCGGCGACACGGTCTCGGTCGCGACGGACACCGGCGTCGAGGAGTTCACCCTCGTGGGCCTCGTGAGGTTCGGCGAGGACAACTCCCTGCAGGGCGCGAATCTCGCCTACATGACCGAGTCGGCGGCGCAGACCCTGACCGAGAGCGACGGCTACCAGCAGATCGCGGTCATCGTCGACGACGGAGCGGACTCGGAGAAGGTCGCAGAGGCGATCTCGGAGGTCATCCCCGACGGCACGCGTGCCCTCACCGGCGAGGCGAAGGCCGCCGAGTCCGCCGAGGAGCTCGACGACATCCTGCAGTACATCGACATCTTCGCGATCGCGTTCGCGCTGATCGCGCTGTTCGTCGGCTCGTACATCATCATCAACACCTTCCGCATCATCGTCACGCAGCGCACCCGCGAGTTCGGGCTCATGCGGGCCATCGGCGTGACCGGGCGGCAGCTGCGTTCGATGATCCTGCTCGAGGCGGTGGTGATCGCGGCGGTGTCCGCGACAATCGGCATCATCCTGGGCTACCTCGCCGCGATCGGCATGTCCGCTCTCGTCGAGGCCTTCTCGGGCGAGATCTTCGGCACGGTCACCCTGCCTCTCGACGCGGTGCTGTGGAGCTACGGCCTGGGCGCGCTCGTCACGCTGGTGTCGGCGCTCATGCCCGCGATCCACGCGTCGACCATCTCCCCGATGGAGGCGCTGCGCGAGGCGGCGACCGAGTCGAAGAAGCCGCTCAAGCTGCGCAACATCGTCGGAGGCGCGATCGCGCTGCTCGGCGTCGTGGCGATCTTCATCGGCCTCTACACCGGGGTCGCCGACCCGTACTGGTACGTCGGCTCGGGTGCGATGGCGCTCGTCATCGGCGTCACGCTGCTCGCCGCCCAGGTGCTCGTGCCGCTCGCCTTCGGGCTGCGCGACGTGCTCACGCGGATCTTCAAGATCGACGGCAAGCTCGCCGCGAACAACATCCACCGCGAGCCCCGGCGCTCGGCGAACACCGCCGCGGCGCTCATGATCGGCGTCATGCTGCTCGCGCTCGTGTCGACCTTCACGGAGTCGCTCAAGGCGGTCGTGACGAGCCAGTTCACGCAGATCGAGGCCGAGTTCTTCGTGCTCAGCACACAGGGCGAGATCCCCGAGGGCGCGATCGACCTGCTCGCCGGCGAGGACGGCGTGGACTTCGTGACGACGACGGGAGTCACGTCGGTCATGTACGACGGGGCGGCCGAGTCGATCGGGGTGATCCAGCAGGATCTCGCGGACCTCGCCTACGACTACGACAACGATCCCGACTTCGACGAGCTCGACGGCGGCGTCTACATCGGACCCGACATCCAGAAGCGCGGCGTCGAGGTCGGCGACGTGGTGACCCTCGAGGGCGATGCCGCGGCGCTCGACCTCACGGTCACCGGCACGTACAACACCGAGGGTGACGCCTCGTTCTGGGTCGACGAGTCGATCGGCGCCGAGCTCTTCACGAGCGTGCCGCTGTTCCAGGCGATGATCGTCATGGACGAGGGAGTCGACGTCGACCAGGCGCAGACCGACCTCACCGAGGCGCTCGCCGCGGAGTACCCGCTGGTGACCCTGCAGCAGCCTGATGATCTGGCTGCCTTCGCGAACAGCTTCATCGACCTGATCCTGGGCGTGATCTCCGCGATGCTCGGCGCTGCGCTCATCATCGCGATCCTCGGCGTGGCCAACACGCTGCTGCTGTCGGTGACCGAGCGGACGCGAGAGATCGGTCTGCTGCGCGCGGTCGGCGTGAGGAAGTCGTCGATCTGGCGGATGGTGACGATCGAGGCCATGGTCATGGCGATCTTCGGCACCATCCTGGGCATGATCCTTGGCGTCGGGCTCGGCGCGGCGCTCGTGAGGGCGCTCGAGGAGTTCGGGTTCACGACGATCGCGATCCCGTGGATCTGGCTCGCTGTGTACACGATCGGCGCCGCGATCGCTGGCGTGGTGGCGGCCATCTGGCCGGCCTGGCAGGCCTCGCGGATGGACATCCTCAAGGCCATCGCGACGGACGGCTGACGCTCGCCTGCTGGCAAGGGCCCTCGGAGCGCACGCTCCGGGGGCCCTTCGCTTGCGCGCTGCGTCCGCTGAGGCCCTGAGAACAACCCTGGGTGTCCACAGCCGGGCGGCGGCCGGGTTGGCGGGACGATGCGGCGGCCGGGTTGGCAGGCGATGCGGTTGCCGGGTTGGCAGACGATGCGGCGGCCGGGTCGGGAGCAGGCGGAGACGACGCCGGGGTCGGCTACAGCTCCGCGCCCACCAGCATCGGCTCGGGCACGAGGGTGATGCCGAAGCGCTCGGCCACGCCGTCGCGGATCACACGCGCGAGCTCGAGCAGGTCCGAGGCCGCGGCCCCGCCGCGGTTCGTGAGGGCCAGGGTGTGCTTGGTGCTGAGCGAGGCGGGGGCCCCCTCGCGCACCGCGAAGCCCTTGGGGAAGCCCGCGTGCTCGATCAGCCACGCCGCCGAGGTCTTCGCCATGCCCTCGCCCGCCGCGGGGTAGGCCGGGGCACCCTCGGGGATCGAGGACTCAGGGACGATGGGGTTGGTGAAGAACGAGCCCGCGGACCACGTGTCGTGGTCGGCGGGGTCGACGACCATGCCCTTCGACGCGCGCAGCGCGAGCACCGCCTCCCGCACCTCGGTGATCGGCACGCGAGTGCCAAGCTCGACGTCGAGCGCGGACGCGAGCTGCTGATACCGCACGGGTGCGGACAGCGACGCCATGCGCGTATGGAAGGTGACGTCGAGCACCACGTACCGCGGCGTCGGACCCCAAGGGCCGTCCGTCATGGTCCGCTTGAGCATCGAGTCGCGGTAGCCGAACTGCGCCTTGATCAGCGGGATCGACAGCACCGAGGACGTCTCGCGGTCCCACGTGCGGATCAGCGAGACGATCTCGCTGACCTCTGCGCCGTACGCGCCGACGTTCTGTACCGGCGTCGCGCCGGTAGAGCCCGGGATCCCAGACAGGGCCTCGAAGCCGCTCCACTGCGACGCGACCGCCTGCGCGACAAGATCGTCCCACCGCGTGCCTGCGGTCGCGGTGATCTCGACGCCCCCGCATGAACCATGGTTCGCGAGCGACACGTCCGCGCGGGCGTCGCGCACGACGACTCCATCGAAGCCGTCGTCACCGACGAGGAGGTTCGATCCGCCACCGACGACGAGCAGCGGGGCGCCGTCGGCGTCCGCGGCGCGGACCGCATCGATGAGCTCGGCCTCCGACTGCGCCTCGAACAGCGACCGGACGGGACCGCCGACGTGGAAGGTCGTGAGGTCGGCGAGGCGCGGGGCTGTCATGGGCTCCAGCGTAGTCAGCGGACCCGCCCCGCCGACCCCGGGGCGCCGGCGCAGCAGCCCTCGGACTCGTCGACGGCGTGCTCGCGAGAGCGGTCCTGACCGTCAGCGCCCGAGGGCGAGCGGACCTCCTTCTCGGCCAGCACGATGGACGACGCGGCGGCCTCGTCCGCCGCGACCACGGCCGAGTCGACGATGCGTGCCTCCTCGCGACGCGAGCGGTTGCGCTCCCCGGAGGAGCGCACTGCGTTCGCGAACGTCATGTTGATGGTGGCGGCCACCAGGACGACGAGGAGCGCGTAGCGCAGGTCCACGATCTCCGCCACGTGACCGACGAGCTGCGGGACGACGAGACCCGCAACGGTCGAGAACGAGGCGACGGCGGCCATCCGCGCCGCGGCGCGCGACGGGTCGTCCGCGGCCGCGGAGAAGCCGATCGGGGCGCCCAGGGCGGCGCCCATGCCCCAGAGCGCGGCGGCGACGGGGACCAGGGCCATGCTCGGCGCCAAGGCATAGAGCACCACGCCCGCCGCGACGAGGGTCGCCGAGACGCGCAGCGTCGCCACGCGGCCGAGCCGATCGATGACGGACGCTCCGAACCAGCGGACCGTCACCATCGCGACGACGAAGACCCAGTACATGAGGTCGGCGATCGACTCGGTCTGGCCGAAGTCGTCGACGACCGACAGCGGCAGCCACTGCGCGGCGATCATCTCCGTCATCGCGCCGGCGAGCACGATGAGACCGATGAGGACCACGTGCGGATCCCGGTACTCGGCCTTCGCAGTGGCGAACGGCCCGCCGACCGCGGCGCTCGCGGCCTCGAGGTCGGGGCGTCCGTCGATCGTGGACAGCGGCACGACCCACAGGCGGAGCAGCATCGAGGCAACGCCGACGACCGCGAAGTGGACCAGGGGCGGCACCCCCGCATGGGAGATGAGCGCGCCGATCCCGAGACCGACCGCCATGCCGATCGAGAAGCCCGCGTGGAACTGCGGCATGATCGCCCTGCCGACATACCGCTCGACGTTCGCCGCCTCGGCGTTCATCGCGACATTGGTGAAGGCGAAGGAGAAGCTCACCAAGAAGTAGCCTGCGGCGAAGACGGGCTTGCTCCCGATCTCGGTCCCGAGACCGACCGCCAGGATGGCCACGACGTAGGACGCGTTCGAGGCGTGGAGCAGCGGCCGGGTCCCGAAGCGGACCGCCGCCCAGCCCGTGAGCAGCAGCGCGGTGAGCGCGCCGGCGGCGCCGGAGATGAGCAGCGTGGCAAGCCCCGAGGGGCTGACGTCGAGCAGGTCGCGGATCGACGGCACGCGGCTCAGGAAGGTCGCGGTGAGCAGGCCGAGGAAGCCGAAGAGCAGCAGCACGCCGAGTCGCGCGCCCCTGATGCGGGCGGCGTCGGGCGCGGTGGTGGGTGCGTAGCGGGAGGTGAGAGTCATGGCTTCCTGGCCTCGAAACGTTTCGAACACCACGATGATACGGCTAACCTGGGCGCATGGCGCGCGCAGGCAGACCGACGATGACCGATGTCGCCGCGCTCGCCGGCGTCTCCGTCTCGACCGTCTCGCTCGCCTACTCCGGCGCCGGCCCGCTCACCGAGGCCACCCGTGAGAAGGTGATGACCGCAGCGGCCGAGCTCGGCTACGCGGGACCCTCCCCCGAGGCGCGCGCCCTGCGCTCGGGCCGCACCGGCATCGTCGGCGTCGTCGTCCACGAACGCCTCGTCCGCTCGTTCCGCGACCCCCTCCAGCTGCGGATCCTCGACGCGATCACCGAGGACCTGGGAGCGATGGGCATGGGAGTGCTGCTGGTCCCCTCCCCCGCGACGGCCGACGACCGCCCGCTGCTCGCCGGGGCCGCGATGGACGCCGCGATCGTCCTGCGTGTCCGCGACCACGACGAGCCCGCGCTCGAGATCCTGCGCCGCCGCGGCATCCCGATGGTCGCGATGGAGGCGCCCGAGGGGGCGGTCGGCGCCCACGTCACGATCGACGACGCGACCGCGACGCTCGCGCTCGTGCGTCGCCTCGTCGACCTCGGGCACGAGCGCATCGCGACCGTCACGGTGCCGATGACCGACCGCGCCCAGACCCGCCTCGTCTCCCCCGAGGACCTGCCCGATCCGATGTGGACCCCGGCCAGGCATCGTCTCGATGCCTTCGCGGCTGCCGGGATCGCACCGTGCGCGATCGTCGAGGCCGAGGCGTCGATGGTCGAGGCCGGCATCCAGGCGGGAAGGCTCCTGCTCGCTCATCCGTCGCGCCCGACCGCGGTGGCCTGCCAGTCCGACCTTCTCGCGGGTGGCGTGATCGTCGCGGCGCGCGAAGCCGGGCTCGAGGTACCGCGCGACCTCTCCGTCACGGGCTTCGATGGCCTGGACCTGCCGTGGCTCGCGCCGCTCACGCTCACCACGCAGGCCCAGGATGGCGCCGTCAAGGGCCATGCGATCGCGGGCGCGGTGCGCAACCTGCTCGCGGGCGAGGAGCCCGGCGAGATCCGCGTCGCCCTCGAGCTCCGCGAAGGCACCACGGTCGCCGCCCCGCGCGACTGACCGGAGACCCCCGGACGTCAGGACGCGAGCCGCGACGTCCGACCCGCGCCACGGTGACGGCACCCGCGCTCGCCGGTGCGGACGACTGTGGACTTCGTCACGACACCCGGGTCCCCGCATGCGCACGCCGGTACATTTGCGGTGACGCGGCGAGCGCTGCGGTGCTGAGGGGCACGGACATGAGCATCAGGAACCACGGGGAGACCCCCGGACGCCACGGGCACCGTTCGCCCGCGGATCGCGCGGACCGCCGCGCCACCCTGGCGGGGCTCGCCTTCGATCTCGACTCGAGCTTCCGCCGCGGCAGCAGGCTCACCCGTCTGTCACCCGAGCATTCGCCTGGCCGCGAAGGCCTGCCCGTCTCCCCCTCGCGCGCCTAGCAGCCGCGCAAGGCCGCTTGGGGCGGCGGAGCGCTCACACGCAGCGGACGATCGCCTGCGCCTTCATGAGGACCTTCTGGCCCTCGAACTCGACGGCGACGTCGATGCGAGCGGTGCGCGCCTCATCGTCCAGGGCGCCGACCGCGGCCGAGAAGGTGACGACGGCCTCCCCCGGGTTCGGCACCGGGATGGGGCGCGCGAAGCGGCACTGGAGATCGACGACGTTGCCAGGTCCCGCCCACTCCTCGACGACCGAGGCGGCGGTGCCCATGGTGAGCATGCCGTGCGCGATCACGCCCGGCAGCCCGACGGACTCGGCGAACGCGTCGTTGTAGTGGATGGGGTTGAAGTCGCCCGAGGCGCCGGCGTAGCGGACGAGCGTGTCGCGCGTGAACGGCACCTCGCGCGTCGCGACGACCTGCCCCTTCTCGAGCCCCTCGAACGTGGGGGCGTCCTGCGCGCTCATGCGTCCTCCCTCACGGCCAGGGTCGAGATCACGGTCGACACGGGAGCACCGTCGAGGTCGACGAGCTCGGCCCGCGTGGTCACGGTGGACACCCCCCCGCGGCTGACGACCTTGTCGATGTGGATCGTGGTCGAGATCTCGTCACCGGCGACGATCGGGCGGTGATGCGTGAACCGCTCGTCCGCGTGGACGACCTTGGAGAAGTCGACGCCGACCTCGGGGTCCTGGACCACGTGGAACTCGGCGCGCTGCGCGATCACGACCGCGAAGGTGGTCGGGGCGACGAGGTCGGCATAGCCCTCGGCGGCGGCCGCATCGACGTCGCGGTGCGCGAACGAGCGGGCGTCCACCGCCTCGGCGAACTCGCGGATCTTGGCGCGCGAGACCTCGTAGGGCTCGTGCGGGCCGTAGCTGCGGCCCTGGGCATCGGGGTTCACTGGCACATCGCCAGCCTAGCGAAGCGGGACGATGCCGCACTCAGTCGAGCGCGTACGTCACCACGAGCGCGCGATGGTCGGCGCCGGTCAGAGACACGGTCTCCACGGACGATGCCGCCCATTCCAGGTCCCTTGCCATCACGTGGTCGATGGCCACGACGGGGAACGGAAGCCGACCCTCGGGGAACGTCGGCATGAACCCCGCACCCGCATCGTCCACGGCATCGACGAAGCCGTCCTCCTCGAGAGCACCGAGACCCGCGTGGTCAAGGGTCGCGTTGAGGTCGCCGACGATCATCATGGGGCCGTCGGTCTCGGCGGCCACCTTCCGCAGCTGTGCGAGATCCGACGACCAGGCCTCGTGATCGAACAGCCCCGGGGCAGCTGGATGCGCCACGAGCACCGTGAACGGCTGGCCTCCGACCTCGGTCGTGGCATAGACCGTGTGGGAGACGAAGCCGTCGAGGACCAGCTCCAGGTCGATGTCGGCCGCGGAGAAGAGCCCTGCTCCGCCGAACCCCTCGGCCGGGGTCGCCTTCCATGACGGCAGCGCGTCGGCGAGGCCCGCCGCGAGAAGCGCGTCGAGCGAGTCGGGCGTGAGCTCCTCGACAGCGAGCAGATCCACGCCCCGCTCGCGCACCAGCGCGACCACCTCGTCGGCGTCGACCTCACCGAACGTCGCGTTGACAGTCGCGACCGTGAGGGTGCTCCCCGGCCCGACCCCCTGAGCGTCGTAGTCCACGGCGGGATCCGAGGTGAACAGCGGGGCCACCCACGCAAGCGAGACGGCTGCGACGATCACGGACACCGCGAGCGCCCTGGGCGCACGCGCAATGGCCGCGGCGACCGCGAGCACGAGCCAGCCGAGCGTGAACCACGGTGTGAACGCGACAGCGTAGGCGAGAGGACCTGCCTCGACTCCCGTGAGGCGGGCCAGGAAGGGCACGAGCAGCGCCACCATCGCGACCAGCAGCACCTGCTCCCCCACGCCCAGGCGCGGCCGCGTCCTCCAGCCCCGCTGGGCCGACGCATCGTCCCTCACCGAATCCCCCTGATCCATGCCGAGATCATGGCACGACCGCCTGACACCGAGGAGCGCCTGTGGACACGACGAAGCCCCCACCCTGTTCCCAGGACGGGGGCTTCGGTTCAGCAGCCTTGCGGCCGCGAAGCAGTTAGCGCGTCTCGCGGTGCGCGGTGTGCTTGCCGCACTTCGGGCAGAACTTGGAGAGCTCCACACGGTCGGGGTTGTTGCGACGGTTCTTGCGCGTGATGTAGTTGCGGTTCTTGCAGTCCACGCACGCGAGCGTGATCTTCGGGCGAACGTCGTTCTTTGCCATGGGTCTCTCCCAGCCTTCGAGGACGCGCTCTACAGCGCGAAGGCCCGGAAGATCTCCGGGCCTCAGTAGCGAGGGCGGGGCTCGAACCCGCGACCTCACGATTATGAGTCGTGCGCTCTAACCAGCTGAGCTACCCCGCCACGGTTCGACGCTCGTGAGAAGCGTCGAACTGAGAGCCCCGACAGGGAATCGAACCCTGGACCTTTTCCTTACCATGGAAACGCTCTGCCGACTGAGCTATCGGGGCCAGCCGGAATAGGTTACACGCCACAGGGCCCGAATGCGAAATCGAGTCGCAGGGCCCGCTCGACCGCCGCATGCGCGCCCGGTCGGTCCGGTGTCGGACCCCTCTCCTAGAGTGTCGCTCATGACCGAGTCCCTGTCAGCGGCGCAGGCGCGCCGGGTGTTCCTGAACGCCCAGTCGCTCGCGCGGAGGCGTCCCTCGCGACGGCCCCGCGCGGCGGACTTCCAGGCATACCTCGACGCTCAGGGCGTGCTGCAGCTCGACACCGTCAACGTGCTCGCGCGGGCGCACTACCTGCCGCTGTACTCGCGATTCGGGCCGTACTCGCGCGACGCGCTCGACTCGCACCTGTGGGGCGATCCGGAGGGCCACTCCGCGCACGCGTTCGAGCACTGGGGACACGAGGCGTCGGTCATGGCACGCGACCTGCTGCCCGAGATGCACCACCGCATGCGCGGCAGGACCAGCTGGAAGGCGCACACCCGCGAG
The DNA here is from genome assembly GCF_002090115.1 of Demequina sp. NBRC 110054. Taxonomy (NCBI): domain Bacteria; kingdom Bacillati; phylum Actinomycetota; class Actinomycetes; order Micrococcales; family Demequinaceae; genus Demequina; species Demequina sp. NBRC 110054. The sequence goes on from NZ_BBRK01000004.1 coordinate 418,105, forward strand.
CGGCTCGAGTCCGAGCGTCCGGGGCTGCTCGCCCAGGTGCGCGCCGCAGCCGAGGCCTCGGGCCCGGCGACCGCCGGCGACCTCCAGCACCTCGCGCCCCACGAGGGGCCGCGAGGCCCATGGTGGGACTCGACCCACGTCAAGGACGCGCTTGAGTACCTCTTCATCACCGGAGCGCTCGCGGCATCGCGCGGCCGACACTTCTCGCGCACGTACGACGCGACCACCCGGGCCTGGGGGCTCCCTCCCGCAGACGACGCGGAGGCCGGGTGGGGGCTGCCGGCCCGCGAGGCGCATCAGCGGCTGTTCGACCGGGCGCTGTCCGCGACGGGCATCGGCACCGTCAAGGACCTGTGCGATCACTTCAGGCTGCCGCTGGCGCCGGGGGCGAGACAGGGCGGTGGCGAGGGCGGCAAGGCGTGGGCGGAGTCTGCGGTCGAACGAGGGATCGCGCGCTGGGTGTCCGTCGAAGACTGGAAGGAGCCCGCGCTGCTCGCGACCGCCGCGCCAGACGCCCCCGCGTGGCATCGTCCCGCGTCGGACCCTGGCCGCGCGACGGGCGCAGCCCTGCTGAGCCCCTTCGATCCCGCCGCATGGTTCAGGCCCCGCCTGCTGCGCATGTTCGGGATGGACTACCGGATCGAGATCTACACGCCCGAGCCCAAGCGCATCTACGGCTACTACTGCCTGCCTTTCCTGCTCGGCGACCAGATGGTCGGGCGCGCGGACCTCAAGGCGGACCGCAAGGCCCGCGCGCTGCTGGTGCAGGCCGCGTGGCGCGAGGAGCGCCCGGCGCCGGGCGCCAGGCGCCGGACGGACGACGAGATCGCGTCAGCCCTGCGGACCGAGCTGGACCTCATGGCGTCGTGGCTCGGACTGGACGAGGTTCGCATCGTCCCGCGCGGGAACCTCGCGCCCGCACTGGCCGACGCCTGACTCGCGCGGGACGTCAGAGCACGGAGCGGGTCGCGGCCGCCGCGCGCGCCACGGCCTCCTCGAGCGGAAGCTCCAGGAACCACGGCGCAGGCATCTCGACGCCCCACGGACCCACGTAGCCGATCTCACGCAGCATCGTCACGAGCCCGCGCACGTCCCACTCGCCCTCGCCCGGGAGCTCGCGCGCGGTGTTGGCATCGACGAGCATGTCGACACCCGGCTTCTTGGGACCGCGGCCGTCGCACAACTCGACCGCCATCACATGCGCAGGGTCCAGAGCGGCGCGCAGCGTCTCGAGGGTCGAGCCGCCGCGGACCACGTGCCAGTAGTCGATGACGATGCCGCCGTTCGGGTGGCCCGCCCCCTGGACGAAGCGCGCGCCGTCCTCGACCGTGCGCAGGTGGGAGAACGGCAGGGGTTCGATCACGGCCTGCGCACCGATACCAGCGGAGCGCTCGGCGAAACGCACCCACGGGTCGCGCAGATCCCACAGGGGGCGCGACGGGTTGTCGAGGTCGGGCGCGGCCTTGATCTGCGTCGCCCCGATGCCCGCGGCGAGGGCGAACGCCTCGTCCAGCGCGCCCGCCGCATCGTCCTCCCACCAGTTCCACACGAGCTCGACCTGCCGGTGGGTGATCCCCAGGGAGTCCATCTCGGCGGCGATCGCGTCGAGGTCACGGCCTCGCAGGTCGCCGAAGAGGAAGTCGGCGCCCGAGAAGCCGTGGGCCGCGATGGTGCGCAGGCGCTCGATCGGCTCGTGCGGGCTCTTCGGGTCGTCCGCGAAGGGATCGATCGCGCCCGCGAAGGTCCAGCAGGTCGCGAGAAGGTCGTCGGTCATGAGAGGTCCTTTCAGCGGGCCGTACGGGAGTCGTCCGCGTCGGCGAAGCGACCCGCGCCCGCGAATGCGGCCAGCGCGACCACGCCGAGCAGGACGGCGAAGACGATGCCGGTCCAGGTCAGCCCGACCGCGGTCGACAGCGCGCCCGCCGCGATCACCGGCACGGAGATGGACAGGTAGGAGACGAGGAAGTAGGCGGTGGTCACCTGCGTGCGCGAGTCGGGCGGAGTCGCCCCCGTCACCGCGCGCATGCCGGCCATGAACAGCAGCCCCTGCCCCGCGCCGCCGAGCGCCGACGAGGCGAGCAGCAGCGGCAGCGAGGTCGCCGCGAGCGCGACCACGAACAGCACCATGCTCACGGCCAGCGCCACGGCTCCGATCCGCACGAGCGAGCGGTCGGAGCGGCGCTTGAGGGAGATCTGCGCGACCGCGGACGCACCGAAGAACAGGAACGTCACGAAGCCCATGACTGCGGGGGCGCTGACGTCGAGAACGGACCCCATGAAGTTAGGCAGCAGAGCGGCGAAGATGCCCGACACCGCGAAGCCGGCGACCGCGCCCACGGAGGCCGTCGCGAACAGGCCACGCACCTCCGGGTGAAGGCGGGGCAGCCGCAGCCCGCGGGGAGCGTCCGGCCTGCGCCCACGCTCGCGCACCTGCCACAGGGCGACCACGCCGATCACGAGGAGCATCGCATGGACGACGAAGGGCGCGCGCAGCGGGGAGGACGCGACCTGCGCGACGGCGCCTGCCATGAGCATGCCGAGGCCGAGGCCGCCGATGTTCGACGCGGTCGCGAGCGAGGCCGCGAGCCGGGACTTGCCCTCGGGCGCGTTCTCGAGGACAACGACGGTGCCGGTCGCGGTGAGGATGCCCGCCGCGAGCCCGGACAGCACGCGCCCGACGAACAGCGGCCACAGGGCGTCGGACGCGAAGAACACCGCGGCCGAGGCGACCGACAGCACCAGGCCCGCGAGCAGCAGGGGGCGGCGGCCGAGTACGTCGGAGAGCGTGCCGAAGAGCACGAGCGAGGCGATCACCCCCGCCGCGTAGATCGCGTACAGCACGGTCGTGGTCGCGCTGCCGAATCCGAACCTGTCCTCATACAGCGGGTACAGCGGGGTCGGCATGGTCGTGCCCATCATCACGACCGCGAGGACGTACGACGCGGCGGCGAGGCTCAGCGCGGTCGCAGGTAGGGCGCGCGTCGAGGTCGCCGCGTCGGTGGTCGTCATGCAGGGGTGCTCCTTGAATCTCACACGCTGTCGTGCACGCACGCCGTGTCGTACACGTGCGGTGCAAGCCGATCCGGGGCCCGGAAATTCCCTCGAGGGCCTCTCCGCTCCCTTCTCGGACCACCCGCGGTGGGTGCGGATTGCATAGCGATGAGCGTTCCCAACAATGCATACCGTTCCAACGAGCGCCAGATTGATGCGGAATCGTTTGTTAAATCGCTGTTGCGGCGGTTGCCAATCGTCGGAGCATCCCGGACCATTGGACACATGGATCACACCGCGATGCAGGAGTCCGCGAAGCGGCATCTCTGGATGCACTTCACCGACCACACCCGCTACGAGAGCGCCGACGTCCCCATCATCGTGCGGGGCGAGGGCGCCTACATCTACGACGACAAGGGCAAGCGCTACCTCGACGGGCTCGCGGGCCTGTTCGTGAGCCAGGCCGGCCACGGCCGCACCGAGCTCGCCGAAGCCGCCGCGAAGCAGGCGCAGGAGCTCGCGTTCCACCCGATCTGGTCGTACGCGCACCCGCGTGCGATCGAGCTCGCGGAGCGGCTCGCGAGCCACGCCCCCGGCGACCTCAACCGCGTGTTCTTCACCTCGGGCGGCGGCGAGGCCGTCGAGTCCGCGTGGAAGCTCGCGAAGAACTACTTCAAGCTCGTCGGCAAGCCGATGAAGCACAAGGTCATCAGCCGCGCGGTCGCGTATCACGGCACCACCCAGGGCGCGCTGTCGATCACCGGCCTGCCCGGCCTCAAGGCGCAGTTCGAGCCGCTCGTGCCGTCGACCTTCCGCGTGCCGAACACCAACATCTACCGCGCCGAGGAGATGACCGGCGGGCTGCTCGACGGCTCGGACCCGGAGGCCTTCGCCAAGTGGGCCGCCGACCAGATCGAGATCGCCATCCTCAACGAGGGCGCCGACACCGTCGCCGCGGTGTTCCTCGAGCCCGTGCAGAACGCTGGCGGCTGCTTCCCGCCGCCTCCCGGCTACTGGCAGCGCGTGCGCGAGATCTGCGACCGCTACGACGTGCTGCTCGTCTCGGACGAGGTCATCTGCGCGTACGGCCGCCTGGGCGAGATGTTCGGGGCGCTGCGCTACGACTACCTGCCCGACATCATCACGTCCGCCAAGGGCCTCACCTCGGGCTACGCCCCCATGGGCGCGATGATCGCCTCGGACCGCCTCATGGAGCCGTTCCTCGCCAAGGGCGAGATGTTCGCGCACGGCTATACGTGGGGCGGCCACCCGGTCGGCTCCGCGGTCGCGCTCGCGAACCTCGACCTTTTCGAGCGCGAGGACCTGCTCGGCAACGTCCGCCGCAACGAGGACGCGTTCCTCGCGACGCTGTCCAAGCTGCTCGACCTGCCGATGGTCGGCAACGTCCGCGGCGCCGGCTACTTCTACGGCATCGAGCTCGTGAAGGACAGCGCCACCAAGGAGTCGCTCTCCGCGGAGGAGTGTGAGCGGATCCTCTACGGCTTCCTCTCCCCCGCGCTCTACGAGGCCGGGCTGTACTGCCGTGCCGACGACCGCGGCGACCCCGTCATCCAGCTCTCGCCGCCGCTCATCATCGGCCAGAAGGAGTTCGACGAGATGGAGTCGATCCTGCGCGACGTCATCACGCGGGCCCAGGCGCTGCTGTAGCCCCATACGGGCCACGCCCGCTCGGCCCGCGCTTAACACGACGGGGAAGGGGACGATGCTGCGGCATCGTCCCCTTTCTCATGCCCGGCCCCGCGCCGTCCGGGCCGCGGCGGGTCCCCAACCCGCGCATCGTCCTCGTCCTGCCATGCACTCCGCACGGATCCGCGGCCAACCCGCGAGCGTGTCGACCCCTGATTGGGGCGTGTCGCCGGGGTGTCGCGCTCGGATCCGTGCGGAGTGCATACGCGGCTGCGGGCGCGGACGCGACGAGGGGGACGATGCCGCATGCATCGTCCCCCTCGTGGAGCCCGTCTCAGTGAGGCGGTCCCCCTAGAAGGCAGCCGCCTTGCCCTTGGCCCGGCGACGCGACATGACCTCGCCGCCGATCACGACCGACAGCGCGATGATGAACATGAGCGTGCCGATCACGTTGACCTGCATCGGGATGGCGCGCTGCGCGGCACCCCACACGAACATCGGGAAGGTCACCGTGGTGCCCGAGTTGAGGTTCGTGATGATGAAGTCGTCGAACGACAGCGAGAACGCGAGCAGAGCGGCCGACAGGATGCCCGGGAACACCAGCGGGAAGGTGATGCGCCAGAACGTCTGCCACTCGTTCGCGTACAGGTCCGACGCGGCCTTCTCGAGGTTCGAGTCGAGCCCCGCGAGGCGCGACCTCACGGTCACGACGACGAACGAGATGTTGAACATGATGTGGGCGATGAGGATCGTCCAGAAGCCGAGCTGACCGCCGAAGCCCGCCGCCACGAACAGCGCGAGGAGCGACGAGCCCATGACGATCTCGGGAGTCGCCATCGGCAGGAACAGCATGAGGTTCATGGTCGAGCGGCCCTCGAAGCGGTGACGCACGAGCGCGAACGCCGCGAGCGTGCCGATCGTGGTCGACACGAGCGTCGACAGCAGGCCGATGCTGATGCTGACCTGGAGCGCCTCGCACATGCCCTGCGGCTCGCACGGGTTCAGCCAGTTGTCCCACGTGAACGCCTGGAACGTGTAGAGGTTCCGCGACTCCGAGGAGTCGTTGAACGACATCAGCGCGACGATCATGTTCGGGATGTACATGTAGATCAGCACGAGGATGCCCAGCGTGAGCATCAGGTGCTTGCCGATCCAGCTTCCGAGTCGGGTGATCACAGGAGGTCCTCCGTTCCCGCGCGGCGGACATAGAACAGGACCATGCCCACGATCAGCACCATCAGGATCACCGACAGCGCAGCCGCGTGCGGATAGTCGCTCGCGTCCGTGAACAGCGTCTGGATCTTGTTACCGACCATCTGCGTGTTCGGGTTTCCGAGCAGATCCGAGTTGATGTAGTCGCCCGAGGCCGGGATGAAGGTCAGCAGCGTGCCTCCGACCACACCCGGCAGCGACAGCGGCCAGATCACCTTCGTGAAGCGCTGCCACGGGCTCGAGTAGAGGTCCGCCGCGGCCTCGTTGAGGCGCGGGTCGATCTTCTCGAGGCTCGTGTACAGCGGCAGGATCATGAACGGCAGGAAGTTGTACGTGAGACCCATGACCACCGCGAACGGCGTCGCCAGCAGTCGCCCGTCCTCACCGAGGATGTGCAGCCACTGGAGGGACTCGACGAGCCAGCCGTTGTCCGCGAGGATCAGCTTCCACGACAGCGTGCGCACCAGGAAGGACGTGAAGAACGGCGCGATCACGAGGACCAGCATCACGTTCTTCCAGCGCCCCGCCTTGAACGCGATCGCGTAGGCGAGCACGTAGCCGAGGATCAGGCACAGCACGGTCGCGATGCCGGCGTACCAGAGCGACCTGGCCATGTACGGCCAGTAGTCGCCGAGCGCCTCCACGTAGTTCTGGATGCGGAACGTCATCTGGTAGCCGGTGATCGGCGAGCCCGCCGGGTCCGACAGCGACGTGCTGAGCAGCGACAGCATCGGGAACGCGAAGAACGCCGCGAGCCACAGCGCCGCCGGTCCGATTAGCCAGTAGGCGGTGTTCTTGCCGAACACCCTCTGGAGGGCCGCCACGTCAGTCCTCCTCGGTGATGCCCGCCTCGGCGTCCTGAGCGGAGTCGAGGAGGAACGCGAACTCGGGGCGCCACGACACGTCGACCTTGGTGCCGACGGGGATGAGCCCGCCGCGGCGACCCGTGTTCTGCTCGAAGCAGGTGATCTCCTGGCCCCAGGGCATGCGGATCGTGTAGTCGGTCGAGACGCCGATGTAGCTGACGTCCGTGACCACCGCGCCCGGCAGGCTCGCGCCAGGGGCGTCGAGCGACTGGCCCTCGGGCTGGATGAGCACCTTCTCGGGACGGATGCCGATCCAGCCCTCCTTGGCATCCGTGTGGACGCGGCTGGCCTTGATCGACGCGACCGTGCCGTACAGATCGACCTTGACGACCTCGTCGGCGCCCGACCCCTCGCGTCCGAGCACCTTGCCCTTGATGAGGTTGGTGCGGCCGAGGAAGTTGGCGACGAACGTCGTGTGGGGGTTCGTGTACAGCTCGTACGGCGCGCCGAGCTGCTCGATCCGCCCCTCGTTCATGACCGCGACGGTGTCGGCCATGGTCATGGCCTCCTCCTGGTCGTGGGTCACGTGCACGAACGTGAGGCCGACCTCCTCCTGGATGCGCTTGAGCTCCACCTGCATCGCGCGACGCAGCTTGAGGTCGAGCGCGCCGAGCGGCTCGTCGAGCAGCAGCACGTCGGGGCGGTTGATCAGCGCGCGAGCAAGCGCCACGCGCTGCTGCTGACCGCCGGAGAGCTGAGCCGGCTTCTTGTTCGCCTGCTCGGTGAGCTCGGTGAGCGCCAGGATCTCCTTGACGGAGTCCTTCGGGTCCTTCACGCCACGGCGCTTGGGACCGAACGCCACGTTCTCCGCGATCGTGAGATGCGGGAAGAGCGCGTAGTTCTGGAACACCGTGTTCACGGGCCGCTTGTACGGCTTCGCGGCGGTGATGTCCTGCTCGCCGATGTGGATCGAGCCCTTGGTGACGTCCTCGAGCCCGGCGACCATGCGCAGGGTCGTGGTCTTGCCGCAGCCGGACGGGCCGAGCAGGGCGAAGAACGATCCCTGCGGGATCACCAGGTCGAGCGACTGGACTGCGACGAAGCCGTTGGGGTAACGCTTGTGGAGACCGGTGAGCGTGAGGTCTCCGCGCACACCATCAGCCAATGACATCTGCGAACTCCTGCTCGTACGCGGAGGCGTCGGACTCGGACAGGGCCATGAAGCCGTGCGTCTGCTTGAGGTAGTCGTCGGTCGGGAAGATCAGCGGGTTGTCGACGAGCGACGGGTCGATCTTCTCCATCTCGGCCTGCGCACCCTCGACCGGGCACACGTACCAGACGTAGGCGGCGAGCTTCGCGGCCTGCACCGGGTCGAAGTAGAAGTCGATGAGCTTCTCGGCGTTCGCCTTGTGCTGGCCCTGGACCGGCACGATCATGTTGTCCGACCAGATCATCATGCCCTCCTCCGGCGGGAGGAAGACCAGGTTCTCGTCCTCGGCGGCGGCCACGTCACCGGACCACGCGACGCACGCGGCGATGTTGCCCGCGGCGAGGTCGTTGACGTACTCGTTGCCGGTGAACGCGCGGATCTGGCCGTCGGTGCGCGCCTTGGACAGCGCCTCGAGCGCGGTGCCCCACTCGTCCGAGGTGAAGTTCTCCGGGTCGGCGCCATTGGCCAGCAGCATGAGGCCCATGGTGTCGCGCATCTCGGTCAGCAGCGTGACCTTGCCCTTGAGGTCCGAGCGCGTGAGGAGCTCGTTCATGTTCGCGACCTCGCCGACGAGCGACTTGTTGTACGCGATGCCGGTGAAGCCCGACTGCCACGGCGCGGAGTACTCGCGGTTCGGGTCCCAGCCCACGCCCTGGAGCGAGGAGATGAGGTTCTTGTCGACGTTGGGGATGTTCGCCTTGTCGAGCTTCTGGATCCAGCCGGCGTCGATCATGCGCGCGGCCATCCAGTCGGTGAGCACGAACATGTCGCGGCCGGTCGGCTGGCAGGCGCCGAGCTGGTTGCGGACCTTCGCGAAGAACTCGACGTTGTCGTTGACGTCGGGCGTGTAGGTGACGTCGATGCCCGTCTCCTGCTCGAACGTCGTGAGGGTCGAGACGTAGTCGCCGTCGTCCTCGTCGATGTACTCGGGCCAGTTCGACATGTTCAGCGTGGCCTCGGAGTCCGACAGGTCGGTCGTGACGCAGTCGGCGGTGTCGCTGCTGCCGCCACCGCGGTTCATGAGCGCAAAGCCTCCGACGGCCGCCGCCGCGACTCCGCCTCCGATGATGAGCCCGCGACGCGAGACACCCTTCTTCGTGGTCTCCTCAGGGGTCATTTCCTCAGACATGTCGCCGTCCTCACTTGTAGGGGCGGTGACACCGAGACTCGCAGCCGATGTCACCTCTGCGGTGGGGCACCCTGCACCGGCAGGATGTTGGTGGCGATACTGGCATGGAATCCCGCTTTCGGCGAGCCTTTTCGCGGCAAAGTGGCCCAATCGCAACGGATCCCGCAGAAGATTTAACACCTGCGTAACGAAAACGTAGCCTGAGGGCCGTTTTCGGGTTGACCGACGCAACATTGGGCGGCAACACTGCCAGACATGACGTCACCCGAGGCCCCGAAGTCCCCCGCCGCGCTCGATCAGATCAACAAGGTGATCATCGAGCAGCTCCAGCAGGACGGCCGCACCTCCTACGCCGCGATCGGCAAGGTCGTGGGGCTGTCCGAGGCGGCTGTTCGTGCGCGCGTCCAGCGGCTCCTGGACACCGGCGTGCTGCAGATCATCGGCGTCACCAACCCGATGGAGCTCGGCTTCGCGCGCCAGGCGATGGTCGGCGTCAAGGTGTCGGGTCCGCTCGAGCCGGTCGCGGCCGCGCTCGAGGCGCTCGAGGCGGTGGACTACGTGGTGATCACCGCAGGCAGCTTCGACATCCTCGTCGAGGTCGTGTGCGAGTCCGACCACCACCTGCTCGAGCTCGTCAGCTCGTCGATCCGGACCGTGCCCGGGGTCGTCGGCACGGAGATCTTCATGTACCTCGAGCTGCGCAAGCAGACGTACTCGTGGGGCGTGCGGTGATCACCGGCCGGTCCCGCGGGACGATGCGGGAACGCACGGCGCACCGAGCGTCGAGATGACGCGCCTCCCCGACTCGCTGTGGTGGGACACCCTCGGCGAGACCCCCACGCCCACTCCCCCGCTCGATGGCGACCTCGACGTCGACGTGGCCATCGTCGGCGCGGGCTTCACCGGGCTGTGGACCGCCTACTACCTCGCGACCGCGCGTCCCGACCTGCGCGTCGCGGTGCTCGAGAAGGAGCTCGCGGGCTTCGGCGCTTCCGGCCGCAACGGCGGCTGGTCCTCAGCCCTGCTCCCCTCCTCCCTCGACACCCTCGCGCGCGATGCTGACCGCGCCGGCGCCCTCGACTTCCATGCCGCCATGCGGGCCTCGGTCGACGAGATCATCCGCGTCACCACTGCCGAGGGCATCGACGCGGGAATCGCGAAGGGCGGCACCCTCGTGCTCGCCCGGTCTGCGGCCCAGGAGATCCGCGCCCGCGCCGAGGTCGAGGACGCCCGACGCTGGGGCCGGGGCCCCGACGAGCTCGCATGGCTCGACGCGGACCAGGCACGGTCCCGCCTCGCCGCCACCGACGTGCGCGGCGCGACCTACACGCCCGACTGCGCGGCGATCCACCCCGGCCGCCTGGTCCGCGGCCTCGCGCGCATCGTCCAGGAGCGCGGCGTGGCCCTCTACGAGCAGACGCCCGTCACCCGCATCGCTCCGCACCTCGCCGAGACCCCGGGCGGCACTGTGACCGCCGACGTCGTCGTCCGCGCGACCGAGGGCTACACGCCTACCATCGCCGGCCTCAAGCGCGTGGTCGCTCCGATCCACTCGCTCATCGTGGCAACCGAGCCCCTGCCCGCCTCGCTGTGGGAGGAGATCGGCCTCAGGCACCGCGAGACGTTCAGCGATCAGCGCCACCTGGTCGTCTACGGGCAGCGCACGGCGGACGACCGCCTGGTCTTCGGCGGCCGAGGTGCGCCGTACCACCTGGGATCCAAGGTGGCGCCCGAGCACGACAGCCATCCCAAGGTGCACGCCGCGCTGCGCCGCGAGATCGTCGCGATGCTCCCGCAGCTCACGGGCGTGCGATTCACCCATGCCTGGGGCGGCGCGCTCGGGGTCGCCCGCGACTGGCACGCCTCCGTCGGGCTGGACCAGTCGACGGGCCTCGCCTGGGCGGGAGGGTACGTCGGCGACGGCGTCACGACGACCAACCTGGCCGGACGCACGCTCCGAGACCTGATCCTCGGCCAGGACACCGAGCTCACGGGCCTGCCGTGGGTGGGCCACCGCTCGCGCCGGTGGGAGCCCGAGCCGCTGCGGTGGCTGGGCGTGAACGCGGGACTGCAGGCGCTGACCGCGGCCGACGGGGAGGAGCGTCTCACGGGACGCCCCAGCATCGTCGCGCGCGCGATGGCGCCGCTGCTCGGGGGACACTGAGCCCGACCCGGGAGACACTGAGGCCTCCACCACCGCCGACCTCGAGAGGCGCCCATGACAGTGCCGACCGCCGCGTGGGTGCGTGGCCTCCCGAAGGCCCAGCTCCACGTGCACCTCGAGGGCTGCATCCCTCCCGCGCTCGTGCTTGAGCGCGCCCGCGACACCGGCCGCGACGACCTCGCGCGGGGTGTGCCGGACCTCAGTGGAGGGCTCGGGCCCTTCCTCGCGCATCTGGATCGCTCATGCGCGGTCATGGACGCCGCCGAGCACCTCGAGCGCATCGCCGCGCACGCATCGCGCACGGCGCTCGCCGAGGGCGTCGTGCACACCGAGGCCATCGTCAACCCGACGCACTGGCCCGCCTGGGCCGGCCGGCTCACCGAGTTCGTCGACGCCTTCGACCGTGGCTTCGCGCGCGCCGAGGCCGAGGGCGCGCCGTGGACGCAGCTCAGCCTGTCGATCAAACGCACCCAGTCGACGGACGAGGCGCTCGCGCTCGTGCGATGGATCATCGACGCGAGGCATCCCCGCGTCGGGGCCCTGTCGATCGACGGCAACGAGGCCGCCGAGGGCCGCACCGCCGATCGCTTCGCTCCGGCGTTCGCGCTCGCGAAGGAGCACGGGATCCCCCGGACCGTCCACGCGGGCGAGTCGAGCGGACCCGAGGGCGTCCTGGACGCGATCACACGACTGCACGCCCAGAGGATCGACCATGGGATCAGGGCCATCGAGGACCCCGACACCGTCGCCTTCCTCGTCGCCCAGGACCCGCCGATCGCACTCGACGTGTGCCCGCGCTCCAACCGCGTGCTCGGCGCAGCACCCGTAGGCACCCCTCACCCGGCCGGGGCGCTCCACGACGCGGGCGTACGACTCACCGTCGGCACCGACGACCCCGAGCTGTTCGGCAGCCCGCTGACCTCGGAGTACCTCGCGCTCGCGGAGGAGTTCGGCTGGGGCCGGGACGTACTGGCGGGCCTCGCGCGGGACTCGATCGAGGCCTCCTTCGTGGACGAGGAGACGCGTCAGCTCTACCTCGACAGGCTCGCGAACTACCTGGACGGGGCGTAGAAGCGGTCCTGCGTCGCCGCGCGAATCGGGACGAACCCGACTAACGTCGGCAGTAGTCGCCGGTGCGCCGAGGCACCGTCTCGGAGGGGTCGGCGCTCGCGCACGCAGGAGGCACCATGGCCCCGGAGAACCCGCACGCCGCAGCACCGACGCGCGGCCTGCATGCCAAGGTCGTCGCCATCAGCATCGGCGCAGCCCTCGGCGGATTCCTGTTCGGCTTCGACTCCTCCGTGATCAACGGCGCGGTCGACTCGATCTCGTCCGAGTTCGCGCTGTCCGACACGTTCACCGGCTTCGCGGTGGCCTCTGCGCTGCTCGGCTGCGCCGTCGGCGCGTGGTTCGCGGGGAGCCTCGCCGACCGCTTCGGCCGCATCAGGGTCATGGTGATCTCCGCGATCGTGTTCCTGGCCTCCGCGGTCGGCTCGGGGCTCGCGTTCGGGATCGGCGACCTGATCGCCTGGCGCATCGTCGGAGGTCTCGCGATCGGCGCCGCCTCGGTCATCGCGCCCGCCTACATCGCGGAGGTCGCACCCGCCGCGTTCCGTGGGCGGCTCGGCTCGCTCCAGCAGATGGCCATCGTGCTCGGCATCTTCGCGTCGCTGCTGTCGGACGAGGTGCTCGCAGGGGCGGCAGGAGGCGCCGACGCGGAGCTGTGGCTCGGACTCGAGGCGTGGCGCTGGATGTTCCTCACAGCGGTCATCCCCGCGCTCATCTACGGCGGCGTCGCTCTGACGCTTCCCGAGTCCCCGCGATTCCTGGTGGAGAGGCACAGGGACGACGAGGCGGCTGCGGTGCTCGCGGGCTACACCGGCGAGCCCGACCCGCACGGGCGCATCTCCCTCATCCGAGACTCCCTGGGCGGGGACGAGCACCTGACCCTGAGCGACCTGCGTGGGCCCCGCTTCGGCCTCCAGCCGATCGTGTGGATCGGCATCCTGCTGTCCGTGTTCCAGCAGTTCGTCGGCATCAACGTGATCTTCTACTACTCGACCACGCTGTGGAAGTCGGTCGGCTTCGACGAGTCGGACGCCTTCACGACCTCCACCATCACGTCCGTGACGAACATCGTCATGACACTCGTCGCGATCGCGCTCGTCGACAAGGTGGGCCGCCGCACGCTGCTCATCGTCGGCTCCGTCGGCATGACCGTGTCGCTGCTGACCATGGCGATCGCCTTCAACCAGGCCGCAGTGGACGCCGCGGGCGACGCGCAGCTCGAGCAGCCCTGGTCGATCATCGCGCTCATCGCGGCCAACGGCTTCGTGGTCTTCTTCGCGGCGAGCTGGGGCCCCGTGGTGTGGGTGCTGCTCGGCGAGATGTTCCCCAACAGGCTCCGCGCGGCGGCGCTCGCCGTGGCGGCCGCCGCCCAGTGGCTCGCGAACTTCACGATCACCCTCACCTTCCCCGTGATGGCCGGCTGGGGCCTGCAGTTCGCCTACGGGTTCTACGCGCTCATGGCGGCGCTGTCGCTGTGGTTCGTGCTCACGAAGGTGCCCGAGACGAAGGGCATCGAGCTCGAGGACATGGAGAGCGCGTCGGTGTCGTAGAGCCCGCGGGCCGAGGACGGGCCGGCGCCTCACGCCGCCATGGCCGGGCCGAAACGGCCGAAAGACCCCCACGACGAACCACGGCCCCACCGCGGCTAGGCCAGCGGGTGGGGCCGTGCGGCGCATCAAGGGGGGCGATGCGCCTTCATCGTGGTTCCCGCAACGAAAAAGGGGGGTCGTGCGGGAGCCATCTCGCGCGCGAGGGGGGTGCGCGCTAAAAAAACGGTACACCCTACGGGGTGTCGTGTCACGCTGATTCGTGGGTGATTTCTCTGAGTTTGCGCAGAGTGAGACACATGTCTCGCACCCGAGTGCCACCTTTTGTCGACAGTCATGACAAAAGCCCCCTCCGGTCTCCCGGAGAGGGCTTGAGCCTCACGACGTGGCAGGTGAGGGATTCGAACCCCCGAAGTCGATGACGGCTGATTTACAGTCAGCTCCCTTTGGCCGCTCGGGCAACCTGCCGTGCGCCGCAAGCGGCGCGCATGGAAGGATAGCAAGGAAATAGGGGTGCACGCGAACCAGCGTCCCGATACCCCGTTCCCCAGCCCGACGACGAGGAGGACTCATGGCCGACAGCAGCTTCGATGTGGTGAGCAAGGTGGACCGCCAGGAGGTGGACAACGCGCTCAACCAGGCCTACAAGGAGATCAACCAGCGCTACGACTTCAAGGGCGTCGGGGCGTCGATCGAGTTCTCGGGCGAGGACATCCTCATGAAGGCCAACAGCCCCGAGCGCGTCAAGGCCGTGCTCGATGTCTTCATCGGCAAGCTCGCCAAGCGCCAGATCGAGATGAAGGCCCTCGAGTGGGGCGAGCCGGTCGCGTCCGGCAAGGAGTTCCGCCTCGCCGCGAAGATCAAGGAGGGCATCCCTCAGGACGTCGCGAAGAAGCTCACCAAGCTCGTGCGCGACGAGGGACCCAAGGGCGTCAAGGCCCTCATCCAGGGCGATGAGCTGCGGGTGAGCTCCAAGTCGCGCGACGACCTGCAGGCGACCATCGCGCTCATGAAGGGCGCCGACGTGGACGCGGCGCTGCAGTTCGTCAACTTCCGGTAGTCGTCGCGCGTGGCCCGGCGATACCGTCGGGTCATGCGGATCCGGCCCGTCGACCTGGTCGACGTCCTCGCCTACCTGGTGGTGCTCGGCATCTTCGTGGAGCTGTTCCCCGAGGTGATCACCGAGAGCTTCCTCATGTCGGTGCTCACCGCCGTCCTGCTCAAGCTCGTGCTCGAGGTGGTGCTGCGGGCCAAGAAGGCAGCCGTCACGCGGATCCGGTCAGCCGACAGCAGGGCGACGCAAGCCGTCAACGCAGGCATGCTCGCCCTGCTGCTTCCCGGCAGCAAGTTCGTGATGATCGAGTTGGTCGCACTCGTCTTCGGTGACTCGGTCTACCTGGGGGGCTTCTTCCAGGTCACCGCGCTCATCATCGCGCTGACCCTCGCCCAGGCCGGGCTGCGCCTGCTCGTCGAGAAGGACTGACCCCCGCCGCTCAACCCTCGACAGGGACGATGCGGCGGCGGGCCAGCAGCAGTCCCGCACCCAGGATCGCCGCGGCAGCGGCGATCGCGAGCGCGCCGACCGGCTCGGCTCCCGTGGCGGCGAGCTCGGTGCGGAGCGTCCGGTCTTCGATCGTGGTGAGGACGCCCTCCTCGGAGACGGTGAAGGTCGTGACGATCCGCGCGTCCGTGCCGTCGAGCCAGGTGCCGATCGCGACGAGCTCGTGGTCGCCCGCCTCAAGCTCGGGCAGGACGCCCGTGACGGTCGCGGTGCCGTTGTCGGCGACCACCGCGGTGCCGATCTGCTGCGGCGTCGAGTGGACCTCAAGGATCAGGGTCGAGCCGGGCAGCAGGCCCTCACCCGTGGCGCTGACCGTCGCCTCCTGGGCGTCATCCCCCAGCTCGGCCTCGAGGACGAGGTCCAGGTCGGGGTCCGGCGCCGCGACCTCGACGGTCGCCGTGGCCGATCCGGGGAGCGTCACGCTGTCGCCCTCGGCGGTCGCGGTGACGCTGCAGTCGCCGGCGCCCGTGAGGACGAGCTCGCCGTCCTCGACCTCGCACACGCCTTCGGCGGCCAGCACGGTGGGAAGGTCGTACTCGGACGACGCGGTGACCGCGATCGGGTCCATCCCGAAGGTGAGATCGGGCAGCGCCGACAGCGTGACCTCCTGCGACCGCTTGGCGATCGTGACGGTGCGGGCCACCGTAGCGGCGGCGGTGAGCTCGTCGCCCGCCTGGCTCGCAGTGACAGTGCAGTCACCGACGTCGGTCGCGACAAGCCTTCCGCCCTGAATCTCGCACGCGCCGCTCGCGGCGAGGGTCACGTCAAGGCCGACCGAGGAGGTGGCCGCGATCGCCGCGCGCTCGCCGTACACGGTGGCGAGCAGCTCGCCGAGGGTGAGCGCCTGGGAGCGCTTGCCCACGGAGACGTCCACAGAGGCAGTCGCGGAGGCCACCTCTGAGGTGCCTGCCTGCGTCGCACTCACGGTGCAGGTCCCCACACCGGTCAGCTGAAGCTCGTCGCCGGACAGCGCGCACGCGCCGCTCGCGGCAAGGGTGACGGGCAGGTCCTCCGACGACGAGGCAGAGACAGTCACGGGGTCGCCCTCGTAGACGAGGCCGTCGGGAAGCGCGTCGATCGTCAGCGTCTGGGAGCGCTTGCCGATCGTGACCGTCCTGCTAGCCGTCGACGACTTCACCGCGGCCGAGCCCGAGTAGGACGCCGACACGGCGATGTCGCCCGCGTCGTACGTCAGACCGGACACCGTCGCCGCGCCATCGACGAGGGAGAGGCCGCTCGTGGTGACGCCGTCGACGGTGATGTCCACGGTCCCGGTCGCGGAGGAACCGCCCGAGGCGACCGTCGCGGTGACCGCGAACTCCTCGCCGCTCACGGGGCTCGCGGGGTCGACGCTCAACGTGGTCGTCGAGGTGGCCTGCGGCGTCACGGACGAGGAGGCCGCGGAGGGGTCTCCATAGCCGATCATGTTCGTGGCCTCCACGCGGAAGGTATACGCGGTGCCGTTGGTCAAGCCGGTCACGGTCGTCGAGGTGGTCGGAGGTTCGCCCGAGAGCGTGGCGCACGTGGTCTCGGAGCCGCCGTCCGGGGTGCAGAGCACTCGGTAGCCGGTGACGCCGCCGGCCTCGTCGGTGGGGGCCGTCCAGCTCACGGTCGCGGAGCCGTTGCCCGCGGTAGCGGAGGGCGTGCCGGGGGCGCTCGGCGGCTGGTCGGCGAACGTCATCGTGACCTCGCCGTGGGCCGTCCAGGAGGCGCTCTGCGAGTCGGTCGCATAGTAGGCGCCGAGGCCGATCAGATACTCGGTGCCCGCAGCGAGGGTCACGACGAGCGCGGCGTCACGCCCGTAGTCATCGTCACTCTGATCGATGAACGCCCCTGCGGACGTCCAGACCTCGAGGGTGTTGTCAAAGTTCGTGGGCGACGTCGCGGTGACGCGGATGAAGACCGTCGTCGTCTCGTCCGGCGTGACCGAGTACCAGGCGACGTTGTTCCGGTACGGCATCTCGGACTCGCTGTAGGTGCCCGTGGAGTCGATTCCGACGTTCGAGGCGGTGAAGCTCGACTCGAAGTCGCTGATCGGCAGCGGCACGGCGGTCTCCGGCGAGGAGCCGCCGACCGTCGCGGCCGAGGCCGCGGTCGGGACCAGGACGACGGCGAGCGCGGCGATGACCGTCGCCGAGACCGCTCGCAGGGACAACGCGCGCATGGATTCCTCCAACTCCGTGGGGGCGCCCTCCGCGTCCCCGTGCCGGTCGCTCCATCGGCCGCAAGGAACCCGCGGTGAGGTTTCCAAGCCCCGAAGTTCAGGGAATTTGCAGGCGCGTCGCCATTGGAGCGATCAGCCGCACTTCACGGAGTCAGCCGCGCTCGAGCGGCTCCACGAGGCGCAGGCGCGCGCGCCACTGCCACGTCGCGTAGACCGCGGAGACGGCGAGCCACGCGCCCGTGCGGGCACCGAGCGGCATGTCGCTCGTCGTGTCGACGAGCATCAGCAGCCCCGAGGTGAGCGCGACCGCGGTGAGAGGCAGCTCGCGCCACTCAGGAGGGACGACGCCGACGGCGATGAGGCTCACGAGCATGAGCATCAGCAGCAGCGTCGGCACGATTTGTCCTCCTTCGTCCAGGAGGATGCCACAGTCTTCGGCCATGCCGACGCCACCGCCACGAGGGAGCGCAGGACCGCCTGTCCACGGTGCACCGCGCGAGGAGCACATCGTCCCCGAGGTGAGCCCGCGGCAGGGGCGCCCCGCGGACGCGAGACGGCCCCGAGGATCACTCCTCGGGGCCGTCAGGCGTGTCGCGACGTCAGCCGATCGTTGAGCCGCACTGGATCACTGAGCCGAGTAGCCACCGTCCACGAGGTGGTAGCTGCCCGAGATGAAAGAGGCCTCGTCGCTCAGGAGGAACAGCGCGAGCGCGGCGACCTCCTTGTCGGTGCCGAGGCGGCGCGCGGCGTGCTGCTGCTCGAGCGCCGAGAGCGCCTCCGGGGTCATGCTCGACCGCACGAGCGGGGTGTCGATGAAGCCCGGGCCGACCGCGTTGGTGCGCACGCCCTGCGCGGTGTACTCGAGCGCGGCGACCTTGGTGAGGCCGGTGAGCGCGTGCTTGCTGGTCACGTAGGCCGCGTTCTGCGCGATGCCGACCGAGCCGAGGACCGAGGCCATGTTGACGATCGCGCCGCCACCGGACTCGACCATCGCGGGAAGCTGGAAGCGCAGTCCGTAGAAGACGCCGTCCAGGTCGACCGCGCGCACGCGGTCCCAGGCGGCGATGTCGTAGTCGCCGATGTTCATCGGCGGGGCGCCGATGCCCGCGTTGTTGACGGCGAGGTGCAGGCCGCCGAAGGTCTTCTTGGCGAACTCGACCGCAGCCTCCGAGTCCTCCCACTTCGCGGTGTTCTGCGCGAAGGCCGCGGCCTTGCCTCCTGCGGCCTCGATCTCGTCGACCACCTTCTGCGCGGCCTCGACCTTGATGTCCGTGACGACGACGCTCGCACCCTCGGCGGCGAGCTCGCGCGAGATCTCCGCGCCGATGCCACTTCCGCCACCGGTGACGATCGCTGTCTTGCCTTCGAACCTGGCCATGGGGACCACTTCCTTCTGCTGTGCCGCGTTCGCGCGGCGTGTTGATTGCGTACGCATAAATCAACACATGTCAACCAGAAGGTATTCCGGGCGACGTGCGACGGCGCCGGGACCGATCGGACGAGCAGTCGCCCACGCTGGGCCCGCGCTGCCCGCGGAAGCGTCGGTCGGGGTGACGCCGCCGCTCAGTTGAGCGTGAAGCCGCCCAGGTCGTCGCCGCGCGTCGGGCCGCCGTGGCCGAAGCCGCCCTGCCCGTTCTGGCGGGCCATGTCCTCAAGGCGCTCGATGCGCTGATCCATCGGGGGGTGCGTCGCGAACAGCTTCGCCATGCCCGCGCCCGAGAAGGGGTTCGCGATGAACAGGTGGCTCACGTTCTCGAACTTCGTCTCCTGCGGAAGGGGCCGCCGCTGCACGCCGCCCTCGAGCTTGCGCAGCGCGGAGGCGAGCGCAAGCGGGTCGCCCGTGAGCTTGGCGCCGTCCTCGTCGGCGTCGTACTCCCTGGTGCGGGAGATCGCCATGCGGATGAGCGTCGCGGCGATCGGCGCGAGCACCATCATCGCGAGCACACCGAAGATGCCCAGCGGGTTGTCGCGCGAGTCGCGGCCGCCGCTGAAGAACAGCAGCCACTGCGCGATCGCCGTGATCATGCCGGCGAACGCCGCGGCGACCGACCCGATGAGCACGTCGCGGTTGTAGACGTGCATGAGCTCGTGGCCGAGCACGCCGCGCAGCTCGCGCTCGTCGAGCAGCTGCAGGATGCCCGTGGTGCAGCACACCGCGGCGTTCTTCGGGTTGCGGCCCGTCGCGAACGCGTTCGGCGCGTCGGTCGGCGAGACGTACAGGCGCGGCATGGGCTGGTTCGCCTCGCGGCTGAGCTCGCGGACGATGCGGTACATCGCGGGCTGCTCGACCTCGGTCACGGGCTGCGCGTGCATCGCACGGATCGCGAGCTTGTCCGAGTTCCAGTAGCCGACGAACGTGCCGATCACCGACAGACCCGCGAACAGCCACAGGTACTGGCCGCCGGCGACGGCCGTCCCGAGCGCGAGCATGACCATCCACATGGCCACGAAGAGCCCGAAGGTCTTCAGCCCGTTGAAGTGATTGCTACCGCCCACTGTTCCTCAGCCTCCATCGATGAATCCACCAGGAGAACGGGCATCGGCGCGCCGCGGTTCCCCGTGACGCGCCGATTCTCTCACCCCTCAGCGCAGCGATTCCGCACACTGAGGACCGAGATGGCTGGGAGATCCAGCCGCGGTCAGTCGCGGCCGAGCGCGATGTCCGTCATCTCGTCGCGCGGCACGACCTTGATGCGCTCGCGCCCCTCGCCCTCGCCGAGCGCACGCTCGTAGGCGTCGAGAGCCTCCCAGCCGGACCACTCGACCACGGGCACGTCGCGGGACTTGAGCAGGCGAAGGACGTTGTCGGGGCTCAGCTGCTCGGCGCCGGCCTGCGAGTTCTCGTAGAGCGCCTCGGAGTCGGCGACGAGGTTCGCGATGGTCTCCTGCGCGTCGGACTTGGTGTGGCCGATGAGGCCCACGGGGCCGCGCTTGATCCAGCCGGTCGCGTAGAAGCCGGGGACCTGCGCGCCGGACTCGTCGACCACTCGGCCACCCTCGTTGCGGATCGTGCCCCTGCGATCGTCGAACGGCACGCCGTCGATCTCGGTGCCCCAGTAGCCGACCGCGCGGTACACGGCCTGGACGGGGTAGTCGAGGAACTCTCCGGTGCCCTTGACCGAGGCGTCGCCCTGCAGCGCGGTGCGCTCCATGCGGATGCCGACGACCTTGCCGTCCTCGCCGAGGATCTCGACGGGCTGCTGGAGGAGGTGCAGGTGGATGCGGTGCGACGCGGTGCCGGGCTCCTTGAGAGTCCAGTCGGTGAGCGTCTTGACGACCTGCTTGGTCTGCTTGTTGGTCTCGGCCGCCTCGATCGAGGCGTCGTCGAAGTCGTAGTCCTCGGGGTACACGACGACGTCGACGTCCGGCACCTGGCCGAGCTCGCGCAGCTCGAGCGGCGTGAACTTCACCTGCGCGGGGCCGCGGCGGCCGAAGACGTGCACGTCGGTCACGGGCGAGGCCTTGAGGCCCTCCTCGACGTTCGCGGGGATCTCGGTGGACATGAGGTCCTGGGGGTGCTTCGCGAGGATGCGCGCGACGTCGAGCGCGACGTTGCCGACGCCGAGCACCGCGACCTCCTTGGCCTCGAGGGGCCAGGTGCGGGGCACGTCGGGGTGGCCGTCGAACCACGACACGAAGTCCGCGGCGCCGTACGATCCGTCGAGGTCGATGCCCGGGATGTCGAGGTCGGCGTCCTTGAAGGAGCCCGTCGCGAAGATCACGGCGTCGTAGTGCTCGCGCAGGTCCTGCAGCGAGAGGTCCGTGCCGATGTTCACGTTGCCGAGGAAGCGGATGTCGCCGCGGCCGAGCACGTTCGCGAGCGCGACGATGATCTGCTTGATGCGCGGGTGGTCGGGCGCGACGCCGTAACGCACCAGGCCGAACGGCGCGGGGAGGCGCTCGATGATGTCGATCGACACGTTGAGGTCGGTCTTGCTCAGGATGTCGGCGGCGTAGGTGCCGGCGGGGCCGGCGCCCACGATGGCGACGCGCAGCGGGCGGTTGGCAGTCACGATCAGCTCGATTCGTTCGGGGAGGGTCCTCGCCGGGGCCTGTCACCGGCGCGATGAGTCCAGAGTATAGGCACGTCGGCGTGCTCAAAATGCCTCGTTGCAGGGCTCGATCCCCCTGGGGGGATAGGCACGGATCCCCCGTGGGGGATGAGGACGATGCGACGGTCGCCGGGGAGGGGACGGCCGCCTGGGCCGACCGCGAGGGACGATGCGCTTGTCACCTCGCCGTCGCGGCCTCGGCCGCGTCGACGTCCTCGTAGCCCGCGAGGATCGAGGTGTAGGCGAGCGTGCGCCACGTGAGGTTCTGACCGTCGGCGAGGAGAGAGTCGACGAGCTCGCGGTAGAGCGCGAGCGTCTCGTCCGAGTACGTGCCGAGCTCGCCACGCAGGTAGGTCTCGAACGAGGTCGACTCGAGAGTGTCCTCGGCGGTCGTGAGGACGCGCATCGCGGCGCCGAGCCCGGGATAGTCCCGGTGGAAGTCGCGCGCCCACGGCACCTGGATCGCGATGATCCCCTCCTGCGCCGCCACCCGCACGGGAGACAGCGCGGGCAGGTGAGGCGCGAGCTCTCGCGCGTACCGCTCGGGCTCGGTGGACTCCATCATCCGCGCGTACTTCTCGGTGAGCAGGTTGCGCCCCGCGGCGTCCGCGTCGTTCAGGTCCGCGGCGTACGAGTCGAGCAGCCGCATGGGCCAGGTGAGGAACTGGCCGAGCCGCTGGACCTCGAACTCCGCGGGGTTGTCCTGGCATGAGGCGCGCCCGTCCTCGCCCCGCACGAGCTGGAACTGCTCCCACTCGTGCGCGACGATCTCGCGAGCGCGCTCCATCCGCTCGAGGCGCTGCTCCATGGTCTCGATCATGCGTTCACCTTCTCATCACAGCGCCCTCAGCCACGGGTTGCCGATCCGGGCACGCACCTGGTCGCGGTGCGCCTCGAGGAACGTCGAGTCGGCGGTGCTGAGGCGCTGCATCCGCAGCTCGACCACGACCTGCGCGCACACGTCCTCGATCGCCTCGGTGAGACCGTCGCGCGCGGGTCCCGATCCCGCGCCGCCCTCGCCGAAGCCTGCGCCCCCGAAGCATGCGGCCGACGCGAGGCGCTGCGCATCCGCGAGCCGGGCCTGCACGCGAGGCAGGCGCGAGACGGGTCGTGAGGCGAGGCCGCGCAGCGCCGCGCTCTGCCACTTGTAGTAGGGCAGGTAGCCGGCGGCGGTGGGCCGGTTGAGCAGGAACACGAGCGACGCGGACGCCTTGACGAACTCCGCGACCGCGAGCCAAGCGGCCTCCCCATCCCCACGCGCGAGCATGCGCGGCACGTTGTACTGTCCGGCCTGCGCCATCATCCCCAGGCGCTGACCGATGCGGGCGAGTCGCGCATCGTCCGGCATGCGCAGGAAGGCCCCGCGCACCGCGCTGAAGGCGCCGTAGGGATCGGCGAACACCTCGCCGTTGGTCGCCGCGGCGAGCGTCGCCTCCTCGAGCGTGACCCACAGATGGGGCTGATCGGCGGGCGGCGCCGACGGCAGGCCTGTGATGCCCTGGAAGAAGTCGGCGATCTCGAACACGCCCACCCTGCGCCCGTCACCCTGCGCGCGGGTCGTCTCGACGCGGGGCCCGTCGCCCATGAACGTGCTCGGCAGCGCGTCGTAGTCGGCCTGGAGGCGAGCGCCGATCTCGGCGTGGTCGGCCTCATCGAGCCACAGGCAGAAGCCCGGCCCGAAGTCGTGATCCCGCGACAGGTCGTCGTCGAAGCCGTAGCACTCGGAGCCGTGGCCGACGAGGCCGGCGGCGATGCGGCCACGGTGCTCGGGATAGCGCTCGAGCATCGGCCTGCCGTGCTCCTCCCAGAACGCGCGGGACAGCGCGAGCCCGGTCATGCGGGGGACGGAGAGTGCGGGAGCGGCGTCCTTCGGGAGGGACGATGCGGGAGCGGGGTCGGTCTCGACGGCACGGGCCTCGGCCCCGCCGGTCTCCGCGCCTTCGGTCTCGCCTCCGCCACCCAGGAGCCGGGGCCCGGGGTCCGCCGCGGCGGCCTTCTCCGCCTGCGCGAGGTTCTCGGCCGTCACGGCGTGCTGGTCGCTCTGGGCGCCGTAGTTGGCGTCGACGATCGTGAGCGCCTCGCGGTACAGGTCGGCGGCGTCGGCGGGACGGCCCGAGCGGAAGCACACCTCGGCGAGTCCCGCGAGCGCGGCCGCGAGATGCGGGTTGGACTCGTGCCCTCCCGCGCGGAAGATCGCGAGCGAGCGCCGAGCGAGGTCCTCGGCCTCGTCGGCGCGGCCCAGGTCGTGGCACACGAGGGAGAGGTTGCTGAGCGTGCCCGCGACGTCGATGTCGCGGCCGGGATCGGTCGATGCCCCCTCGACGATCGCAAGGGCCTTCGCGAGCTCGTCGTACGCGCCTTGCGCGTCGCCGGCCTCGCTATGCAGCATCGACAGGTTGTTGTGCAGGGCGGCGAGCCGCCGGTCGCCCGCAGGCATGGACCTCTCGGCCACCGCGAGCGCCTCCGCGTAGGTCGCGCGCGACGCGTCCAGATCGCCCGCGGCGCGGCGCGCGGTCGCGGCGTTGATGAGGGTCGTGGCGTGGGCCTCGGAGCCGGTCAGACCGAGCTCGTCGATCAGCGCGAGCGCGTCGTCGGCGGCCTGCCCCGACCTGTCGTGGGAGCCGAGCGATCGGTGGAGCCCCATGATCTCGTTGAGGACCGTGAGGACCGCGCCCCCGTCACCTGCCGCACGGGCCCCCGCGAGCGCATCGTCCAGGTATGGGACCGCCGAAGGACCGTCCTGACCAGCGAGGATGCTGTCCAGCCCGCGCAGCATCGCGTCGACGTCGTAGGCACCCGAGCCGGGGCGCGCTTCCTCCATGGAGGTCACCCTTCACCAGTGGCGCGGCGTCTGGGGCGGGGACGATGCCGCTCCGCCCACCATAGGTGGTAAACCTTGAGTGAAGGTCATCTCACTTCGTGGTGAACGAGTTGAACAGCGTGAGAGCGTAGAGACGTGGCAAGTGCACCTACACGCGCACGCGGCGCCTCCCCGGACGGCAGCCGCGGCGCCCTCGCGCGTCCCAAGCTGCTCACGCCTCACGAGTACATCGCCGACGCGACGCACCGCATCCACGCGGCCAAGCACAGGGTCCTCATCACGACGCTGACCATCGCCGACGACCACCGCACCGACACGCTCATCGACGCGCTCGTGTGGGCCTCGCGACGGGGCGTCAAGGTCGGAGTCGCGGCGGACACGTTCACCTACGCGGACCTCGCCGGCACGTTCCTCCCGACCGGCTACCGCACCACCGCGTGGCGCACCTCCAACCGGCTCGCGTCCAAGCTCGCTCGCGAGGGCGTCGCGTTCTCCTGGCTCGGCCGCGAGAAGGGCCTGCCGTGGCGCGGCCGCACGCACACCAAGTTCTGCGTCGTCGACGACGTCGTCTACGCGTTCGGCGGGGTCAACCTGGACCGCAAGGGCGTCGAGAACGCGGACTTCATGCTGCGCATCGACGACTCACGGCTCGCCGACGACCTCGAGGGCGTCTACGGGCGCATCCAACGCATGAACCTCCACGAGCGCGGGCACCGGTCGCTCGAGCTCAGGTACGGCACGGACCGGGTGCTCGTGGACGGCGGCATCCCCGGAGACTCGATCATCTATCGGCGCGCGCTGCACCATGCACGCAAGGCCGACCGCATCCTGCTGATGTCGCAGTACTGCCCTACCGGCGAGCTCGGCAAGGTGATCCGCGAGCGCGACCACGAGCTGTGGTTCAACCCGCCTCGCAACGCCGCCCCCGCGAACCGCGCACTCATCGCCTCGTCGATGGCGTGGACCGGCTACCGGACCCAGTACACGGACCCGCGCTACCTGCACGCGAAGGCGATCGTCTTCTTCCGCTCGAACGGCACGCGCATCTCGCTCACCGGCTCGCACAACTGGGTCGTCGGCGGCGTCAAGCTCGGCACGCGCGAGATCGCGATGGAGACCCGCGATCCGGAGACCGTGGACCAGGTGCTCGAGTTCCACGCGCGCGAGGTCGCGCGCACGCTCAAGGGCTGAGCCGCAGCGCGTCGAGTTCGTCACCCCTGCGGGACGACGCGCCTGGTAGCGATACCCCGGCAGGCATCGCCCCTGGTATCGGCCTAGCCAGCCGCTAGTTGATGTGTCACACTCTTGCCATGACGAACTCGGCACAGGCGATGCGCACCATGCGCGCGATGTGCTGCGTCATGTGTCCTTCGGCCTGAGTCGCCCTCGGATACCCACCCGTACCCAGGGCGCTCGGCTGAACCGGGCGCACTCCTCGTACGCCCGCGCAGGCCGAGCTCCCGTCACCACCCAGGAGCCACGGTGAACCCGGACACCACCCCCTCCACGACCGCGTCGCCCGACGCGGGAGCAGTCGCGACCGCCGGCGCGCGGGCCGCGTCGGTCCCCACCCCCGGCGCGCCCGCGCCCGCGGCCGACCCCGCCACGCGCGAGGCAGAGGCGCGCCAGCGCCAGCGCGAGGAGGCCCGCCTCATCCGCACCCGCGAGGCCGCGGCGCGCAAGAACACCGCGTCGAAGGATGGCCAGTGGGCCGCGGGCGACCGCACGCCGCTCAACCCCAACGAGGAGTTCAAGGCGACCTCCGACCCGCTTCAGGTGCGCCACCGCATCGAGACGATGTACGCGCGGTGGGGCTTCTGGTCGATCCCCCCGAGCGACCTGCGCGGCCGCTTCCGCTGGTGGGGCCTGTACACGCAGCGCCGCCCCGGGATCGACGGCGGCAAGACCGCGGTCCTCGAGCCGCACCAGCTCGACGACGAGTTCTTCATGCTCCGCGTGCGCTCGGACGGCGGCCAGCTGTCGGTCGCGCAGGCGCGCGAGATCGCGCGCATCTCCCAGGAGTTCGGGCGCGACTCCGCGGACATCTCCGACCGTCAGAACATCCAGCTGCACTGGATCCGCATCGAGGACGTGCCGGAGATCTTCCGGCGCATCGAGGCGGTCGACCTGTTCACCACCGAGGCCTGCGGCGATTCGCCCCGCGTGATCCTCGGCTCGCCGGTCGCGGGCGTCGCGAAGGACGAGCTGATCGACCCCACGCCGCAGATCCAGGCGATCATCGAGCGCGGCATCGGAAGTCCCGAGTTCTCCAACCTGCCCCGCAAGTTCAAGTCCGCGATCTCCGGCACCCGGATCCCCGACATCGTCCACGAGGTGCAGGACATCGCGTTCGTGGCCGTCGAGCACCCCGAGCTCGGCATCGGCTACGACCTGTGGGTCGGCGGCGGCCTCAGCATCAACCCCCACCTGGGACAGCGGCTCGGCGCGTTCGTCGAGCCGGACAAGGTCGCCGAGGTATGGGCGGGCGTCATCGGCATCTTCCGCGACCACGGCTACCGCCGCCTGCGCACCCGTGCGCGGCTCAAGTTCCTGGTCAAGGCGTGGGGAGCCGAGAAGTTCCGTCAGGTGCTCCAGGACGACTACCTCGGCTGGGAGCTTCCGGACGGGCCCGCACCCGAGATCGCCAAGCCGGGCGATCGCGGCGACCACGTCGGCATCCACGAGCAGAGGGACGGTCGCTGGTACATCGGAGCCGCGCCCATCGCGGGACGGATCTCGGGAGCCAAGCTCGAGGCGATCGCCGACCTCGCCGAGGCCGCGGGCTCCGACCGGATCCGCCTCACCCCGCTCCAGAAGCTGCTGATCCTCGACGTGCCGCAGGAGAAGGTCAACGACGTCGTCAACGGCCTTCGCGCGCTCGAGCTTGAGGCCGCTCCTGGCGAGTTCCACCGCAACGTCATGGCCTGCACCGGAATCGAGTACTGCAAGCTCGCGATCGTCGAGACGAAGGCGACCGCGCGCGAGGTGGTCAAGATCCTCGACGAGAAGTTCCCCGACCTCGACTCCCCCATCTCGGTGCACGTCAACGGCTGCCCCAACTCGTGCGCGCGCATCCAGGTGGCCGACATCGGTTTCAAGGGCCAGCTGGTCCTCGACGAGGCCTCGGGCGAGCAGGTGCCCGGCTTCCAGGTCCACCTGGGAGGACGCCTGGGCAGAGGCGAGGACGACGACTTCGGCCGCAAGATCCGTGGCCACAAGGTGACGGCCGACGGCATGCCCGCGTACGTCGACCGCGTCACCCGCCACTACCTCGAGACGCGCGAGCAGGGCGAGGCGTTCGCGGACTGGGCGTTCCGCGTGGACGAGGATCTGATCCGATGAGCGCGGACCCGGCTCCCGGGGCCGTCCCCACCGCGGCGGCGACCCTCGCGTCGTCGCTCTCGGCGACGGCCGTCTCGTCGTCACCGTCGGCACCGAGCCCCGCCGTCGCCCCCGCCCCCGCCGTCGCCCTCGGCTCGACGGCGCTCACCCTCCTCAACCCGAGCGAGTGGAATGCGGAGACGTGCGCCGAGGTCAACGCACGGCTCGAGTCCGCCTCGGCCGGGCACATCGCCGACTGGGCGGTGGCGACCTTCGGGCGCGACCTGGCCGTCGCATCGTCCATGCAGAACACCGTGCTCGCGCACCTGTTCGGCGTCCGCCTGCCCGGCATCGACATCGTCTTCCTCGACACCGGCTACCACTTCCCTGAGACCCTCGCGACGCGCGACGAGGCCGCGCGCCGCCTGCCGATCACCGTCGTCAACGCCACCCCGCGGCAGTCCGTCCGGGAGCAGGACGCCGAGGAGGGGCCGCGCCTGCACGACCGCGACCCCAACCTCTGCTGCGCGCGCCGCAAGGTCGAGCCGCTGCGCGTCACACTCGCGGGCTACCGCGCGTGGGCCACGGGCGCGCGCCGCGTGGACGCGGAGACACGGTCCGGCCTGCGCGTGGTCGAGTGGGACGCCACGAGGGGCATGGTGAAGCTCAACCCGCTCGCCGGCTGGAGCGACGAGGCCTTCGAGCGCTACCAGGTCGAGCACGACCTGCCCCGCAACCCCCTTGTCGACCAGGGCTACCCGAGCATCGGATGCGCGCCCTGCACTCGGCGGGTCGAGGCGGGAGAGGACCGCCGCGCGGGGCGCTGGGCGGGCACCGACAAGATGGAATGCGGGATGCACATCTAAGGTGCGAGCGCCATCGCTATCCGACACTCAGTGTCGCCGTTTGTGACAAATCTCACTCATCCGTACATATGGACAATACCGATCATTCCCGACATTCTTTGGCTCAGGGCGCACCGGCGTGAACGCCGGCCCGCTCGACGTCCAAGGCAACGGCGCCGCTCACATCGACGGCCCTGGGCCGGAGCCTTGGAGAGAACATGTCGGCGATCTCGACGGACCCGCGCACCGAGATGCGCACGCGTGCGACGCGCGGGGGCGACCGCTCCCCTGTGATGACACTGCTGATCCTCGTCGCGACGATCGGCGTGCTCGGCTACAGCGTCTTCCTCCTCAACCCAGCCAACCGCGGCGACTTCCTGCCGTACACCCTCGTGATCGTCGCCGAGTCGATCCTGGTCTTCCACGCGATGATGTCGATGTGGACGGTGCTGTCGGGCAGCTCCGACCCCGCGACGTTCGCGGTGAACGCGGCGCGGAAGGACCTGTACGCGCTCACCACCGACGACAAGCCCACGAATTGGGCCATGGTGCTCAATGACAAGGCTGTCACCGTCGACGTGTTCATCACCGCGTACGGCGAGCCCGTCGACACGGTGATGGCAACCGCGCGTGCCGCGATGCAGATGAAGGGCCGGCACCGCACGTGGGTCCTGGACGACGGCGACAACGATGAGCTGCGCGACAGGGTCGCGATGCTCGGCGCCCACTACCTCCGCCGCCACGGCTCCGCGGGGGCGAAGGCGGGCAACATCAACAACGCGCTCTCGGTCGCGAAGGGCGACTACTTCCTCATCCTCGATGCCGACTTCGTGCCGCAGAAGGACATGCTCGAGCGGATCATGCCGTTCTTCGTCGACGACGATGTCGCCTTCGTGCAGACGCCCCAGAGCTACGGCAACGAGAGCCAGAGCGCGATCGCGACCGGCGCCGCCTACCTCCAGACGATGTTCTACCGGTACGTGCAGCCGGGCCGGAACCGTTTCAACGCCGCGTTCTGCGTGGGAACGAACGTGGTGTTCCGGCGCGACGCGATCGACGAGATCGGCGGCATCTACACGGGGTCCAAGTCGGAGGACGTGTGGACGTCGCTCCTGCTGCACGAGCGCGGCTGGCGGTCGATCTTCCTGCCCGAGGTGCTCGCGGTCGGGGACGCCCCCGAGTCGGTGGAGGCGTACTCCAAGCAGCAGCTGCGGTGGGCCACGGGCGGCTTCGAGATCCTCTTCACCCACCCGCTGTTCTCCCGCAAGAGCAACCTGTCGGTGGACCAGCGCCTCCAGTACTTCGTGACCGCCACGTTCTACCTCACAGGCATCGCGCCGATGCTGCTGCTCGTGGTGCCCGCGCTCGAAATCTACTTCGACCTGCGACCCATGGACATGTCGATCTCCGCCGGCCAATGGCTGCTGTTCTACGCGGGCTTCTACGGCATGCAGATCCTGCTGATGTGGTTCACGCTGGGCACGTTCCGCTGGCAGACGCTCACGCTCGCGACGGTGTCGTTCCCCATCTACACGAAGGCGCTGCTCAACGTCCTCACGGGCAAGGACGAGGGCTGGTCTGTGACAGGCGCGGTGAAGAGCCGCTCGCCCTACAACTTCATGGTTCCTCAGATCCTGATCTTCGTCTTCCTCGCGCTCACCTCGGTCGTGAGCGTGTGGCGCGACACCATGAACGGCGTGGCGACGCTCGCGACGATCTGGAACGTCATCAACACCGTGGTGCTCGCGTCCTTCATGGCGGCAGCAGCCCGCGAGGAGCGTGCCCTGCGCGCCGCGCGCAGGGTCGAGCGCCGCGCACGGCGCGCGATGGCCCGCGAGCAGCGCCTGCTGGCGCGGGCGGAACGGCTCCACGAGCGCGAGACCCGCACGCTGGCCCAGGTGAGCCATGGGAGCCCGCTGCTGACCGCCGCAGTGATCGACGAGGTGCGCGTGTCGCTCGAGCCGCAGGCGGAGGCCCGCGGGACGGGAGAGCCGGCGATGGCGACCGGGGCACCCCTCGCCGACTCGGCCCCCGCCGACGCGCCGCGTACCGGCGCTCCCTACCCGGCGTCTTCCCTGGTGACCGACGAGTGCGGGATCGCCTCGGTCCTGCTCGACGACGCGCTGCCCCGCGTGTCGCTCCACGTGCCACGGTCCGCGCGCCGTCGCGCACCGTACGAGCCGCTCGCCACAGTGCCGTCGCGCACCGTCATGCCGTTGCGCCACCCAGGAGAGGATGAGCCGGCGCCCGCAGGGGCGGAGCACGTCCGAGGCCGTGCCACCGACGCGTTCGCCTCCGCGCGCCTGCACCTCGAGGAGACCGCCCGATGACCTGGGTCAACCGTCTGAAGCTGCTCGTGGGCCTCGTCGCGGTGCTCGCCGCCGTCGCCGCCTCGACCCTGATCTTCAACCAGCGCCAGCTGCGCGTCGACTCCACGAGCGCGACGATCGCCGCGGCCGAGGTCAACGCGGGAAGCGACTACGGGGGCTACGTGAGCGAGACCCTCGTGCGCCCAGGGGACGCGGTCAAGGCCGGCGAGGTGCTGCTCGTGCTCGAGTCCCAGGATCTCGCCAACGACATCAAGCGAGGCACCCTCAAGGCCGACGGGGAGACGATCCTCAAGGACGGCACCTACAAGGTCACGGCCCCCGTCTCTGGAGTCGTGGCTTCGATGGAGACGACCGCAGGGTCGTACACCACTCCCGGCAGCGTGCTCGCGACGGTATACGAGGCGGACACGATGTACATCGAGGCCGAGTACCTGATGTCGCCGGACGCGTTCGGCCGCCTCGAGGACGACGCCCTGGTCGAGTGGACGCTTCCGGACCGGCAGACCTGGACTGGAACCATCGAGTCGCTCGAGGTCTCGACGACGGACGGCGACGCAGAGGTCGTCGCCCGGGTCACCTCCGACGCCCTGGAGTGGGGAGCCGACAGCGGCCTCATGATCGCAGGAACCCCCCTCAGCACCACGCTCAGCCTGCGGGACGACGGACCGCTCGACGGCGTGACGGACTCGCTGGCGGACTTCGCCCATAGGATCGGTCTGTGACACATGGACGGCTCTCCCGCGCGGCACTGATCGCCTGCACGGCCGCGCTCCTGGCACTCACCGCCTGCACCCATACCCCGGACGCCGACGGCACGACCACGTCGTCGGAAGTCTCCGCTACCGCCTCGGATGATGGCGGGACGGGCGTGGTCGACGCGGCCGCCTCGAGCCTCACGAAGACCCTGCCCGTCGAGGCGGTGGGAGAGGCTCCGTCCACCGCCAATGTCGCCGACGGGGTCCTGGCCCCGACCAACCGGTGGTACTCGTCGCTCGCGTACGCGACCCTGCCCGCGCGCGCCTATCCCACGCCCGTGAGCGTCGAGATCGACAAGGGATCGATCGGGGTCGCGCTCCCGACCATCGCCGCCTCGGACGCGCTGATCGCCGCGCAGACGGGAACGCTGCTCAGCGTGAAGGTCAAGGGCTCGAACTCGCGCCCTACGCTCACTGTGAACGACCCCGTGTACACCTCGCTCGCCTACTCCGGGAGCGATGGCCCGCTCGCCACGGCGACTCTGGCGCAAGGCTGGCCCGCGGTCGGGCTCATCGCCGACGCCGACGTGGAGCTGAAGCTGTCCGCCGAGCCCGCCTGGACCCGCGACACCGGCACGATCGAGATCGAGGGGACCACGTACGCGGTCAAGACGTCCCGCGCGACGACCGACGGCTCGAGCGTGGCGCTCGCCGAGGGCGGCTGGCTCATGGCATTCCCGATCCCCGAGGATGCGACGGCGAGCACGTACATCGAGGCGATGGGCTCTCCGATCGTCTCGGTGGCAACCACCGGCACGGTCGACGGTGACGGCACGACGACCACGCTGAGCTACGCGACTGTCGACGACGACCCGACCGTGGCCGTCCCATCCGCAGCGGTGGATGGCGTCGGCATCACGGAGGACGGCGCGGAGGTCGAGTGCGCCGCGGGCACCTTCCTGACGATCGACGGCGAGACGACGGCATGCGCGTCCTCGACGCTCGCGTGGACAGTCGACACCATCGAGCCCTCGCTCACGCTCGACGTCGACGGCCTCAGCCACGAGGAGAAGGACGCGGTGCTCGCCGCGCTCCAGGACGATGCGGCGGGAGTCGACTACCCGTCGGACACCTACTTCGGAGCGAAGGCGATGTACCGGGACGCCCAGCTGCTCGCGCTCGCGAACGACCTCGGCGACGAGGACTCCGCTGCGACGATCGGGGCACGACTCTCGGCCGCGCTCGCCGAGTGGACCGACGCCTCGCGCTGCGAGAGCGCGAACTCGCGCTGCTTCGTGTACGACCCGAACTGGGCGGGGGTCGTCGGGTACGAGACCGCCTACGGCTCCGAGGAGTTCAACGACCACCACTTCCACTACGGCTACCTCATCTACGCTGCGACCGTCGCCGTCGAGGAGGGCATCGTGTCGGTCGACGACGTCGCGCCGGTGATCGACGCGCTTGTCGCCGACATCGCCTCCACAGGCACGGCCGAGGTGCCGACAACACGGGTATTCGACCCCTATGCGGGCCACTCGTGGGCCTCAGGTACGTCGGAGTTCGCCGACGGCAACAACCAGGAGTCGAGCTCCGAGGCCGTCAATGCGTGGACCGCCGTCGCAGGATGGGCGCAGCTGCGCGGGGACGATGTGGCCTACAGCAGGGCGGTATGGATGCTGTCCGCGGAGGCGCATGCCGCGCTCGCGCTCTACCTCCGACCCGACACGTCGTTCGCGCCCGAGTACCTCCATCAGGTCGTCGGGATCGAGTGGGGCGCCAAGCGCGACTGGGCCACATGGTTCTCCGCCGACCCCGCCGCGATGCTGGGGATCCAGCTCATCCCGCTGAACCCCACCCAGCTGTCTCTCCTGAGCGCCGACGACGACGACACCCACACGCGCATCCTCGCGTCGATCGCCGAGGCGATGCCGTCGGGGACGGCGACCCAGTTCACCGACCTCATCACCATGTACTCGTCGCTCGCCGACTCGATCGAGCAGGCGACCGCCTGGGACATCGCGCTCACGCTGCCCGAGAGCGCGATCGACGACGGCATGTCGCGCGCCTACATGCTCGCCTTCATCGCAAACGCCGACTAGGGACGACGCTCCCACTCGCGAGAAGGCGCCGACCTCGCAAATCGTCCGCGAGATCGGCACATCGCCCCTGGGCCGAGCCCGATGAGGACGTTGCGGACGACACGCGAGTGGAATTCGTCACACAGATGCGGCACGCCGTGCCGTCGTGCGCCTAGTGTGGCGCACATCACATCCGCGCGTCTCCGGCATCCGGTGTGCGGGCCCCGCCCCCGGGGACCGCTGCGGGCCTCCGGACCGACCGCACCCAGGCAGCGTCGCCGCCGCTCTCCCCCGAGCGTGTCCCTGTCCGCTGACCCACGCCCCTCCCCGGAGCATCACGATGAGCATCCCGCAGTCCCCCGACAGCACCCGCCACGAGCATCATCCCTTCATGGGTTCGGAGCAGTCCCCGGTCCTCATCACGCTCGTGATGATCGCGACCCTCGGCGTGCTCGCCTACGCGGGCTTCCTCCTGAATCCGTCCAACCGCGGCGACATCGTGCCGTACGTCATGGTCGTCACCGCCGAGCTCGTGCTCGTGCTACATGCCCTCATGACGAGCTGGACCATCCTCGCGGGCGGCCAGAACCCGCGCACGTACGCGGTCCACCACGCGCGCAGCACGCTCTACGCCCACCATCACGGCGATCCCACGCGCTGGCCGATCGTGCTGGGCGGCCGTCCCATCACCGTCGACATCCTCATCACGGTGTACGGCGAGCCGCTCGACGTGATCGAGCGCACGACCCGCGCGGCGCTCGCGATGCGGGGCAGCCACCGCACGTGGATCCTCGACGACGGCCGCAGCGACGAGGTCAAGGAGCTCGCCGCCACGCTCGGTGCGCGCTACGTGCGCCGCCTCACGTCGCACGGCGCCAAGGCAGGCAACGTCAACCACGCCCTCACGCTGGCCAAGGGCGAGTTCTTCGCCATCTTCGACGCCGACTTCGTGCCTCGCCCCGAGTTCATCGAGCACACGCTGCCGTTCTTCGTCGACCGCAAGCTGGCCTTCGTGCAGACGCCCCAGGCGTACGGCAACGAGCACGACAGCGTCATCGCCAAGGGCGCCGCGTACATGCAGACGGTCTTCTACCGCTTCGTGCAGCCCGGCAAGAACAAGTTCAACGCGGCGTTCTGCGTCGGCACGAACGTGATGTTCCGTCGAGAGGCCGTGCTCGATGTCGGCGGCATCTACACCGACTCGAAGTCCGAGGACGTGTGGACCTCGATCATGCTCCACGAGCGCGGATGGCGGTCGATCTTCATCCCCGAGGTGCTCGCGATCGGCGACGCCCCCGACAGCGTGGAGGCGTTCTCCAAGCAGCAGCTGCGGTGGGCGACAGGCGGATTCGAGATCCTCTTCACCCACCCGCTCTTCAGCCGCAAGAAGTCCAACCTCACCCTGGACCAGCGGCTCCAGTACCTCACGACCGCGTCGTTCTACCTCACCGGCATCGCGCCCCTGCCGCTGCTGCTGGTCCCGCCGCTCGAGATCTTCTTCGACCTGCGTCCGGTCTCGCTGTCGATCACCGTGCTCGAATGGGCGCTGTTCTACGCAGGCTTCTACCTGATGCAGATCATCCTGGCCTGGTACGCGCTCGGCACGTACAAGTGGCAGACGCTCACGCTCGCCACCGTGTCGTTCCCCGTCTACACGAAGGCCCTGTTCAACGTCCTGCGCGGCAAGGACGTGGGCTGGCAGTCCACGGGCTCGGTGAAGCAGAGCTCAGCGTTCAACTTCATGATCCCGCAGATGCTGTTCTTCGCTTTCCTGCTCATCGCGTCGTTCGTCGCGATCTGGCGAGACGTCGGCAACGGGCTGCTGACGCTCGCGACCGTGTGGAACATCCTCAACACGACCATCCTCGGCGTCTTCATCGTCTCCGCCGGCCTCGACATCAAGCCGCGCGCGTGGGGTCGACGCGCGAAGTCGGCGTCCGAGGATCCCTCCGTCCACGTCGATGAGCTGGACGTGGAGATCGCCGCGATGCTCGAGGAGCACGGCGAGATCGCCCCCGGCGCGATGCCGGTCGGCGTCGGGCCCCGCCTCGCCGAGCACGCCCGCTACCTCAGGGTCCGACCAGAGGACCAGATCCCTGCCGAGACGGTCGTGACCTTCCCTGCGGCGGCGCGGGCCTCGCTGCCCGCGGGCGGCACTCCGTCATGGGCGGCTCAGGGCGTGTCGAACGCGCAGAGCGCGACGGCGGCAGCCACGCTCGCGGCGACGATGGCGGCGCGCTCCGTCGCGGACACCAGGACGGGACACGCCGAGGCGGCCCGCGCGCAGATCGTCGCCGTGCCGGACGCCGCGTCGGGGAGCTCCTCGGAGAATGAGGGCGCGTCCGAGGATGCGGTCATCGTGCACTCGCCGACGGCTGAGACCGGGCCGGCCGGGCTCGGGGACGATGCGCCCGCTGGCGAGGACGCACAGGACGTCGCAGAGACCGATGGCGCCACGGTCGACGACACGGAGCCGGACACCCCGGAGTCGGTGGAGGCCGCGGCCCCCGCCCACGCGGCGTCGCGCGACGAGGACGACTCCGCCGCGGCATCGTCCGGGGAAGGTGCCGCGGGCCTCTCCGCGGCCGGGACCTCGACCGCGCCCCTGCCCGGCGACCCCGAGAGCGCGGGACCGGTTCCGGCCGGACCGCGCGAGGCGCCCTTCGCTCCCGCCCCGGCGGCGGCGTGGGGCCAGCCCTACGAGCCCGGCGACTATCCCCTCCCGGGAGACTTCCCGCAGTTCGAGGAGGCGGGCTACGGGTACCCGGCCTATGGCCAGCCGCCGTACGGTCAGCCCGCATACCCTCCGCCGGGCTATGGCCAGCCCGGATACGCGGCGGCGTACGGCCACTCACCCTATGGACCGCAGGCCGGCTACCCCGGACCTCAGGGTCCCGGCCAGTACGGCGCGTACGACCGGTGGCAGGGCTATCCGCCGCAGGCGCCTCCGAACTACCAGGGGCACCCGGCGAGCCAGGGCTATGGCGGTCAGCAGGAGCGCCCGGGCGCGCAGGCCTACCCGACCCAACCCGGCCATGCCGCACACCCGGGATACGACGCGCCCCAGGAAGCGCCGTCGCCGGGCCAGTGGTACGCGGGCCCGCCCGCACGCGAGTCGGGGTACCCGCCCTACGGCGCCCCGACCGGCTACGACCCGTACACGGGTCTGCCGTACCCGCCGTCGGCACCGTCCGCTCAGGCCTATCCGTACCAGGAGGCGGTCGGCTACGGCTGGCAGCCTCCGCAGGCCCCCTACCCGCCGTCGCCCGCCTCGCCGGGAGCCGGTGCCCCCGCGATGCAGGACGGCGCCGCCTCGGGCCACCCCGGGGCACAGGGCCCCGCCCGGTCGCGCCAGCCGCGACCTCCCCATGCGCCGTCTCCGTACCCCACCGACGCGACCGGCCGCTTCCCCGGCGCCGGCGGGCCGACCCCGCGCTCCTGACGTGACGACGTCCCCTCTCGATCTGCTGAAGGACCTCCCCTCATGCTTCTGACCAACCAGCTTCGCTTCGCGCTCGGTCTCGTCGTGGTGCTGCTCATCGGCGCCATCGCCACCGTCGTCTTCAACCAGCGCGAGCACCGGCTCGACAGCGTGACGGGCTCGATCCAGGCCGTCGAGCACCCCGTCGGCACCGACTACGCGGGCATCGTGACCGCGACCTTCATCGCGAAGGGCGACGAGGTCAGCGCGGGCGACGCCCTGATGCAGATCTCGTCGACCACGCTCGAGCGCGACGTCGCCGAGGGCCTCGTGGACGCGGAGGACGGCCTCGTCACCGCGGACGGCGTGATCACGATCGTCGCCTCGGTCGACGGCATCGTCACCGACGTCGCCGTCAACGCGGGCAGCTACGCGTGGCAGGGCTCGCCAGTCGCCACGATCTCGGAGCGGGACACCCTGTACGTGACGTCGGACTTTCAGGTCAACCGCCTGGACTTCGACAGGATCCCCCACGTCGAGTCGGTCGACATCACGCTGCCGGACGACACGATCATCACGGGCATGCTTGAGGACTTCACCGTCGAGCAGGCGGGCGACTACTCGACCGTCACCGGCGTGATCACGTCCGACGAGCTCGGGTGGGGCGACGTCAACGGGCTCGTGGTGCCGGGCACCCCGGTGCTGTCCACGATGAACCTCGAGGACTCGGGCCTCCTGTCGGGCGTCGGCGACATGCTCCAGCAGTTCGTCCACCGCATCGGCCTGTGACGGCGGCACTTCCCCGGCGCCGCACGGGGCGCCGGACCTATGGCGAATCCGCAGTGGACCAGCGGCTCGACGCCGTGCTCGCGGCCCGCGATCTCGACGATCTGGGTCCAACGCTGGCCGCGCTCGAGGAGCTGGCGGCGGAGCACCCGAACTCCCCGCAGGTGCTCTACGAGCTCGGCGGCTCGCACCTCATGCTCGGAGACCTCGGCGCTGCCCGCCGGTGGTTCGAGGAGACGCTCGCGACGGGACCCTCGGGCGAGCTGCTGCGGCGATGCCTGATGCGCTACGCGAACGTGCTCCACGCGCTCGGGCATGAGGACGATTCGACGCAGATCATCGCGGAGGTGCGTCGCCGCTTCCCGGGAGCCCCCTCGCAGAAGGTCTTCGACGCGATCGCGCTCCACACTGCGGGCGACGTGGACGAGGCGTTCCTCACGCTGCTCGAGGTGCTCGCCGAGGCGTACGGCGTGACCGAGGAGGATCGCTTCCACTCGGGCTTCCTGCGCGCCCTCGCCGTGCGCGACTGACGCCAACCGCGGGTGGCGTGGCACCGTGCCACGGGACGAGACTGGCGAGGTGACCGAACCCTCACCAGCGACCGCATCGTCCGTCTCCACCGCATCGTCCGTGCGCCCGGGGGTGCTCGACCGCACCGGCCTGGGGCTCGGTCTGGGCGCCTACCTGGTGTGGGGGCTGTTCCCGATCCTCATGCACGCGCTCGAGCCCGCATCGGCCGTCGAGATCACCGCGCAGCGGATCCTGTGGTCCGTCGCGGTGTGCGCGGTGATCGTCACCGCGGTGCGCGGCTGGGGTCGGCTGCGCGCCGCCCTGACCGACCTCAAGACGCTCGGCACGCTCGCACTCGCCGCCGCGTTGATCGTCACCAACTGGCTCACCTATGTGTTCTCCGTCGTCACCGACCGCGTGGCGCACGCGTCGCTCGGCTACTACATCAACCCGCTCGTGCTGGTGGCGCTCGGGGTGCTGGTCCTCGGCGAGCGGCTGCGGCGGCTGCAGATCGTCGCGGTCGGCATCGCGACGATCGCGGTCGGCGTGATCAGCGTCGAGCTGGGCGGGGTCCCGTGGATCTCGCTCGTGCTCGCGTTCTCGTTCGGGATCTACGGGCTCATCAAGAAGCGCGTGGCCGTCGACCCGATCACGGGGCTGAGCGTCGAGACGATGGTCCTCGCGCCCGTCGCCGCGGTCGTGGTGTGGCGGCTGTCCGCGTCCGGCGAGGCGACGTTCGGCGTGCGCGGCTCGGCGGGGCTCGGGCTCTCCCACGATCTGCTGATCGCGTCGACCGGCGTGTTCACCGTCGGCGCGCTGCTGCTGTTCTCCGGCGCCGCCCAGCGGCTCCCACTGAACGTCGTCGGACTGCTCCAGTACCTCGCGCCGACAATCATGTTCATGCTGGCCGTGTGGCTGTGGGGCGAGGAGATGTCCCCAGCGCGCTGGGTGGGCTTCGCGCTCGTGTGGATCGCGCTCGTGGTGCTGACGGTGGACAGCCTGCGCGCCTCGCGGTCGTCGCTGCGCGACCCGCGCGAGGCCGAGGTCGAGCCGGCCGAGCCGGTGTAGCGCCCGCCCTCCATGCACTCCGCACGGATTCTCGCGCGACACGCGAGCGTGTCGCCGTCCGCGCAGGCGTGGCGTTCGGGGTGTCGAACCGAAATCCGTGCCCAGTGCTTGGGCACGGACGATGCGCCACTCGCCTCCACGACGAGAAGCCCGGACGATGCGGTGGTCGCGTCGTCCGCGCCGCATCGTCCGGGCCTCGTCAGGCGTACCCCCGCCTGCCTGGTCTGGGGCTAGCTCAGTCCTGGATCACCTCGTACCATGCCCACTCCATGGTCTCGACGGAGGCGCCGTAGCCGGTGAGCAGCACCGGGGTCGCGACGGCGATCTCCTCGTCGGTCGTGTCGCCGCAGGCGATCCGCTCGGCCGAGTCGAAGACGTGGACCTGCGTGGGCGCGCT
Source organism: Demequina sp. NBRC 110054 (assembly GCF_002090115.1). Classification (NCBI taxonomy): domain Bacteria; kingdom Bacillati; phylum Actinomycetota; class Actinomycetes; order Micrococcales; family Demequinaceae; genus Demequina; species Demequina sp. NBRC 110054. The sequence continues at coordinate 457,928 of NZ_BBRK01000004.1, forward strand.
GAGGCCTCCGCCCCACACATTGAAGGTGTCGTCGTCCGACCACGGATCGGAGTAGCCGACGATGGCGCCGTCCTCATCGACGAAGACCTCGAGAAGGTAGTCGAGGTAGCCGGTTGTCGGCTCACCCGTCTCCGGGTCGTACCCGTACGCCCCACCCCAACCCTTGCTCGTGTAGCCGTCGTACTGCTCGTAGTCCTCGAACTCCTCGCTGCGCTGCGGGAGCGCGACCACCGTCGCGCCGTCGCCGTAGTCGATCTGCATCGCCTGTTCCTCGTCGTAGTAGATGCCGCTGCGGCGCTCCTCCCAGACGGTCTCCGCCTCTAGGTCCGGGTCGAGCGGCTCCCTGCACGCGAAGACCTCCGCTTCGGGGCCGTCGAGGTAGGCGACCTCGCGCTCGGGCTCGGCGGATGCCGAAGCCTCCGCGTCCTGCGCCGCCATCTCGTTCTGCCACTCCGACGTGTTCTCGCCGCACTTCGCCTCGTAGGTCTGCGACGCGTCGTACGTGGAGACGATCTCGGTGACCTCGCCCTCGGGCGACGTCACCCGCGTCGTGACGCTCGCAAGGTCGGTAGTGTCCTCGATCTCGCCGGTCGGCTCGCCGAACAGGATGCGCGTGGTCTCCTCGGTGCCGTCGGTACGCGTGACGATCTGCTCGACCAGATCCTCCTCGCCCACCATCGTGGCGTCCACGCCGTAGCCGGTGTGCACGATCGGGTACTGGTGCACCTGCGCGAGCATGTACAGCGTGATCTCCTCGGGCGCCTCATCCGGCACGACGGTGGTCCACTCGTAATACAAGTCAGTGGGGTCCTCGACGTAGTTGAGTCCGCCCTGCGTGGTGACGTCAAAGACCATGCGGTCGAGGCCCCACTCCACGACTCCGTCCGGGCCGTAGATCTCCATCAGCTCGCTGTAGTCGTACTCCGTCACCGGGTCCAAGAGTGCACCGCCCTCTACCTGCTCGAGCTGGTGCAGCTCGCCGTCGAGGGTTCGCAGCATGTACGTCTCTGTCGTGAAGTCCGCGTAGAGCCGGCCCTCGAGCCCGTAGTACGGCACGGCGTCCACGTTCGGCACCGGGTAGTCATCCAGGTCGCACCAGGCGTTCACACCGTCGCCCGTCGGCGCCGCCGGCACCGACTCCTCGGGCCCGAGCGCCGCCATCGCGGTCATCCCGAGCGCACCGACGGCGGCCGCGGCGACCAGCCCTGTGGCACTCGCCCGGAACACCCGGCGACGCCGGATAGAGGCCACCACCCGCATCGTCCCTGCATCGTCACCGCGCGCGCCCAGCGCCGCGGCGTGCGCGTCTCCCGCGCCCCTGATCATGTCTCCGAGGTCGCTCATCGCCGCCTCCTTGCCGTCGTCAGCTCCACCACTTCGGGCTCGGGTCCCGGATCGTCGACGCCCAGCATGGGTGCCAGCCGGGCCGTCGCATCGTGCAGGTACCGCTTGACCGAGCCCTGCGCGAGGTGCAGGGCCTCGGCGATCTGCGGCACCGTGAGGTCGTCGTAGTAGCGCATCGCCACGCAGGCCTGCTCGCGGGGCGAGAGCGTCCTCAGCGCCCTACGAACGTCGAGCCCGGCGTCCAGGTCGGCGGGCGCATCGTCCCGCTGGAACGACCGCACCGTGGCGCGGGACCCGGCGCTGCGGCGGCGGGCCCTGTCGATCGCGAGCGTCGGCATCGTCCTGCGGACGTACGCCTCGGCGTGATCGATGTCGCTGAGCGCTCTGCCGCGCGAGAACACCTTGACGATCGCGTCGTGGACAAGGTCCTCGGCGTCACCGTCGCGGCCCACGAGCATCGCGGCGTACGCGGTGAGCCGTGGCCCGCGCTCGCGCATCAGCCGCTCGACGAGCGCCTGCCAGTCCCCCATGAGTTCCCCTTCTTGCGTCCCTTACCCTGTCACACGCAGCAGGGGGTCAAAGCGTTGGGGGTCGCTTCAGGACGATGCGGCGGTCGCCCTGGTGCGGGCCGCGGGGAGCTCGTCGGTCAGGCCGCGCGGGCGACGAGGGCGTCGGCGAACGCGATCAGCGCGTCCTTGACCTCGCCCTCGGGCAGGCCGTCGATCGCGGCCTTGGATCGTGCCGCCCAGTCGTGGGCGAGCGCGGCGGTCTCGTCGACCACGGGGTGCGCACGCAGGCGGTCCACCACCGAGGCGAGGACCTCGTCCGAGCTGAGGTCGCCATCGATGTCGGCGAGCAGCAGTACATCGGCGGCGTGCTCCTCCTTGGAGACCTCGTCGCTGACGCCTGCCTCGACGCGGCGGCGCAGGAGCAGCGTGGGCATCGTGTCGACGCCCTCGCGGAGGTCGGTGCCGGGCGTCTTGCCCGAGACCTCGGTGTCGGAGCGGATGTCGAGCACGTCGTCGGCCAGCTGGAACGCGACACCCGCGAGCTCGCCGTACTCCGTCACCTGCTTCACGAGCGAGGGAGCGCAGCCGGCGAACATCGCGCCGAAGCGTGCGGACATCGCGACGAGCGAGCCGGTCTTGTCCGCGAGCACCTGGATGTAGTGCTCGACGGGGTCGTCGCCCTCGGCCGGTCCCACGGTCTCGTGCAGCTGGCCCAGGCACAGCCGCTCGAAGGTCGCGGCCTGGAGTCGCACGGCCTCCGGACCCAGGCCCGCCACGACCACGGAAGCCCTGGCGAACAGCAGGTCCCCCGTGAGGATCGCGACCGAGTTGCCCCACACCTCGTGCGCGGACGGGGCCCCGCGCCGGGTGGGCGCGGAGTCCATGACGTCGTCGTGGTAGAGCGTCGCGAGGTGCGTGAGCTCGCACACCACGGCGGCGTCGAGCACCTCGGGCCGCGCGCCCTCTCCCAGCTGCGACGCGAGCAGCACGAGCATCGGACGAAGCCGCTTGCCGCCCGCGTCCACGAGGTGCCGCGAAGTCGCGTCCGCGAGGCGGTCGGACTGGGCGACGGCGTCACGCAGACGCTCCTCGATCAGCTCGAGTCGCGGCGTCAGAGACTCCTGCAGCGCAGATGTCTGGAGTGGGACGGGCATGCGTTCGAGCCTACAGCCCGAGCAGGAGCACCCCGGCATCGCCAGCCAGCGCGAGGGCGCCCGCGGGAAGCACACCGAGGAGCAGCGTGGCCGCGGCCGTGACCCACACGACGACGCGCGTGTACGGGTGGTAGTCGACCTCAACCGCGCCAGCCTGGTCCTCGGGCACGTCGGTGAGGAACATCAGCACGATGAGGCGCACGTAGAAGAACGCCGCGGCGGCCGACGCGAGCACCGCGACCACGACGAGCGGCCAGCCGCCCTCGTCGATCGCGGCGGCGAAGACCTGGAACTTCCCGATGAAGCCGGCCGTGAGCGGGATGCCCGCGAACGACAGCAGGAACAGGCCCATGGCGCCGGCGAGCAGAGGATCGCGGCGACCGAGGCCGGCCCACTGTCCGAGGCGCGTGGCCTCGCCGCCGACTGTCCCGTCGTCCGCCTTCTCGCGCACCTGGGTGATGATCGCGAACGCACCGATCGTGGCGATGCCGTACGTGAGCAGGTAGAACGGCACGGCGGACAGCGCCTCGGCGGAGAAGCCCGCGAACGCCACGAGGATGAAGCCCGCGTGCGCGACCGACGAGTACGCGAGCATGCGCTTGATGTCGGTCTGGACGAGCGCGACGATCGTGCCGACCGCCATCGTGAGGATGGCGATCGTCCAGATCATCCAGCTGAGCTCCCACTCGAGCGGGTACAGCGCCACGTAGACGATGCGCAGCAGGGCGGCCGCGGCGGCCGCCTTCGTGGCGGCGGCCATGAAGGCTGTCACGGGGGTAGGCGCGGCCTGGTAGGCGTCCGGCGACCACGTGTGGAACGGGACGGCGCCCAGCTTGAACAGCAGACCGACGAGCACGAGCACCGCGCCGGGGATGATGAGCGTGAGGTCGCCGGGGCTCGCGAGCACCACGGTGAGGATGTCGGCGTAGCCGGTCGACGCGGTCGCGCCGTAGAGCAGCGCGGCGCCGAACAGGTACACGGCGGACGAGAACGCGCCGAGCAGGAAGTACTTCAGCGCGCCCTCCTCGGACAGGAGGCGCTTGCGGCGCGCGAGCGCGACCATGAGGTACAGCGGGAGCGAGAACACCTCGAGCGCGACGAACAGCGCGAGCAGGTCGGTCGCCGAGACGAACGCCATCATGCCGCCGATCGCGAACAGCAGCAGCGGGAAGACCTCGGTGACCTCGAGGCCGCGACGGTGCGCCTCGGCCTCCTCGGGCGAGCCGGGAGCGGCGGAACCGAGCGGCGTGAAGGCCTCCTCGCCTGCGCGGGTGCGGGCCGCGAACAGCAGCGCGGACAGCGCCCCGAAGACGAGGATCATGCTGTGCCACGCGAGCGCCTGGCGGTCCATGACGAAGTAGCCCGTCTGACCCACGACGCCCGCGGAGTCGGGCGCGTACATCGCCCACTGGATGATGACGGTGCCGAGCGCGCCGAGGATCGCCACGAGAGCGAGCACGAGCTGGACGGTCCGGCGGGTCGCGGGCGTGCGGACGAAGGCCTCGACAAGCACGCCGGCCGCGCCGCCGAGGAGCACGACGATCATCGGCGCGAACGCCACGTAGGAGATCTCGGGTGCGGTGAACATCACTCGGAAACCTCCGCGTTGACGGTCGTGAGCACCGCGGCGGTGGGCTCACGTAGGTAGTCGATGGCGAGACTCGGGAAGAATCCGAGCACGAGCATCAGGGCGATCAGGGGCCACAGCACCAGGCGCTCGCGCAAGCCGAGCTCGCGCGTCTTGCCGAGCTTCGCGTTCGGCGGGCCCGTGAACACCTTCTGGTAGGTCAGCAGCACGTAGAGCGCCGCGAGGACCACTCCGAGGGCCGAGACGATGACAGCGATCTTCGCGACGCCGAACGCGCCGACGAGCACCATGATCTCGGAGACGAACGGCGACAGGCCCGGCAGGGCGAGCGCGCTCAGGCCGATGATGAGGAACGTGCCCGCGAAGACCGGCACGGCCTTCTGGAGGCCGCCGTACTCACCGACGTAGGGCGTGCCCTTGCGCTCGATCAGGAAGCCGACGACGAGGAACAGCGCGCCGGTCGAGAGGCCGTGGTTGAACATGTACAGCGCGGCGCCCTCGACGGAGGTCTGCTGGAACGCGTAGATGCCGAGCACCATGATGCCGAAGTGGCTCACCGAGGTGAACGACACCAGGCGCAGCATGTCGGTCTGGCCGATCGCGGCGATCGCGCCGTAGATCACGGAGATCACCGCGAGCACGATGATCACCGGTGCGGCCCACTTCGAGGCCTCGGGGAACAGCGCGAGCCCGAGCGTGATCATGCCGAACGTGCCGATCTTGTCGAGCACGGCGACGAGCAGCGCGGTCGTGCCGGGACGCGCGGTCTCGGCGACCGTGGGCAGCCACGTGTGGACGGGCACCATCGGCGCCTTGATCGCGAACGCGAGGAAGAACGCGAGGAACATGAGGCGCTCTGCGGTGGTCCCGAAGTCGTAGCCCGTGAGGTTGTCGATCAGGTAGGCCTGCTCGCCACCGGGTCCCACGAAGTACAGCGCGACGACGCCGACCAGCATGATGAGGCCACCGACGAGCGAGTACAGCAGGAACTTCACCGCGGCGTAGCGACGCTGCTCTCCCCCGAAGCCTCCGATGAGGAAGTACAGCGGGATCAGCATGGCCTCGAACATCACGTAGAACAGGAAGACGTCACGGGCGGCGAAGATGCCGACCATGAAGGCCTGCAGCACGAGGATCAGCGCGAGGTAGCGGGCGGCACGCGCCGGGTCCTTGTCCTTGCGCCACTCGGCGAGGATCACGAGCGGCGTGAGGATGAGCGACAGCACGATCAAGGACAGACCGAAGCCGTTGACGCCGAGCGCCCAGCTGGTGCCGATCTGCGGGATCCACGCGTAGGTCTCGGTGAACTGCTGCGTGCCCGCGTCGGCGAGATCGAACTGCGTGAGCATCACGAGGCCCAGCAGCGCCTCCACGGCGGTGAAGCCGAGCGCGATCTCGCGCACTCGGCCGCGCGCACCCTCGGGCAGCGCGCGCACCACGACTGCCCCGACGAGCGGGAGCAGGACCAGGACGGTCAGGAACGGGAACATCTACAGCACCCCCAGGACGACGCCGGCGATGAGGCCGGCGACAGCGATCAGGATCAGTGCGGCGTAGCTGCGCACCTGCCCGGACTGGAACTTGCGCAGGAACTCTCCGAGCCTCAGCAGCGCGGTGCCGGTGCCGTTGACGGCGCCGTCGACCACCGCGGCGTCCGCGTACACGAGCGTGCGCGTGAGGTGCGTGCCCGGGCGCTGGAGGGCGGCGCGGTTGAAGGAGTCCTGATAGAAGTCGTTGCTCGCGACGAGGACACCGAGCGACGGCGCCGGAGCCTCCTTGGCCACCTCGCTGCGTCCGAACTGGAGCCAGGCGACGACGACGCCGAACGCGACCAGCACGAGCGTGAGCGTCATGATCACCGGCACCGACAGCACGGGCTCGTGGTGCTCGGCGTGGCCGGTCACCGGCTCGAGCCAGGTGGTGAAGCGGTCGCCCGAGGCAAGGAACCAGCCCAGCAGGGCCGAGCCGACGGAGAGGACGATCATCGGCACCGTCATGAGCCAGGGCGACTCGTGCGGGTGCGCGTCGTCCGTCCACCGGGCCTTGCCGTGGAACGTCATGAAGAACAGGCGCGACATGTAGTACGCGGTGAGGCCCGCACCGATGAGGGCGGTGAGGCCGAACACCCAGGGCTGCCAGCCCTCGCCGACGAACGCGGCCTCGATGATCTTGTCCTTCGACCAGAAGCCCGAGAACGGCGGGACGCCGAGGATCGCGAGCCAGCCGAGGCCGAACGTGACCCAGGTGACGACCATCGCGGTGCGCAGCGCGCCGTAGCGCCGCATGTCCACGCTGTCGTTCATCGCGTGCATCACGGAGCCGGCGCCGAGGAACATGCCGGCCTTGAAGAAGCCGTGCGTGATCAGGTGGAAGATCGCGAACGCGTAGCCGATCGGGCCCAGGCCCGCAGCGAGCATCATGTAGCCGATCTGCGACATGGTCGAGGCGGCGAGTGCCTTCTTGATGTCGTCCTTCGCCATACCGATGATCGCGCCCATGATGAGCGTCAGCGCGCCGACGGCGGCCACGACCACGCGGGCGGTCTCTGTGAGGGCGAAGATGTCGCCCGAGCGGACGATGAGGTAGACACCGGCGGTGACCATGGTCGCCGCGTGGATGAGGGCCGAGACGGGGGTCGGGCCGGCCATCGCGTCGCCCAGCCAGGACTGGAGCGGGAACTGCGCGGACTTTCCGGTCGCGGCCACGAGCAGCGCGAGGCCGATCGCGGTGAGCTGGCCGGTCGAGACCGAGTCGACCGACTCGAAGATCTCAGCGAAGCCGAGGGTGCCGAAGTTCGCGAACAGGAGTCCCATCGCGACGATCAGGCCGATGTCGCCGATGCGGTTGACGATGAACGCCTTGTTCGCGGCGGTCGCGTACTCCGGCTTGTGGTTCCAGAACCCGATCAGCAGGTACGACGCGAGACCCACGCCCTCCCAGCCGACGAACAGCAGGAGGTAGGAGTCCGCGAGGACCAGCAGCAGCATCGCCGCGATGAACAGGTTGAGGTACGCGAAGAAGATCCGACGGCGCGGGTCGTGCTCCATGTACGCCACCGAGTACAGGTGGATGAGCGTGCCGACGAACGTCACGAGCAGGACGAACGAGATAGACAGTGGGTCCACCAGCAGGCCGGCGTCGACGGTCAGCTCGCCGCCCGAGATCCAAGTGAACAGGTGCACCGCGTGCTCGCGGGACTCGGCGTCGAGGCCGAGCATCTGGAGGAAGGCTCCGAATCCGACGACGAACGCCGTCGCGGACGCGGCCACGCCCATCCAGTGTCCCCATGCGTCGGCGCGCTTGCCGGCCAGGATCAGCACGAAGCTGCTGGCCAGCGGCACGGCGATGAGGAGCCAGGTCAGGTCAAGCATCGATCAACCCTTCAGCTCTGCAGGCTCGTCGAGCGAGATGGTCTGGCGTGCGCGGAACAGCGCGATGATGATCGCGAGCCCGACCACGACCTCGGCGGCGGCCACCACCATGACGAAGAAGGCGATCACCTGGCCGTCGATCTCGCCGTGGATGCGGGAGAAGGCGACGAACGCGAGGTTGGCGGCGTTGAGCATGAGCTCGACGCCCATGAACGCGATGATCGCGTTGCGCCGGGTCAGGACCGCCGCCGCGCCGATGCCGAACAGCACCGTCGCGAGGTAGACGAAGGCGATCGGGCTCACGACTCGTCCTCCTTCTTGTCAGTCTCGGGTTCCTCGGCGGCCGAGGGCGCCTCGTGCACGGGCTTGTCGCTCACGCGCTTGGACGGGTCGCTGAGGTGCGCCTCGTACTGCGCGGCCGTGTCCATCTGGTGGCGGATCTCGAGCACGCGGGAGACCGAGTCCTCGATGACCTTGCCCTCGGGGTCGAGCGCGGGGACGTCGAGCGCGTTGTGGCGGGCGTAGACGCCGGGCATCGGCTTGTTGACCGGGTTCGCTCCCGCGAGCACGCGCTCGCGCTGCTGCTCCTTCTGGGTGCGACGCGGCGCGAGGCGCGGCGTGTGCGTGAGCACGAGCGCGCCGACCGCGGCGGTGATGAGCAGCGCGCCGAGGATCTCCATGAGCACGACGTAGTCGGTGAACAGGAGGCCAGCGACCGCATCGGGCTCACCGGTGGTCATCTCCTCGGCGGGCTCGACCGTGACCTGCGCGATCACGCCGAGGAGCAGGACGGTGAGGCCGCCGGCGCCGAACAGGGCGATCCAGCGCTGGCCGGCGAGCGTCTCCTTCATCGACTCGCGCTGGTCGACGCCGACGAGCATGAGCACGAACAGGAACAGCATCATGACGGCGCCCGTGTAGACGACGATCTGGACCACGCCGAGGAAGGGCGCGTCGAGCGCGACGTACGCGACCGCGAGGCCGACCATCACCGCGACGATGCTCATGGCGATGTGCACGGCCTTCTTGGCGAAAAGCAGGGACAGCGCGGGCACGACCGTGAGGAAGGCGACGCACCAGAACAGGATCGGGCTGATCACGGTCAGATGCCCCCCATCTTGTGGTGCTGAGCACCGAACGCGCCCCGCGCACCCGACTCGCCTCCGACAGCCGCGGGGTTGTGCGGCACGTGCTCGTCGTTCGGGTCGTACGAGTTCTCCGGCAGCGTCGGGTCCTCGGGACGCTCGCGGCGCACCCACTCGGTCTGCTCCTTGACGACCTTGGTGACGTCGCCGCGGTAGTAGTCGCCGTCCGTGGTGCCGGGCACCATCGGGTGCGGCACCGCGAGCATGCCGTCCTCCATCGGAGCCAGCAGGTCCTGCTTCTCGTAGATCAGGCCCTCGCGCGTCGGACCCGCGAGCTCGTACTCGTTGGTCATCGTGAGCGCGCGCGTGGGGCACGCCTCGATGCACAGCCCGCAGAAGATGCAGCGCAGGTAGTTGATCTGGTAGACGCGGCCGTAGCGCTCGCCCGGGCTGAACTGCGCGTCCGGGGTGTTCGAGTCGGCCTCGACGTAGATCGCGTCCGCGGGGCAGGCCCACGCGCACAGCTCGCAGCCGATGCACTTCTCGAGCCCGTCCGGGTACCGGTTGAGCTGGTGGCGGCCGTGGTAGCGCGGCATCGGCGGGGTCTTCTTGCGCGGGTACTGCTCGGTCACCGTCGGCTTGAAGAAGTTCCGCAGCGTGATGCCGAAGCCCGCGACCGGGGCGAGGGCCTGGCCCAGCGCGCCCTTCTTCGGCAGGTTCGACTCGAAGGGCTTCTCCTGGCCGTCCTTGGCCCGGTTGACCTCCCAGGTCTCGTCGGCGTCGCTCATTCGGCGCCTCCCTTCTCGGTCTTCGCATCGTCGGTGCCGGAGGCATCGTCCTCGGCCGTCGCATCGTCCGCGTCGTCGGTGGAGACCGCGACGCCCTCCGTCGGCGTCGCGAGCTTGATCGCGGCCTCGACGGTCCGCCCGGAGCGCGGCGACGGCGGCAGCGTCTGGCCGGGCATCGGGGGCACGGGGTAGCCGCCGGCGAACGCGTCGAACGGCTCCTCGGTCTCGTCGGCGCCCGCGGCCTCCTCGGCCTTGCGCTCCTTCTCGGTGCGCGAGTCCTTGATGAAGCCCCAGGTCGCATAGACCAGGAGGATCGCGACGAGCCAGGCCACCGCATCGAACAGGTTGAGGTCGCGGTTGTACTCGGTCATGAACTGGCGGCCGACCGCGAAGAACACGAGCCAGCCCAGCCCGACGGGGATGAGGACCTTCCAGCCGAACTTCATGAACTGGTCGTAGCGGAAGCGCAGCAGCGTGCCGCGGACCCACACGAACACGAACATGAGGAGCCAGATCTTGATGATGAGCCAGATCGGCGGGAAGATCCCGGAGTTCAGGAAGTCCGCGCCGGCCCACGACGCGGGCCACGGCGCGCGCCATCCTCCGAGGAACAGCACCGAGGCAACGGCCGAGACGTTGATCATGTTCATGTACTCCGCGAGGAAGTACCAGGCGAACTTCATGGACGAGTACTCGGTCATGAAGCCCGCGACCAGCTCTCCCTCGGCCTCGGGGAGGTCGAACGGCAGGCGGTTGGTCTCACCGATCATCGAGATCACGTAGAGCACGAATGCGGGCAGCAGCGGCCAGATCCACCACCGGTCGGTCTGCGCGTCGACGATCTGCGACGTGCTCATCGAGCCCGACAGCATGAAGACCGTGACGAGCGACAGACCCATCGCGAGCTCGTAGGAGATGATCTGCGCGGTCGAGCGGACCGCACCCATGAGCGGGTAGATCGAGCCGGAGGCCCATCCACCGAGGACGATGCCGTACACGCCGATCGCGGCGCACGCGAGGATGTAGAGCACCGCGACGGGGAAGTCGGTGAGCTGCAGCGGGGTCACGATGTTCGTGCCGGGGATGTGCGTCGCCGGGCCGAACGGGATCACCGCGAAGATCAGCAGCGCGGAGAACACCGAGATCATCGGCGCGAGGATGTACAGCGCCTTCTCCGAGGCGCGGACGGTGATGTCCTCCTTGAACAGGAGCTTCATCGCGTCGGAGACGGACTGCAGCAGGCCGAACGGGCCGCGCATGTTGGGGCCGGGGCGCTGCTGGAGGCGGCCGATCACGCGGCGCTCGAACCACACCGCGAAGAGCACCGACGTGAGCAGGAACACCAGGATCAGCACGGCCTTGACGATCACGAGCCACACCGGGTCGCCCGCGAGGGTGCCCCAGTTGTCGAGGCAGGTCTGCTGCGCGGCCGTCACCTCGGTGGCGCCGTCCGCGACGCCGCAGTACGCGTTCCTGAGCTCGTCGGCGTTGTACGCCGCGACCCCGGAGATGCCGGTGAACAGTGACATCACGCACCCACCTTCACGGTGACGACGTTGCCGGGAACGGTCTGCAGCTCCTGAGCCACCCAGCTGCCGGGCGACTTGGTCGGGAGCCACACCACGTCGTCGACCATATCGGTGACGACCGCGGGCACGGTGATGCCCTGGCCGCCCGCACCGGTGACGGTGATCGCGCCCTCCGTGAAGCCGAGGGCGTCGGCGGTGGCCTGGGACACGCGGGCGACGGTCGCGCGAGCAGTGCCGGCGAGGTAGGGCTCGCCGTCCTGCAGCGCGCCCTCGTCGATCAGCTGGTGCCACGACGCGAGGACGACCTCGCCCTTCTTGGGCGCCTTCGCCGCCTTCGCCGACGGGGCCTTGGGCCGGTGAGCCTCCGAGGCCGCGCCGAGCGCGGCGATCTCCGCGTTCACGGCGCCGATCGAGCCGGTGCCGAGCTCGATGCCCAGCTCGCGGGCGAGGATGTCGAGCACGCGGTGGTCGGACAGCGCGTCGGTCGCGATGGCCGTCGCGAACGAGCGCAGGCGACCCTCCCAGTTGACGAACGTGCCGGCCTTCTCCGACGGCGGGGCGACGGGCAGGACGACGTCGGCGGCCTCGGCGACGGCGGAGAGCCGCACCTCGAGGCTGACCACGAAGCCCGCGTTGTCGATCGCGTCGGCCAGGCCGGTCACGTCGGACGGGCTGACGCCGCCGACGACCAGCGCGTCCAGGTTCCCGGACGATGCGGCGGCGACGATCGCGTCGACGTCGCGTCCCGCGGCGGTGGGCAGGGACTCGACGCCCCACGCCTGAGCGACCGCCTTGCGGGCCGCGGCGACCGAGGCCGCGCGGCCTCCGGGCAGCAGACCGGGCAGCGCGCCCGCCTCGACGGCGCCGCGCTCACCCGCGCGACGCGGGATCCACACGAGCTTCGCACCGGTCTTCTCGGCCAGCTTGAGCGCGGCGGTGAGCGCGCCGGGGGTCCCGGCGAGCCGCTCGCCGACGACGATCACGGCGCCGTCGTCCTCAAGAGCCTCGTACGGGTCGCCGACGAGGCCGTCGAGCAGCGCAGCCTCGCGACCGGGGGCCACGGGCAGCAGGGTTGCGGCGAGCTTCTCGGCGCCGCGGCTCAGGAACGGTGCGGCGGTGAAGACGCGCTGCTTGCCGAGCGCCTTGCGCATGCGCAGGAAGACCACGCCGCCCTCGTCCTCGGGCTCGAAGCCCACCATGAGGACCGCGGGAGCCTTCTCGAGCTCGGCGAACGTCGCACCGAGCCCCGTGCCGGCGACCGCCGAGCCGAGGAACGCCTGCTCCTCGGCGGAGGCGACGCGCGCTCGGGCGTCGACGTCGTTGGTGCCGAGCGCCAGGCGGGCGAACTTGGAGTAGGCGTAGGAGTCCTCGAGCGTCACGCGACCGCCGGGAAGGACGCCGACGCCCTTGCCGTCGCGCGCGGCCTTGAGGCCGGCCGCCGCGGCGGCGATCGCCTCGGGCCACGAGGCCTCGACGAGCTCGCCGTCCTTGCGCACCAGGGGGCGCGTGAGGCGGTTGGACTGGTTCTGCCATGCGAAGGCGAAGCGGTCCTTGTCGGTGATCCAGTCCTCGTTGACGACCGGGTCCTTGTGGGCCATGCGGCGCAGGATCTTGCCGCGGCGGTGGTCCGTGCGGATCGCGGAGCCCGAGGAGTCGTGCTCGGAGATGCCCGGGCTCGACACGAGGTCGAAGGGACGCGAGCGGAAGCGGTAGGCCGAGCTCGTGAGGGCGCCGACCGGGCAGATCTGCACGGTGTTGCCCGAGTAGTACGAGCTGAACGCGCGGCCCGACTCGTCCTCAGCGGCGGGGCCTGCGGGGCTATAGCCGTCGAAGTCGAGGACGTCCTCGTCGAACGTGCCGATCTGCTGCATCGCGCCGCGGTTCTGCAGGTCGATGAACGCGTCGCCCGCGATCTGCTTGGAGAAGCGGGTGCAGCGCTGGCACAGCACGCACCGCTCGCGGTCCAGCAGGATCTCGGAGCTCAGCGCGAGCGGCTTCTCGAAGACGCGCTTGACGTCCACGAAGCGGCTCTCGGGGCGGCCCATGTTCATGGCCTGGTTCTGCAGGGGGCACTCGCCGCCCTTGTCGCACACCGGGCAGTCGAGCGGGTGGTTGATGAGCAGCAGCTCCATCACGCCCTTCTGCGCGCGATCCGCCTCCTCGGAGGTGTGCTGCGTGTTGACGACCATGCCGTCCATCACCGTCATGGTGCACGAGGCCTGCGGCTTCGGGAACGCGCGGACGTTGCCGTCGCGGTCGGGAGCGGCCACGTCGACCAGGCACTGGCGGCACGCGCCCGCGGGCTCGAGCGCCGGGTGGTCGCAGAAGCGCGGGATGTCGATGCCGATCTCCTCGGCGGCGCGGATGATGAGGGTGCCCTTGGGGACCGTCACCTCCTTGCCGTCGATCGTGAGCGTGACGGTCTCGACTGCAGCCTTGGGGTCGGTCGCTGTCATGCGTGCGCCTCCTCGGTGGAGTACTCGAACAGGGCCGATGCGGCGTGGTCGAAGGGGCACTTCCCCTCGGTCACGTGCCGCTCGTACTCCTCGCGGAACTTCTTGACGGAGCTGATGATGGACGACGTCGCGCCGTCGCCGAGCGCGCAGAACGAGCGGCCGGCGATCGAGTCGCACGTGTCGAGCAGCTGCTGGATGTCGGCCTCGGTGCCCTTGCCGGCCTCGAGGCGCTTGAGGATCTGCGTGAGCCAGAACGTGCCCTCGCGGCAGGGCGTGCACTTGCCGCAGGACTCGTGCTTGTAGAACTCGGTCCAGCGCGTGACGGCGCGGACCACGCACGTGGTCTCGTCGAAGATCTGCAGCGCACGCGTGCCGAGCATCGACCCGGCAGCGCCCACGGACTCGTAGTCGAGCGGGGTGTCGAGCTGCTCCTCGGTGAAGATCGGGGTCGACGAGCCGCCGGGGGTCCAGAACTTCAGCTCGTGGCCGTCGCGCATGCCGCCTGCCATCTCGAGCAGCTCGCGCAGCGTAATGCCGAGGGGCGCCTCGTACTGGCCGGGGCGCTTGACGTGGCCCGACAGCGAGAACAGGCCGTGGCCCTTCGAGCGCTCGGTGCCCATCGAGGTGAACCACTCGACGCCGTTGTTCACGATCGCGGGGACCGAGGCGACGGACTCGACGTTGTTGACGACGGTCGGGCGCGCGTAGAGGCCCGCGACGGCCGGGAACGGGGGCTTGAGGCGGGGCTGGCCGCGGCGACCCTCGAGCGAGTCGAGCAGCGCGGTCTCCTCGCCGCAGATGTAGGCGCCGGCGCCCGCGTGGACGGTGACGTCGAGGTCGAAGCCCGAGCCGTGGATGTTCTTGCCCAGGTCGCCGGCCTCGTACGCCTCGCGCACGGCCTGCAGCAGGCGGCGGTAGACGTGGACGACCTCGCCGCGCAGGTAGATGAAGGCGTGGTTGCAGCCGATCGCGTAGGACGTGATCGCGACACCCTCGACCAGCACGTGCGGGTTGGCCATCATGAGCGGGATGTCCTTGCAGGTGCCCGGCTCGGACTCGTCGGCGTTGACCACGAGGTAGCGCGGCTTGCCGTCGTCCGGGGGCAGGAAGCCCCACTTCATGCCGGTCGGGAAGCCCGCGCCGCCGCGTCCGCGGAGGCCCGAGTCCTTGACCATCTGCACGAGGTCGGTCTTCTCGAGGCCCAGGGCCTTCTTGAGGGCGGAGTAGCCGCCACCCTTGACGTAGGTGTCGCGCTTCCAGGACTGCTCCTGGTCCCAGTTCGCGCTCAGGACGGGGGCGAGCTCGGTCACTTCGCACCTCCCTCGAAGGTCCAGCCCTGCTCCTTGGCGGTCTCAAGGCCCGCGAGCGTGGGCTCGCCGGCGCCGACTCCCTGGTCGGCGCGACCGTCCTCGAAGCCCGCGAGCACGCGCGAGACCTCCTTGAACGTCGGCACCTCGTCCGGGCCGCGGCTGGGCTTGACCGCCTTGCCGTCGAGGATGTCGTCGACGAGCTGGAGCGCCGTCTCGGGCGTCATGTTGTCGAAGAACTCCCAGTTGACCATCACCACGGGGGCGAAGTCGCAGGCCGCGTTGCACTCGAGGCGCTCGAGCGAGATCTTGCCGTCCTCGGTGGTCTCGTCGTGGCCGACGCCGCAGCGCTCGGACACGCGCTTCCAGATCTCGTCGCCGCCCATCACCGCGCACAGCGTGTTGGTGCACACGCCCACCTGGTACTCGCCGTTGGGACGGCGCTTGTACTGGGTGTAGAACGTCGCGACGGCGCTCACCTCGGCCGCGGTCAGGCCGAGCTGGTCGGCACAGAACTGGATGCCGTCGGGCGACACGTAGCCGTCGACGGACTGGACCAGGTGCAGCAGCGGCAGCAGCGCCGAGCGCTCGACCGGGTACCGGCCGCGCACCTCGGCCGCGTCGGCCGTGAGCTTCTCGAGCGTGGACTCGTCGTAGGTCATCGGTCGACGCCTCCCAGGACCATGTCGATCGTGGCGATCGCGACCACGACGTCGGCGACCTGGCCGCCTTGCGTGAGGATCGAGAGCGCCTGCAGGTTGTTGAAGCCGGGGTCGCGGAAGTGCGCGCGCCACGGCTTCGTGCCGCCGTCGGAGACGACGTGGCAGCCGAGCAGCCCCTTGGGGTTCTCGACCGCGGCGTAGGCCTGGCCCGCGGGGACCTTGAAGCCCTCGGTCACCAGCTTGAAGTGGTGGATGAGCGCCTCCATCGAGTCGCCCATGATGTGCTTGATGTGCTCGGGCGAGTTGCCCTGGCCGTCGGAGCCGAGGGACAGCTGGGCCGGCCACGCGATCTTCTTGTCGGCGACCATGACGGGCGCACCCTCGAGCTCCTCGAGACGCGCGGCGCACTGCTCGACGATCTTGAGCGACTCGTAGCACTCCTCGAGGCGGAGGATCACGCGCGAGTAGGCGTCACGGTCGGTCGAGGTCGGCACCTGGAAGTCGTAGTCCTCGTACCCGCAGTACGGGTCCGACTTGCGGACGTCGTAGGGCACGCCGGTCGAGCGCAGCATCGGGCCGGTGACGCCGAGCGACATCGCGGGCGCGAGGTCGAGGACGGCCACGTCCTTGAGGCGCCCGATGAAGATCGGGTTCTTCAGCTGGATGTCCGCGAGCTCGTCGAGGCGCTGCTTGACGAGCGGGATCATGTCCCGCACGTACTGCGTGAAGCCCTCGGGGGTGTCCTGAGCGACCCCGCCGGGACGGATGTACGCGTTGTTCGTGCGCAGGCCGGTCAGCATCTCGATGACGCGGAACGTGTCCTCGCGACCGATGAACGCCGTCGTCATGACGGTCGTGGCGCCCATCTCGTTGCCGCCGGTGCCGATCGCGACCAGGTGCGAGCCGATGCGGGTGAGCTCCATCATGAGCACCCGCAGGACGTTGGCCTTCTCGGGCACGTCGTCGGTGATGCCGAGCAGCTTCTCGGTGCCGAGGCAGAACACGGCCTCGTTGAACATCGAGGCGACGTAGTCCATGCGGGTCGCGAACGTGACGCCCTGCGTCCACGTCCGGAACTCCATGTTCTTCTCGATGCCGGTGTGGAGGTAGCCGATGCCCGCGCGGGCCTCGGTGACGGTCTCGCCCTCGATCTCGAGCATCACGCGCAGCACGCCGTGCGTGGACGGGTGCTGGGGGCCCATGTTGATGACGACGCGCTGCTGGCCGAGGCGGGCGGCCTCGTCGGCGATCTCGCTCCAGTCGCCGCCGTACGCGGTGAACTCGGGGGCGTCCGGGTCGTGGAAGTCGGGTCCGGTCGCCTGCGGCATGGTCTGCTCGTGGGTCATCGGTACTGCCTCCGCTGGTCGGGCGACGGGACCTCGGCGCCCTTGTACTCGATCGGGATGCCGCCGAGCGGGTAGTCCTTGCGCTGCGGGTGGCCTACCCAGTCGTCCGGCATCTCGATGCGGGCGAGCGCGGGGTGGCCGTCGAAGACGATGCCGAAGAAGTCGTACGTCTCGCGCTCGTGCCAGTTGTTCATCGGGTAGATCGCGGTGATCGACGGGATGTGCGGGTCGTCCTCGGAGACCGAGACCTCAACGCGCAGACGACGGTTGTGCGTGATCGACTGCATCGGGTAGCACGCGTGCAGCTCCCTGCCCGCGTCGGCCGGGTAGTGGACGCCGGAGACGCCCAGGCACATCTCGAAGCGCAGGTCCTGGTCGTCGCGCAGGTGTCGAGCGACTTCCAGCAGGTGCTCGCGCGCGATGTGGAGCGTGAGCTCGCCGCGGTCGACGACCACCGCGGTGATCGCCTCCGACGCCTTGTCGCCGAGCAGCTCCTCAAGGACGTCAACCACGCCATCGAACCACTCGCCGTAGGGGCGCTCGGTCGCGCCGGGCATCTCGATGACGCGCTTGAGGCCGCCGTAGCCCGAGGTGTCGCCACCGGGGCCGCCGAACATGCCCTGGCGGACGTTGATGAGGGTGCGACCCTCGGGCGCCACGGGCGTGCCGTCGGCGCCGGCAAGGTCCTTGCTCTCGCTCAACGCAGCAGTCCCTTCATGTCGGAGGTCGGCGTCGCGCCGAGCGCCGCGGCCTCGGCTGCGGCCGCGATCTCGCGGCGGTTGCGACCCATCGGGGTGCTCTTGACCTGCTCCTGGAGCTCGAGCAGCGCGTTGATGAGCATCTCGGGGCGCGGCGGGCAGCCGGGCAGGTAGATGTCGACCGGCACGACGTGGTCGACGCCCTGGACGATCGCGTAGTTGTTGAACATGCCGCCCGAGGAGGCGCAGACGCCCATCGACAGCACCCACTTGGGGTCGGCCATCTGGTCGTAGACCTGGCGGACGATCGGGGCCATCTTGTTGGACACGCGGCCGGCGACGATCATCACGTCGGCCTGGCGCGGCGAGCCGCGGAAGACCTCGGAGCCGATGCGTGAGATGTCGAACCGCGAGGTGCCGGTGCCCATCATCTCGATCGCGCAGCACGCGAGGCCGAAGGTGGCGGGCCACATCGAGCCGGCGCGGGCCCAGCCCACGAAGGACTCGACGGTGCCGAGCATGAACGGAGGTGCGCTCTCTTCGATTCCCATCAGATCACTCCCAATCGAATCCGCCGCGGCGCCACTCGTACACGAAGGGGATCGTGATGAGGGCGAGGAAGGTCATGATCGCGATCAGGCCGAACCAGCCGAGCGCGTCGTGGGCGACGGCCCACGGATAGAGGAACACGACCTCGATGTCGAAGATGATGAACGTCATCGCGGTGAGGTAGTACTTCACCGGGATGCGACCGCCGCCCTTCGCGAGGGGGGTCGGCTCGAGGCCCGACTCGTAGCGGTCGAGCTTCGCGGCGTTGTCGCGGTGCGGACCCAGGACACGGCTGGCGGCAAGGCCAGCCACCGCCATGACGGCAGCGATGCCGACCATGACAAGGATCGGTACATAGGGGTTCACTTGCGCTATCCCTCCCGGGGTCCGACAGTCGTTGTCGCGTCAGGCCGCCGGCGCGACTCGAACCATGGCCGACAACAGTTTGTCGGACCAGGCTCCGCCCCGGGGTTCATAGACGTCTGCCAGCAGTCTAGAGACAAATTCCATGATCAGTGGACGAGGCAACCCGTACTTGACGCAGATGCTCATCACTGTCGGGTGCTCGATCAACGAGGCGAACACCCTCCCCAGCGAGTAGTACCCGCCGAGGTCGTCCTTCATCATTCGCGCGTACGCCGCGAGCGCCTGCTCGCGGGCAGCGTCGTCGCTCCCGGCCTCGCGGGCGGCGACGGCCGCCTCGGTGGCGCGGCGCGCGGCCTGCATGGCGTAGGCGATGCCCTCGCCGTTGAACGGGTTGACCATGCCACCGGAGTCGCCCACGAGCATCATGCCCGGGACGTAGTGGGGCTGACGGTTGAACGCCATGGGGATCGCGGCGCCCTTGATGCCGCCGATCTGGTCGCCGAAATCCCAGTCCTTGGCGGAGTGCTCGAGCCAGCCCTTCATGAGGCCGCGGTGGTCGAGGCCGGACGGGGTGCCCTTGGCCGACAGCGTGCCGAGGCCGACGTTGGCGGTGCCGTCGCCGAGGGGGAAGATCCAGCCGTAGCCGGGAAGCATGTCAGAGTTGCCGCGCTCGCCGGACCAGATCTCGACGTGCCCCTCCATCCACTCCTCGGCGTGACGGGGCGTCTCCATATAGGTGCGGACGGCGACGCCCATGGGGCGGTTCACCTTGCGCTCGAGGCCGAGGCCGAGCGCGAGGCGCGCGCTCACGCCGTCGGCGGAGATGACCAGGGGGGCGCGGAACTCGGTGGGCTCGCCGACCTTGCGGCCCTTCTCGTCGGTCTGGCGGGCGACGACGCCGACGACGCGGGCCTCTCCCCCTGGCCGGACGGCGGCGGCCCTCTCGGCGCTGTCGGAGTCGACGACGAACTCGCCCTGGGCGTCGCGAATCAGCAGCGCGTCAACGTGCCAGCCCTCGCGGACGTCCGCGCCGGCGGCGCGGGCGTGCTCGGCGAGACGGTGGTCGAACTGCGCGCGGGGAAGGCTCAGGCCGTAGTTCGGGAAGGACTCGAGCTCGTGCCACGGGAACTCGAGGCGATGCCCACCGCCGAC
Organism: Demequina sp. NBRC 110054; assembly: GCF_002090115.1. Taxonomy (NCBI): domain Bacteria; kingdom Bacillati; phylum Actinomycetota; class Actinomycetes; order Micrococcales; family Demequinaceae; genus Demequina; species Demequina sp. NBRC 110054. Next base: position 477,832 of record NZ_BBRK01000004.1, read on the forward strand.
CATCCGCAATCCGTAGTTGGGGATCCACCCCTCCTCGCGGGGGGTCTCGAGCCCGATGAGCTGGATCTCCTTGACCGCGCGTGGGGTGAGTCCGTCTCCGCAGACCTTCTCGCGAGGGAAGCGCGACTTCTCGAGCCCGATGACGTCGAAGCCCTCGTTCGCCAAATATCTGGCGGCGGCAGCGCCACCGGGGCCTGCGCCCACGACGATGACGTCTGCCTCGGTCTTCACCGTCCTAGGTTAAACGTCCTAGAGGGGTGCTCCGACACGGATTTCCGATCCTTCAGGCCTCGGGCTCACGGGATCCGGGCGAATCGGACGCCCGCCGCTCGCGCTTACCGAGCCACCACAGGGCCGCGATCAGGACGGGAAGCCCGACAAGCAGGCCCTCGACCCAGGCGCCGCGCACGACGACGCCGCGCGTCTCGGACAGCCCGATCGTGGCGAGCACGCCGAGGACGACAAGGATCGCGGCGCCGACCCGGTGCTTCTGCAGGACCACCAGAAGGCCCGCGCCCGCCGTCACGGCGAATCCACCTGCCATCGCAAGAACCATGCTCGCCACCCTAACCGCGTCGCGCACTCCCAACCGCCAAGAACCCCACCGCCGCCACCCCCGCATCGTCCGCTCCCACGCCGCCCCGCCACCGCCAACGTCCCACCGAGCCCCCGCATCGTCCGGTCCGCTCCCGTCGCCGCCCTAGGCTGGCGGTGTGACCCTGCAGCTTCCCGCCATGCCGACGCTGGCCGCCCGCACCGTCGCGGTCGAGGCCCCCGACGATCTCCTCGCGCTCGTGCCACCGGGCGGGATGGCGTGGGTGCGCCGCGGCGAGGGGATGGTCGGCTGGGGCGAGGTGGCGCGCTTCGAGTCGCGCGGCTCGTCCCGCATCGACGATGCGTCGACGTGGTGGCGCCGGATCACCCGCCACGCGGTGGTCAGGGACGATGCGCGCATCAAGGGCTCGGGCCTCGTCGCCTTCGGCTCGTTCTCGTTCGCCGACGGCTCAGGTCATGGGGGCGCGCTCATCGTGCCTCGCTACGTGCTGGGTGTGCGCGACGGCCGAGGCTTCCTCACGGAGATCTCGACGGATGGATCGCACGGCCGCTCCCCCGACCTGGCGGATGCTCTCGGCAACGCCTCTGCACCCCCAGCCCTGCCGACCCTCACGCAGGCGCCGGGCGATCGCGAGGCGTGGGACGCGGCGGTCGACTCGGCGGTCGCGCGCATCCGCCAGGGCGAGGTCGACAAGGTCGTGCTGGCGCGCGCCGTGAACGCCACCGCGGCGGCCCCGGTCGACCCGCGCTCGGTCATGCCGACGCTCGCGCGCGCCTACGACGGCTGCTGGACGTTCCACGTCGATGGCCTGGTGGGGGCGACTCCCGAGCTGCTGGCGCGCGTGGACCACGGTCTTGTCACGTCGCGGGTGCTGGCGGGCACGATCCGCCGCACCGGTGACGAGACGGCCGATCTGGCCCGCGCGGCGTCGCTCGCGCACTCGTCGAAGGACCGCGAGGAGCACGGCTACGCGGTGCGGTCGGTGACGCAGGTGCTCGCGTCGCACTGCGCGTCGGTGAACGTGCCCGACGAACCCTTCGTGCTGCACCTGCCGAACGTCATGCACCTGGCGACGGACATCACGGGCTCGCTCGACCACGCGGCGACGGTGCTGGAGATGGTCCGGGAGCTGCACCCGAGCGCGGCCGTCTGTGGGACACCGACCCTGGCAGCGGCGCGCATGATCGATGAGCTCGAGGGCTGGGACCGCGGCCGCTACGCGGGGCCGGTCGGCTGGATCGACGCGGCGGGCGACGGGGAGTTCTGCATCGGGCTGCGTTCGGCGGAGATCGACGCCAGCGACCCGCGCAAGGTCAGGATGTTCGCGGGCTGCGGCATCGTGGCGGCGTCCGAGTCGGCGTCGGAGTGGGCGGAGTCGGAGGCGAAGCTGGAGCCGATGCGCCAGGCGCTCGGTCTGGGCTGAACTGCAAACTGTCCTGCCTGGCAGCCCAGTGGCCGCATCCACGCACGCCACGCACGCCACGCGGTCACGCCGCCGCATCGAGGCGCGCGCGTCCACCGAGCCTGGGGGTTCGTGCGGGGTCGACGTGTCGGGGTGGGATCGAGTAGACACGGTTGTCGCGAACCTGAACCTGCCACCCTCGGTGATGGATGTCGCCATGACAGCCACGGCACAAGAGGACGCCGTTCGACAGGTCGGTAGGTCCGCCATGTTTGTCCCAGAACCGTATGTGGTGCGCCTCGCAGTACGAGGGCGGGGCGAAGCATCTGGCGCATCCGCCGTCGCGTTCGGCCAACGCCAGCCGCTGGGCACGGGTGAAAAGCCGTTGGCTTCTTCCCAGGTCCAGCACCTCGCCTTCGCCGCCGAGGACGACGGGGATGAGCTCGGCGTCGGCGGCGAGCTGACGTGCGGCGGAGACCGAGATCGGCGTGTGGGCGCCGTCCACCTCCGCCAGGCCCTCCCCGGACTCAAGATCCGCGAGTGACAGACGGACGACGACGGTCGTCCTGACGCCGGCGTGAGAGTCCTCGCATCCCTGGGCGTGGCGCGCAAGATGCACGAGCGCGTCTGCGCGCAGCTGAGGAGCGGTCGCGGCGGGAGCCTCCGGTGTCGGGTTCCCCGCGCCACAGCCTCCCTCCCCACCGTCTCCCTCGCTCATACGCTGGTCACGGCGCTGCTGAAAGGCGTCGCGGACGATGTGGTCGATCATGGCGCGGACCGGGGCAGCGGAGACGGGGTCGAGCAGCGCGGTGATCTTCATCGATCCGTCGGGTTGAGGGCTCATCGTGAGGTACCGCCGCTCGAAGGCCTGTGCCTCACGCTCCTTGAGCTTGTCGGGGCTCACCGCGGCCTCGGCCGATGCCACCAGGCGCCGCACCTGTGCCAGCGGCAGGCCCATCGCCTTCGCTACGACACGCGCCTCCCACGCGGCCAGATCTTCTGCGTCGACGATGTCGGCCACCCTTTCCAGCGCGCGGATGATCACGTCTGCGGACTCCAACGACAGCTGCGTGCTCATGATCGCCTCGGCGACCACGGGGAAGACCGGCCCGGTCGGCTCGGGCAAACCACCCAAGTCCAACGCCTCGTCGTCGCCAACAGTCTCGAGCGCATCGTCACTCTCCTGGGCGCGCTTCGCGTCGGCCATGACCTTGCCTGCACGGGCCTGCCGACCGGCCTCGGCCATCGAGCCGCCCGAGGCCTCGGTGATCAGACTGTTGGCGGACGAATGCCCCTGACCGCGCGCGAGGCCCACGCCCTTCTCGACCTCCGAGCGTCGCGTCGTCTCCGCGGCCATCCATGAGGTCACGACGTCGATCTCGCGACGGAGTGCGAACACCTCACGCTGACACCCGAGCAACTCCTGCTGCGGCCACGACTCGACACCGCCGACGAGCGCTCGCACGGCCGCCATCGCTGCCTGTGCCTGGGCGATCGCCTCGCCCATCTGGCTCGTCTCGGTCATGGGTATATTCCATCACCGGGGTCTGACATTCCGGACAAAACGGGTGACGTTCGCGCCGAACGTCGCGCCCGCGCGAGTTCCACGAGCACACGGGTCGCGACGCTAGCGGGCTTCCCGACCCGCCCCACTCCCGAGCCCTACCCCGCGAGCACGCACCACCCGTGCGCCCCGAGCCTGACCGAGGCATCGTCCGGGCCTGCACCCTCGAGCGAGCACGACCCGGCCAGCACGTGCGTGGCACCCGGCACGGAGAGCCGCACCTCGGAGTCCGAGACGGACAGCGCGACGATCACCCGCTCGTCGGAACCAGCCGAACCGACGCACGCGTAGACGATGTCGGAATCCGTCACGGACAGCACCGACACTCGCGCGTCATGCAGCCACGGCAGCCTCCGCCGGAGCGCCAACAGTTCTCGGTGTACCGCGACCGAGTGTTCCCCCACCCCGGCCAGCTCCGAGGGCGACACGGGGAAGGCCTGACGCACCGCATCGTCCCCTCCCGCGCGGTCCTCCTTGATGCCGGGCAGCGCGTGCTCGTCGCCGTAGTACACCGCGGGGGTGCCGGGCAGCGTCGCGAGGATCACGACCGCATGCTCGAGGTGGCGCGCGTCGGTGAGCCTCGACGCGATGCGGGTGACGTCGTGGTTGCCGATGAACGTGAACGGCACGAAATCCTCCAGGAAGGCGTCGTGCCGTCCCAGGCAGTGCGCGAGCTCGTGCATGTTGGAGTCGTTCAGCGAGGACCAGGTCGCCTTCCACAGCTCGTACTGCGTCACGGAGTCCAGGCCGCCGGAGACCACGAACGACGCGTAGTCACCGTGGATCACCTCGCCCATGAGATACGCATCCGGGTGGGAGGCGCGCACACGCTCGGCCACGGACGCCCAGAAGTCCACGGGCACGGCGTACGCGGCGTCGAGCCGCCACGCGTCCACCCCCCGCTCGAGCCAATAGCCCATCACGTCAGCCACAAGATCCACGACGGCAGGCGAGGAATGGTTGAGCGCCACGAGCGCGCCGTGACCCTCGAAGTCCGCGTAGTGAGGCTCCATCCCCGGCGCCCATGCCTCGGGCCCGCCGGGCCACTCGAGCCGGAACCAGTCCGCGTACGGGGACGACGGGCCCTTCACGAGCACGTCGCGGAAGGCCGGATGCCCGCGACCCACGTGGTTGAAGACCCCGTCGAGCATCACGCGGATCCCCCGCGAGTGACAGGCCGCCACGAGCGACTCGAAGTCCGCCATGTCGCCGAGCCGCGGATCGATCGCGTAGTGATCGAGGGTGTCGTAGCCGTGACTCTCCGACGCGAAGATCGGCCCGAGCGCGAGGCCCGACAGCCCGAGCTCGATCAGGTGGTCGAGCCACCCCTCGAGGTGCGGCAGCCGATGCTCGAGCGGCGCCACAGAGACCGGACGCACCGGCGCTCCCGTGAATCCCAGCGGATAGACGTGCCACCAGAGGGCATGGCGCACCCAGTCTGGTTCGGAGCGAGGATCTGACACCCCGCCAACGTACCCCTACTCGAAGTAGGCCGCGGCGGGAACCACCTGGGCGAATCCCACGTAGCCGTCGGGCACCGAGGCGATTCCCGAGAGGTCGCCCGTCGACTTCACGAGCGCGATCGTGTCGGGCAGTCCATCGTCGCCAGGCGACCACAGCACGAGCGTCGTCCCGCTGAAGGCACCGGCGGTCGCGTCGTCCACGTCCCCAGGCAGCTCGTAGCGCAGCGTCCCATCGACCCCGTAGACCCCGCCGGCGACGAGCACACGCGAGCCCGACGCGGCGAGCGCGAGGTCCCCGGACGATGCGAGGGTCGCCGCCTGCGCATAGGTTCCGGTGGTCGCCTCGAGGGCCCAGACGGTCGTCTCGGAGTCGGCGCAGAGGACGATGGCCTGGCGGTCCGCCTCCCACGCGTACGGCGCGCAGTCGGTCCCGCCGAGCGGCGCCCCGAGCGACGAGTCGGCGGCGCCGGACGAGGACGCGACGACATCGACCGGGGACTCGCCGACGACCGTGAGCACGGTCGCGCCGTCGGCGCTCGAGACCGGACTGCTACGGTCCGCTGCGTCCGCGACGTCGTCAACGTCGCCGGTGAGGGTGTCGACGGCGCTGACGGCGCGCTCGCCATCGGGTCCAGCCACCACGAAGATCCGTTCGACCGAACCGTCCGCGGGGATCGCGATCTCGGGATCCTCCCATCCCTCGCCGAAGGAGGTCTTCTTGCCGTCGACGATCACGACCTCGTACATCTCGGTCGTTGACGGGTCGTAGACCACGGCTTCGGCGGTCGCGAGCCATCCGAGGAGCTCGGAGCCCTCGGGCAGGGACACGCCCCGATAGACATCGCCGACGGGGTCGATCGCCATGAGCGTCACGGCACCGGCGTCGTCGACGGCGGTCGCGAGCGCCCAGCCCTCACCGACCGCCTCGAGCGCCTGGTAATCCATTGCGTAGTCCCCCGTTGTCGTGGCAGCCGGCACCGACGATGCGGAAGCCGACGCGGTCGGGGACGGGTCGGAGGCGGACGCAACGGCCGAGGCGGGCGCCGCATCGTCGCGACCCTCGAGCACGTACGGCAGGGTCAGCGCGAGCAGCCCACCCACGACGACGACGCTCAGCACTGCCGTCAGCCCGCCCCAGAAGCGGGGCCCGCGGATGGGTCTCACCTGGCCCCGCCGGGGCGAGAGTCGCTGCCGACCTGGGGGATCTCCCCGGTCGCCTCGGCGTCGTGCCCCGTGGACTCGGCCCCGGGATCGGCCGGCGCGGGGGTGAGCCGCGCCTCGACGATCTCGACGCCCGACACGGGCGAGGCGAGCGCCGACGCAAGGGCCGCCGCATCGTCCACCGCGAGATGACGAGCGCCGTACGCAGCTGCGAGCGGCGCGATGTCGACGCCGTGGGGCGTCGTGAAGACGCGCTCGACCACGTCAGGGTCGGCGCCGGCGTGCTCGAGACGACCGAAGATCGTGCCGCCGCCGTCGTTGGCAACGACGATGCGCAGGTCGGGACGTCGCTCGCGCGGGCCGACCAGCAGCCCTCCGACGTCGTGCAGGAACGTCACGTCGCCCATGTACGCCGTCACCCGGCCGCGAGACGCGAGCGCGACGCCCATCGAGGTCGCGATCGTGCCGTCGATGCCCGCGAGGCCGCGGTTCGCGATCAGCGTCGGCGCAGCCCCGGGCTCCCAGGCCGGCGCAACCCGATCGAGCGAACGGATCGGCCCTGACGAGCCGACCACACACACGTCGTCGGGGCCGAGCGACGCGACCACCTCGGCCGCGACCCGGTCCGCGCACCAGCCGGACACGGAAGGCACTGGCGCGGCCCGCCAGTAGTCGAGCCACGCATCGTCCGGCTCCGCCGCGCCGAGGTCGCGCTCGAACCACTCGTCGGGTACCCGGCCCACGACCTTGGTCGCATGCCGCGGCGCCTCGCGCCAGCGGGCGCCATGGCCCGCGACGCGCAGGTCCTTGGCGGTGCCGATCAGCTTCTGCACCTCGCGGGTGAGCGTCGGGCGTCCGACCACGACGACGATCGACGTCTCTCCCGAGACTGTCTGGCCTCGCTCGGAGCGCAGGAAGTCCACGTAGCCGGGGATCGCGCACTCGCCCGTGCGCGCGCCCGAGGTGGGCTCCGCGAGCAGCGGCCAGCGGTGAGCCTCGGCGAGACGCCGCGCATCGTCCCCCGCACCGTCGCCCGCGATGACCACTCCGCGCTTCTTGTCCGGGAGGTGCATCGAGCCGGTGCCCTTGAGGGCATCGATGAGCCCGATCGAACGCCGCCGCGCGCGGACGATGGGCTCGCGCTTGACGATCGGCCACGCTCCCCCGTCGTCCTGGAGCGGCGCGCGGAACTCGAGGTTCACGTGCACGGGACCCATGCAGGGCAGGCTGTCGTGCTCGTCGTCGGCGCCGATCGCGGCGTCGACCACGCGCGCTGCCAGGCGGGCCGCGCGGCCCTCGCCCTCGCGCGGGGTCGGCGCGGCCGACTCCGCGGCCCACCGCACGAAGGAGGCGAAGATCCCCACCTGATCCGTCGTCTGGTTGGCGCCGACACCCTTGAGCTCACCGGGCCTGTCGGCAGTGAGCAGCAGGAGGGGCACTCCCGAGTGATGCGCCTCCATCACCGCGGGCAGCAGGTTGCCGACGGCGGTGCCGGACGTGGTGACGATCGCGACGGGGCGGGGCTCGCCCGCGGCGATGTGGGCGCGCGCGATGCCGAGCGCGAGGAAGCCGGCGGCACGCTCGTCGATGCGGACGTGCAGGTCGATCTTGGGAGCGAGCGCGGGCCGGTCGGGGCTCGCGGCGGCCGCGAGCGCGTGGGCGAGCGGGCCGGACCGCGATCCCGGGCACAGCACGTAGTCGCGCACGCCGTGGACCGCGAGCGCCGCGATCAGCTCGCGCGCGAAGGACGCGGACGGGAGCGTCGCACTCACACGATCACCTCCATCGGCCTCATCCGCATCCTTCCACTCTCGGGAACGAGCGGCACGGCCACGGTGTCCCTGGCGAGCAGCTCGCTCGTGCCCAGGCCGCACGCGTACGGCAGGTCCGGCAGGGCGAGCGCGAGCGCGAGGCCCGCCGCGAGGCCGACCGAGGACTCCATCGCGCTCGAGACGACGATCGGCACGTCGTAGCGGTCGACGACGTCGAGGCACGCGCGCACACCGCCCATGGGTGCGGCCTTGAGGATGAGGATGTCGGCGGCGCCGAGGCGCATGACCTCGTCCGCGTCGCCGGGGATGCGGACGGACTCGTCGGCCGCGACCAGCACATCGGTGCGGCGCCGCACCTCGGCGAGCTCCGCGGCGGTGCGGCACGGCTGCTCGACGTACTCGAGTCCCTCACCCCCTCCGGCGCGGGCCGCCGCGTCGAGCTCGGCGAGCGACGTCACCGCGGTGTCGACGTCCCACGCGCCGTTCGCGTCCACGCGCACCCTGCCCTCGGGCCCGAGCGCGCGGGCGACGGCCTCGACACGCCGCACGTCGTCCTTGAGGCCGCCGGTGCCGGCGACCTTGACCTTCGCGGTAGTGCAGCCGTTCGCGACCGCGAGCTGAGCGGCGCGGCCGGCGGGCAGCTCAGGCACGATGCTGTTGACAGCCACGCTGTCCCTCACCGGGGAGGGCCACAGGCCGCGGGCGGCCTCCATCGCGGCCTCCCACCAGCGGCTCGCCCTCTCGGGCGTGTAGTCGGGGAACGGGGAGTACTCGCCCCACGCGTCGCTGCCGTCGGGCGCGGTGCCGCGGATCAGGACCCCCGAGCGCTCCGTCACCCCTCGAAAGCGGGTCGAAAGCGGCACTCGGAACGGGCGGAACTCCATGGGCACACTCTAGGGGTGGGCGTGTGTCCCTCAGATGTCCGCGCGGCGCACGGGCCTCGACCGCCCGGGTCTTGTCGACCCCCTTCTCGACGACGGGACCCGCGCGGCTCAGCCGACGGGGTAGGCGTATGCCGCGTGGTCCCGGCCTCCGTCATCGAGCGGCAGGTCGATTCCCCGGTACACAGCGTCTGTTCCGATCACTCCGACAGCGTCCTGATCGAGCCACACCAGGTCGCCGTTCCCGCCATACCCCACCGACGCGTCCGGATCGACCTCGATCTCGGTGTCACCAGAGGGCCGGTACCAGACAGCCGTGGTACCGCCCGATTCGAACGCTGGCCCCTCCAGATACCCGTTGCCGAGCGAGGCCAAGCCAGACCCGCCCGACGGCGCCGGAAGATCCTCCGCGGCGAGCACCTCCCCGGTCGCGACATCGACGCAGCCGATGCCGTCCTCGGACTCTGCTCCGAGGAGGTTCTGGTACTCGATGAGGTAGCAGTCGCCGGATCGGCCGATCACATTGCCCCACGTGCCCTCCACCACGTAGACCGTGTCGTCGCGGTTCACGAGCACCGTGGTGTCCTCCGCCACGTCGTACAGGACCACGAGCCCCGGCTGCGTGTAGACCGCCTGCCGTACCGTCATCCCCTTGGTCCACGGCACCCACGCGTCGTCGACTCCCAGCGCTGCTGCTCCGCCGGTGACGGATAGACCGAACGCGAGAGGGGTGTCGTCCGCGTAGCCCCACGCGAGCCACTCCGTCTCGCTTCTCCACGAGATCGCCTCGACGTAGACGCCCTCTCCGAGCGAGAACGCCCATGTGTCGCCCGAGGCGAGGTCCATCCAGACGATCGCGGTTCCGGCGTCACCGAACAGCACCACCATGGCCTGCGGGGACTCGGTCGAGGACGCGACCTGCTGCACGTAGAGCCCGCCGCCGAGGCCGAGCTCGTCGGCCAGCGCGACGAGGTCGGCCGCCTCGACCACGCTTCCGTCGGGGGAGGCGAGCAGGAGCACCGAGGAGGCTGCGGCTCCCTGATCGTCAGTGATCTCATCCTCGACGAACGCCCAGCCCTCGCCGTAGCCCTCGAGGTCCGCCGCGGGGACGGGATCGAGCGCGGGGCGCACGTCGAGGATGTCGATTCCCGTCTCCGCGAACTGCTCGTTGCTCCACGAGGCGAACTCGACCGTGCCACCGCCGGCGAGGTCCATGGACACGGGAACCCCCTCGAGCGACGAGTCGCCAAAGGTCAGGACACCGTCGCTCTCGGACTGGGACGATGCGGCGGTGGGGCTCGGCGTGCTCGTCGAGGCCGCGGGACCGGCGTCGCGCGACCCTCCCGATGCGAGCGCGAGGGTCGTCGCGCCGACCACCAGCACGCCCGCGAGCGCCGCAGCCGCCGTGCCCATCGTCCGGCGTCGGCGCCCGGCGCCGACCCTCCGACGGATCGAGGCCCGCTCGGCGCCGTCCGCCGCGGCGCCGTGACCGGCGGCGTCGCTCGCGCCGCGCAGCATGTCGTGGAACTCGTTCATCGCGCGCCTCCGATCTTGACGTCGACCTTCTCGACGGCCGCCGCGTCGGCGACCTCCTGCGTCATGAGTCCCGAGGCGACCAGCGCCGCGAGCCCGTCTGAGGTGTACCGCTTGACCGCGCCGTCGCTGATGCCGAGCGCGTGCGCCGTGTCGGCGACGGACTGGTCCGCGAGATGACGCATGACTACGCAGGCGCGCTCCCTAGGCGACAGCGTCGCGAGCGCGGCGACCACCGCATCGTCCATCCCCACCGACTCCTCGGGCCCGGGGGCGAAGCGCGGCGCGAGCGCCGCCGCCCGGTCCTCGCGGCTCACCCGTCGCAGCCAGCTGCGGCGCGCGTCCACGTGCCTGGACGCGATCGCGCGCAGCACGTAGGAGTACGCGTGGTCGAAAGAGTCGAAGCGGCGCTTCTTGGAGAACACCGACACGACGGCGTCGTGCACCAAGTCCTCCGCGTCTTGGCGCGAGCCGGACACGAGCGTCGCGTACCCCACGAGCGACGCGTAGCGATGCTCGAGCAGGTGCTCGAGCGCTGGTTCGTCCTTCATTCATCCCCCTCGGATGCCATGTCTACCGGATACACGGCACCGCGGGGCGGAACGGTTGGGGGGCGTCGCACATCGTCCCGGTCGCGAGCCTCGGCGCGGGCCCCGACTACCCTGGCGGCATGAGCGAGATCCCCACCCAGGTGTCGGACCTGATGGACCCCAGCCAGTGGCGCGCGATCGACGGCTTCCCGGACTCGGACATCACGTATCACCGGTGGGTCGCGCGCGGCGAGGACGGCGAGAAGGATCTGCCGGCCGTGCGCATCGGCTTCAACCGGCCCGAGGTCCGCAACGCGTTCCGCCCGCAGACCGTCGACGAGCTCTACCGTGCGATCGACCATGCGCGCCAGACCATCGACGTCGCGGCGATCATCCTCACGGGCAACGGCCCTGCGGCGGACGGCGTGCACGCGTTCTGCTCGGGCGGCGACCAGCGCATCCGGGGCAAGGACGGCTATCTCTACGAGGGCTCGGCCGCCGACGCGCCGGCCTACGGCGGCCGCCTTCACATCCTTGAGGTGCAGCGCCTCATGCGGAACTCGCCCAAGGTGACGATCGCGGCGGTCAACGGCTGGGCGGCCGGCGGTGGGCACAGCCTCCACGTCGTGAGCGACCTCTCGATCGCGAGCCGCGAGCACGCGCGCTTCAAGCAGACCGACGCGAACGTCGGAAGCTTCGACGCGGGCTACGGCAGCGCGCTCCTCGCCCGCCAGGTCGGAGACAAGCGCGCGCGGGAGATCTTCTTCCTCGCGCGCGAGTACTCGGCGACCGACGCCGAGGCCTGGGGCGCGGTCAACGAGGCCGTGCCGCACGCGGAGCTCGAGGCCAAAGCCCTCGAGTACGCCGCGCAGATCGCGACCAAGTCCCCGCAGGCGATCCGCATGCTGAAGTTCGCGTTCAACCTCGCGGACGACGGCCTCGCGGGCCAGCAGGTGTTCGCGGGCGAGGCCACGCGCATGGCGTACATGACGGATGAGGCGCAGGAGGGCCGCGACGCGTTCCTCGAGCACCGCGCGCCCGACTGGACCAGGTTTCCCTACGCGTACTGACCCCTACGCTTACTGAGGGGTCACACCCGCCGCGATGCCTCCTCGAGGAGACTGAGGCACCCTCGCCCGCAGGCCCTACTTGGAGATCGTCACCGATCCGGACAGCGGGATGAGCTCGACCCACGTCTGACCCGGGGCGAGCTCGACCTCCTCGCCGTCCGTCGTGGTCATGACGATCGGGTCGGTCATCTCGTCCTTGGACCACTCGATGTCGACGACCCGGTTGCCGGAGATCAGCTGGCCCTCCCCCGAGTAGCCGGCGAGCAGCGTCTCGGGCACGCCCGAACCGCCGCCGGAGTGGTTCGTGGTGAGCGTCACGCGCAGCACGACGATGTTCGTCGCGGAGATCTGCGTGCCGTCTGTCGTCACGTGCGGCGAGTCCCACTCGGACCGCATCCACAGCCCCGTCGACTTGTCGTAGTCCCAGCTCGGGTGCGCCCAGCCGGACATGATGATCGACACGTTCGTGGCCCTGGTGCCCTCGCTCTGCGCGGTCGACTCGTCGATGTCGGTGGCCCAGGCCCACTGCTCGGGCGGCGTCGTCGTGTCGCCCGCCTGCTCGAGGAAGTCGGACAGGTAGCCGTGCAGGTTGTGGGGCGCGTACTTGTCGGTGGTCCGGTAGAAGCCGTAGTCGCCGCGGTCCTGGGTGATCTGGACGATGCCGGCCGCGGCGTTCTGGTAGATGAAGCCGTTCTGCGCACCGGAGAAGATCAGCGGTCCCAGGTACGAGCCCATGATGTTCTTGTCCATCGGGCGCATCGAGCGGATAGGCCCGACGGACTCGGGCATCTGCGAGTGGAAGATCGCCACCAGGCGCGAGATGCCCGCCTCGACGTACTCCTCATAGACGACGTCCGCGTACTGGAGGTTCTCCTGCGGCCGGGCCTCGGCGGAGTTCTCGATCTTGATCGCGAGCGCGGGGTTGCCGTACTCCTCCTCGGTCGCGTCCGACGCGTCGAGACCGGTGAGCGGCCAGACGACCTCGGGCTCTGGCTCCTCGGGGGCGGCGGGCACGGACGCGCGGACGCCCTCGGACTCGTAGCTCGTCGTCACGGCGGGCGAGCTCTCCACGGCGGGCGCGCACGCCGCCAGGAGGATCGCGACCGCGGCCATGGCGGCGGCGCCGCCCTTCACCCTCATGCTGGTCACGTCGTCAGCATAGGTGCCGCCTAGGCTGAGCCAGGTGAACTACGCGCCGCTGTCCTCAGGTCCGGCCGACGCCCTGGCAGCCGCGCTGGCCGGGTCCGTCGCGGGCATCGCCGCGCCGACGTCGGGATCGACGGGAGCGCCGCGCCAGGTGCTCCTGTCCGGCGCGGCCCTGCGCGCGGGGGCCGAGGCGACCGACCGCCGCCTTGGCGGGCCGGGCGACTGGCTGCTCGCGATGCCGACGACCCGGATCGCGGGTGCGATGGTGCTGGCACGCGCGACGCTGTCGGGCTCGCGCGTCGAGGCGCTCGAGCCCGGTCCGTTCACGCCCGAGCGATTCGCTCGCGGGGTCGACGCGCTGGCCGCTTCCGGCGGCGCGCGCCGCTACGTCTCGCTCGTGCCGACCCAGCTCGGACGCCTCCTCGACTCCCCCCTCGGCAGGGAGGCGCTTGGCGCCTTCGACACGATCCTGGTCGGCGGCGCGGCGCTTCACAGGGACGACGCGCCGGGCACCGTAGTGCGGACGTACGGGATGACGGAGACTGCGGGCGGCTGCGTGTACGACGGCGTCCCGCTCGACGTCGCGAGGGTCGCGATCGACGACGAGGGGCGCGTCCTGCTCACCGGCCCGATGCTCGCCGACGGCTACGCGGACGACGCGGGCCTCCCCGTGCGGGACCCTGACGAGTGGGTGGCGCACGAGGGCGAGACGTGGCTGCGCACGCGTGACCTCGGTCGGATCGATCGCGGAGTCCTCACCGTGCTGGGCCGCGCGGACGACGTGATCATCACGGGGGGCGTGAACGTCCACCCGCTGCGCGTCGAGCGGGCGCTGCTCGCGCTTCCGCACGTGGACGATGCGGTGGTCGCCGGGGTCCCGGACGCGGAGTGGGGCTCGCGCGTGGGCGCGCTCGTGGTGCTTTCGCCCGGCGCGAAGACGCCCTCGCTCGTGGAATTCCGCGAGGCGCTCGGCCGTTCTCGGGGCGACGATCCCACCGGAACCGGCGCGCGCGAGCGCCTTGAGGCAGCCGAGCTGCCGAGGCAGGTGCTCGCCGTCGAGTCCCTCCCCCGGCTCGACAGTGGGAAGATCGACAGGACGCAGGCACGACGCCTGCTCGAGGCCTCGAACGGAGACGCATGACCACGATGTCGGACTGGGTCGCAGGCGCGCGACCCAAGACCCTGTGGACCTCGATCACCCCGGTCGCGGTCGGCACCGCCGCGGCGATCGCCGTCGACGGCTTCCGCCTCCTCATCGCGATCCTCGCGCTCGGGGTCGCTGTCTCGCTGCAGATCGCGTCGAACTTCGCGAACGACTACTCGGACGGCGTGCGCGGCACCGACATGGACCGCGTCGGCCCCGACCGCCTCGTCGCGACCGGCAAGGCCACCCCGTCCGCGGTCAAGCGCGCGGCGTTCCTCATGTTCGGCGTGGGCGCGCTGCTGGGCCTGTGGCTCACCGCCGTCGCGGGCCAGTGGTGGTGGCTGATCGTCGGAGCGATCGCGATCGTCGCCGCGTGGACCTACACCGGCTCCTCGAAGCCGTACGGCTACGACGGCTGGGGCGAGGTCTCCGTCTTCGTGTTCTTCGGCCTCGTCGCCGTGCTCGGCACGATGGTCGCGCAGGCCGGTCAGATCACGTGGTGGGCCGTCGTGGCCGCCGCGGGCGTCGGCTTCTCGTCCGTCGCGATGCTGATGATCAACAACATCAGGGACATCGAGACCGACGCCCTCACGGGCAAGCGCACGCTCGCGGTGAAGCTCGGCCCCGCCCGCGCGCGGCACGCGTTCCTCGGCATCATGATGGCGCCGCTGCTGTGCGCGGTGATCGTGTCGTTCGCTCACCCGTGGGCGCTGCTCGCGACCATCACTGCGCTGCCGTCGCTGCTCATCGGCCTGGCCGTGCGCGGCCCGTTCGAGGGCCGCGCGCTCGCGCCGATCTTCCTCGCGACGAGCGGCGTCGGCCTGGCCTACGGGATCCTGCTCGCGGTCGGTATCGCCATCTGACGGGACGATGCGGGCGGTAGGACTTCTCCCCTCGCCCGCATCGGGTTCCCGGTCACGGTCGCCGAGGGCTCACTCCCCCAGGATCGTGGCGAGCTCGTCGTCGCTCAGGACCTGTGCCTCGTAGCCCGCTCCCGCGGCGTCGAGGTTCCTCACGAACGCCACGAGGTGGTGCTCGCTCGCCGACTCGAGCCGCTCGAAGAGCAGGCTCACCGACTCCTCGTCGGTCGCGCGATCCTGGAGGTCGGCGATGTCGGTCTCCTCGACGAGCGCGCCGACCGTGAGGGCGTCCTCCTCGGACTCGAGGCCCTGCGCGAGCAGGGTGTCGTACAGCTCCTGCAGGTCGGCGTCGACGAACTCGCCCTCGTCCATCCCGTCGGTCGGGTCGGTGAGGTCGTACGCATCGAGGACGGAGCGGACCGCCTCGGTGTGCTGGGTCTCGGCGCGCGAGATCATCGCGAAGACTCGCAGGTCCCACTCCTCGCCGAGCGCGACGTACAGGTCGTGCGCGAGCTTCTCCTCCTCGACCATGTACGCGAGCGCCTCAGCGTCCGCGTCGCTGATGTCGTCGTCGACCAGGTCGAGCACCGCGGATCCATCGCCGTAGCCACCGCCCGTCATCCCGCCGGCCATCATGCCGCCGCCGCGCGAGCCGTTCGACCGCGAGCCGCTCGACCCGGTGCCTCCGCGCATCATGTCGTCGCAGTCGCCGTCCCGGTCGCGAGCCGTCGTCCCGCTGCCCGCATCGTCCGCGTCGGCGAGCCCGTAGCCGTTGCCGCGCGCCCCGATGTCGGCGACCGCAGCATCGTCCTGGGCCGCCTCGTTCGCGACGTAGCCGGCTCCCCACGCCGCGACCGGCGCGAGCACCAGGCTCGTGCCGCCGACGATCGCGGCGGCCAGAATCTTCCTGTCCATGGCGTCCTCCTTCTCTCTGACCCCAGGACACCAGCGCCGCCCGACGCGCACGGGGGCGTTCCTGTGAAGATTCGATGAAGATCGTGGGGGACGCACGGCGCCGCAAGCCTCGTCGTTCCCCGGCGGCGGCCGCTCGCTGCGGCGGTCAAAGACCGAGATACACCCGGATCGCCTCGTCCACCTCGACGTTGAGGTCCTCGTCGATCTGCCCGACCTGAGCCAGCAGGCGGGCCGTCGACACGGTCCTGAGCTGCTCGGCCTGGACCTTCGAGTCCCGCGGGAGCCCCGACCGCTCGGCGGGGAGGAGGACCTGGAAGCTGAACACCTTGGCGATGCTGGTCGTGAGCGGCGCCACGGTGACGGTGCCGCCGTCCGCGAGTGCACGGCGGATCAGGGCGTCACGCCCGACGAGGAGGACAGGGCGCACCTTGTTCGCCTCGCGCCCTTGCGCAGGCTCGAGATCCGCGGTCCAGATCGACCCGCGGCTCACAGGCCGTCACCCGCGACCGCATCCCATTCGTCGGCCTGCCCGCTCTCGCGCCACTCCCGCTGCGCCTCGATGAACTGCGCCTCCACGCGGCTCTCGGTCCGCTCGGCCTGCGCCCGGACCACGTAGAGATGGATGGCCTCCGACCTGCTCCGGGCGCGCCCCTCGGCGACGTCAGCGTCGATCACCGCAAGATCCTCCGAGGGCAGGGACACGCTCAGCTTCACGCTCATGCCTCCGCATGCTACCGAGGTGCTACCGCGAGTGCTACCGCGCGACGCGCACGTGGGCGTTCTCGATTTTGGACAGGTGTAACGTAGTTCGCCGCGCTCCGTCCGGGCGCACTGAGGGGAACTGAGGGGAAGGTGCGGCAGCATGCGCACAGACACGATGACCGTGGACGCCGGTGAGGCTGCGGAGACGACCGCTCCGGCCGCCGACACGGCCCTGACCTACGTGGCCCGCGCCCTGGCCGCACTCGGCGCGATCGCCATGGTCGTGGGCCTGATCACCGCAGCGGCGACGCTCGTCTCCGGCTAGTCGTCGCTCGCGTCGGGGCCCGCGGCCTCCGCGTCCTCCTCGGCGTCGAGGTCGCGCAGGCCCTTCTCCGAACGGCTCACCCAGCCCTCCATCTGCACCTGCGCGGCCGCACGCATGCGGGGCAGCGCGACGTAGCCGATCGCCCACGCGATCACGACGGCGAGGACGAGCGTGACGACGTCGAGGACGTCCAGAAGCCAGAGGACGGCCACCACTGCGAGGAAGATTCCGGTGCGGGCGGCCCAGTACGAGAGGACCTTCATGCGGCCACACGATACCGGCATCTAGACTGTCCAGATCATGCGTTATCTCCCGTACCTCGCAGCACTGGCGCTCGCGGTCTACTGCGTGGTGGACATCCACCAGCACACGGACCCGCGCCCCTATCGCCTGCCGAAGTGGGCGTGGTACCTGATCGTGATCCTTGTGCCGTTCCTCGGCCCCGCCGCGTGGTTCTTCATGCGCTTCGTGGACCCCTTCGAGGACTCGCCTGGCAAGAACAAGGGCCCCGTCGCCCCTGACGACGACATGGACTACCTGCGCTGGCTCGAGCAGCAGGAACGACGCCGCAAGCGCGAGGAGGGCAAGCGCCCCGAGGGGAGCTGAATGCGCACCGCGAGAGGTTGTCCCCAGGCTGAGCGGATCCCGAACGCGGCGGCCTACCAGCCGCTACAGTGCGCTCATGCGGATCATCCTGTTCCTCGCGTACATCGCCCTGGTGGTGTACTGCCTCGCGGATGCGATCCAGCATCCGGATCCCGAGCCGCACCGGCTGCCGCGGTGGGCGTGGATCGTGATCATCCTGATGTTCCCGTACATCGGGGCCGGCACGTGGCTCGCGCTCAAGTTCGTGAATGCGGGCGCATCACAACCTCGCACCCAGCAGGGTGCCCTGGCGCCCGACGACGACCCCGAGTACCTGGTCTGGCTTCGCGAGCAGGAGCGGCGACGCCGCCTCGAGGGCGACGCCGAGCGCTGAGCGGGCCTCAGGCCTCGTAGAGCGTGAGCGCGGCCGCGAGCGCGACCGGTGCGTCGAAGTCCCGCACCCGCTCCTGCTGGGCGGCGTGCAGCTCCTTCCGGCGCGCAGGATCGCGCACGAGCCCGGCGAGCACCGTGGCGAATCCCTCGGCGTCGCGCGCATCGACGAGCACCGCATCGTCCTGGAGCACGAAGCGATAGCCGGGGTTGTCTCCCCCGACCACGACGCCCGCGCCCGCGGCCATCGCCTCGATGAGCACGATCCCGAAGCTCTCCCCTCCGGTCGCGGGGAAGCATGCGAGGTCGGCGTCCGCGTAGAACTGCGCCTTGTCCTCCTCGGCGACGAATCCCTCCAGGGAGACGGTGGCGGCGAGGCCGCGCTCGGCAACGAGCGTGCGGACGGGCTCGAGCAGCGGACCTTTGCCGCCCATGCGGACCCGGATGCGCGCGCGCACGTCCTCGGGCAGCGCGGCGACGGCCTCGACCAGCTCGGGCGCGCCCTTGCGGTCCACGAAACGTCCCAGGAAGGACAGCGTGAGCGGACGATCCGTGGCAGCGGGACGATGCGTCCGCACCTGGGCGCGGAACGCGTCGACATCGACCAGGTTGGGGGTGAGCGCGCAGTCGATCCCGAAGGTCGCGCGCGCGAACTCCGCTGCGGGCTGGGACACGGCCGAGAACGCGTCGAACATCCTCAGGTTGGAGCTCAGCACGCGGCCGAGCGCGGCGGTCCCGATCTCGCTCACGCGCCCGTCGGGGAGGATGTGGAAGGTCCCGACGATGCGGACGTCGCCTCCCAGCACGCGCCTGGCCTCGCGCACGACGCGGCCCGCGAAGAACGGCGAGTGGGGCATCTGGACGTGGATCACGTCGGGACGCGTCGCGAGCAGCCAGTCGCGCAGGCGTCGCCGTGAGGCGGGCCGCGGGGTCCTGAGACCGTTGCCGTTGAAGGTGACCGCGATGTTGCCGGTGAGCGACACCGACGGAAGGTCGTCGCGCACGTCGCCCGAGCACGCGTAGACGACCTCGTGCCCGGCGTCCGCGAGCGCCGCGCCGAGCGTCGTCACGTACTGCTGGACGCCGTCGGGCCTGGAGAGGGAGTCATCCAGGACGAACGCGATCTTCACGCGACGAGCCTAGCGGCGCGGCCGGTGCGGGGCGCCCGACGTCGGCCCGGAGTCGGGCGGTGAGGCCCAGGCGACTCAGGCGTACGAGTGGAGCCCCTGGAAGAAGAGGTTGACCACGGTGAAGTTCATGAGCAGCGCGACGAAGCCGACGAGCGACAGCCAGGCGCTGCGCTTGCCCATCCACCCCTGCGTCGTCCTGGCGTGCAGGTACGCGGCGTACAGCACCCAGATGACGAAGGACCAGACCTCCTTGGGGTCCCAGCCCCAGTAGCGGCCCCACGCATGCTCGGCCCACACGGCGCCGGTCATCACGGTGAAGGTCCACAGGACGAAGCCCACGGCGTTGAGCCGGAACGCGAGCGCCTCGAGCTTCTGTGCGCTCGGCACCGCCTCGAGCCAGCGGAACCGTCCGGCCGCCTTGCCGTACTGGATGAGCTGCAGCACGGTCGCGACCGCGGCCACGGTGAAGACGCCCGTCGCGATGATCGCGATCGAGACGTGGATGACGATCCAGAAGCTCTGCAGAGCGGGCCGCAGACCCGTCGACGCGGCGTAGAGCTGGGTGAGCCCCAGTCCGAGCACGAAGGTCGCGAAGCCGGTCACGCCGGTGCCGAGGTAGGCGGCGTCGCGCCGCGACTGGACGATCGCGAACACGAGGACCGCGACGAACGAGCCCGTGATCGTGTACTCGTACATGTTCGACCACGGCACGTGCCCAGCCTCGATGCCCCGGGCGACGAGGCCGACGGCGTGGAGGATCAGGCCGAGGTACATCGCGGTGCGCGCGGTGCCGAGCGCGCGGTTCGCGGCGGACCGCGGCGGCGCGGAGTCCTCGCCGTCATCGACCACGAACGAGGTGGCGCCCGCCGCCATGGCGGCGACCGCCGCATCGTCCCTGCTGCGCGAGTCATCCGCCTCGTCCGCGTGGGACGACGCGGCGGCGTCCTCGGCGCTCGTCGACGCACCGGCGGAGACGGCGACGCGCTCCTGCGCGGGCGCCTCGGCGCCGGCGCGCTCCTGCGCGCGCTCGTCGGCGACCCGGGACAGGCGGATGGACCACGCGACCATCGCGACGGCGTACAGCGCGGTCGCGGACCACAGGGTCAGCACGGAAAGGTACTGCGGGGACATCATTCCTCCTCGATGCGCCGCAGGCGGCCGGTGGCCGCATCGAGGACGCGATGCATCTGGTCGGCGGCCGCGGTGTCGTGCGCGGGGGCCATCGCGGCCGCACGCACCACTGTAACCGCGCCCGCGTCGTCCGCCTCGAGCGAGGCGGCGAGCCACAGCCGCCTGCGGGGCGCGAACAGGCTCAGCGAGAGCCCGATCACGGCGCCGATCGCGGCTGCGAGCAGCCAAGGCAGCGACGGGTCGGCACGCAGGTCGAAGGCGCCGTACCGGGCGGTGTCGTCCCACGTGAAGGTGCCGAGGCCGTCCGGAAGCTCGACGCTCTCGCCCGGGCTCAGCGCGACCGTCCACACGTCGCCCTCCTCGTCGCGCAGCGGGCTGAGCTGCGACTCGTCGAGGACGTACACGTTCTGCGGGATGCCGGAGTCGAGTCCGAGGTCTCCGACGTAGCCGCGCACGACGAGCCTGGGGTTCGCGAGGTCGGGGTGCAGCGACACGAGCGAGCCCTCGGACTCCCCCGCCGTGGGCAGGAGCGTCGCCACGAAGCCGAGCTGCTCGCCGCTCGTGACGTCGGGGACCTTGATCACTCCGGTCGACGTGTAGACGTCGTCCTGGGGGATGAACGGGACCGCGTCGGAGAACGCGACGTTGCCGTCCGCGTCGGTCACGGAGATCTCGGGCGCGTAGCCGTTGCCCTGGAGGTAGATCTTGCCGCCAGCAACCTGGAGCGGGCGGTTGACCTGGATGTCCGTGGAGATGGCGTCCTCGCCGGGCTCCGCGAGCGTCACCTGCGCGGTGAAGCCCTCCGCCAGACCCGAGAGCGAGAACTGCGCGTCGAGCTCGTCGAGCGTGAGGGTGAACGGCTCGAGGCTCGACTCGCTGAACAGCGCGCCCGAGCTGAACGAGTCGTAGTCGACGACGGCGTTCGTGAACGAGTCGCCCTCGACGATGATCGCCTGGCCGCGGTACGTGAGCAGGTTGCCGATGGCCATCGCGGCGAGGATGCCCACGAGCGACAGGTGGAACAGCAGGTTGCCGAGCTCGCGGAGGCTCTCGTTGCTCGCGGACAGCGCGAGCTCGCGGCCACCGCCCCGGCGGTCCCGCTCGTCGACGCGAACCCGCCAGCCGACGAGCGAGGTCAGCCACGCGGGGCTACGCAGGGCGAGCTCGTTCCTGCCCACGGTGAGCCCGGGGAGGAAGTCGGGGCGCAGCATATCCCGCGCCGAGTCGAACGCCTCGGGAACCCGCTCCGCGGCGATCTCCTCCTGGTCCTGATGCTCGAACCTATCGAGGCGGCTCGGCGCGGCCGTGACGGGGCTCATGAGAGCCCGCCAGTACACCGCGATGCGCGGCAGGATGCAGCCGATCAGCGACGCGAACAGCAGGACGTAGATCGCCGTGAACCACGCGGAGCCGAACACGTCGAGGAAGCCGGTCGCGTCGAGCAGCTCGCCCCACCAGCCGTTCTCCTGGACGAACGTGCGCGCGGCCGAGGCGTCCTGCGGATACTGCGGGAGCACCGACCCGGGGATCGAGGCGAGCGCGAGCATCAGGAGCAGGATCAGCGCGACGCGCATCGACGTGACCTGGCGCCAGATCCATCGCAGCCAGCCGCGCAGGCCCAGCCGCGGGGCGTCCGCGACGACGTAGTTGTCGAGCTTCATGCGCGCCATCAGCAGCCACCCATCAGATCGCCACCCAGAATCCGTCGATCCAGCCCTGCAGCAGCGAGGTGAAGCGCTCCCACAGCCCGGTCACGAGCGCGACGCCGAGGATGATCAGCAGGCCGCCGCCCACGCGCATGAGCGCGAGACGATGCCGACGCAGCCATCCGAGCACGCGCCCCGAGCGCTCGAACCATGCGGCGAGCAGGATGAACGGCAGCCCGAGCCCCAGGCAGTACGCGAAGGCGAGGATCGCCCCCTGCGTCACCGAGCCCTCGGTGAGGCCGAGCGTGAGCACGGCCGACAGCGTCGGGCCGATGCACGGGGTCCAACCGAGCCCGAAGGCCACGCCCAGCAGCGGCGCGCCCAGCAGGCCCGCGCGCGGGCTCACGTGGACGCGCTTCTCCGCCTGGAGGAAAGGCATTGCACCCATGAACCCGAAGCCGAGCACGATGATCAGCACGCCGAGCACGCGCGTGACGATGTCGAGCCGCTCCTGGAGCTGCGCGCCCGCCGAGGACACGAGGAAGCCGAGGGCGACGAAGACCACGGAGAAGCCGAGGACGAACAGCAGTGCGCCGGCGATCAGCCGCGGCCGGCTCGCCTTGTCCCGGGTGCTGGCTCCGACGCCCGCACCCGCCATCCCCGACACGTACCCGAGGTAGCCGGGCACGAGGGGCACCACGCAGGGAGAGGCGAAGCTCACGAGCCCCGCGAGCATCGCGACCGGGATGCCGACGAGCAGCGAGCCGGTCAGCACGGTGTTCGCCAGCTCACCGCCGATCGAGGAGGCAAGGGTCACTCGGCGGCCCCCGCATCGTCCGTCTCCCCGGCCTCCGCATCGTCCGTGGACTCGGCGCCGCCCTGATCGAGCGTGACCCCGGACTCGGCCGCCGCGTCCTCGACGAGCGAGCGCAGCGTCGACTCCTCGATCCGCCCCACGGCGCGCGCGTACAGGTTCCCGTCGGGGTCGATCACGAGCGTGGTCGGGACCGCGTTGATCGACACGACGCCCTGGAGCTGCGCCATCGCGGCGCCATCGGAGTCGTCGATGCTCGGGTAGTCGACGCCGAACGTGCGCTCGAAGGCCTGCGCGGTGTCCGCGCTGTCGCGCGAGTTCACGCCGACGAACCGCACGCCGTCCTCGCGGTCGAGCGCCGCGAGGTCCTCGGCCTCGGCGCGGCAGGGCGGGCACGACGCGTACCAGGCGTTGATGACGACGACCTCGCCGGTCCAGTCGGCGGTGTCGATCTCGGAGCCGTCGTACGCGGTGCCCGTGAGCGCGAGCGGATCGCTCTCGCCGAAGATCGTGACGGTACCGTCGCCGCTCACGTAGCCGGGCGACTGGGCGGCGTCCTCGGGCGCGCACGCGGCGAGCGCGAGCACGATGGCGACGACGATCGCGGCGAGGATGATGAGCCGCGACCCACGCTTCATCGAGGGACCTCGATGTGCGCGGCGGGCTCGCGGTACTCCATCCCGACCGGCTCGGTGCCCTCGAAGGTGAAGGACGTGAGCGAGGCGAGTCCGCACTCGCGCTTGCGCGGGTCGTGGATGAGCGAGCGGTGCTCGAACGTGGAGCGGGCGACCCAGATCGGGAGCTGGTGGCTGACCATGATCGTCTCGCCCTCGGGGGTCGCGGCGGCCGCGTCGCGCATCGCCGCCCACATGCGGGCGGTCTGCTCCTTGTACGGCTCGCCCCACGACGGGCGCAGCGGGTTGCGCAGCATCCACAGCGCCTTGAGGTTCAGCAGGTCCTTGGGGCCGCTCGGCAGCGGCCCGCCCGCGAAGTCGTTGCCGGCCTCGATGATGCGCGGCTCGGTGTCGATGCTCAGCCCGAATGCCTCCGCGATCGGGCCCGCGGTCTCCTGCGCGCGCTGCAGCGGCGACGCGACGACCCGACGGATGTCGACGTTGCGGGCGAGGAGATCGTCGGCGACGGCCTGCGCCATGCGGCGACCGGCCTCGGACAGATGGAACCCTGGCAGGCGCCCGTAGAGGATCTTGTCTGGGTTGTAGACGTGGCCGTGGCGCAGGAGATGGACGACAGGCATACGGCTATTCTCTCCCGGCTTCGCGGGCGCGCGGTACAGCCCGCTCCGCGCGCTCCTGCGTGACCTCGGACCTGGGCGGCCTCGCGCCCTACCGGGCCTCGTGTGCGTCGAGCGCGGTCGCGAGCAGCGTCGGGTCGATGCGCCAGAAGCCGATCGTCTCGCCGTCGACCGTGACGACGGGGACCTCGTCGCCGTATCGCTCCTTGAGCGCGGGGTCCGAGTCGATGTCGATCTCCGTCCACGGCACGGCGCGATCGCCGCACACGAGCGTCACGACGCCGCGCCCCTCCTCGCACAGGTGGCAGCCTCGGCGGGTGTACAGGACGACGCGTTCTGTCATGTCGTCAGAATAAGTTCATCTTCCAGACGCTCGCTGTCTCCCACCTCGCGCGGCGGCGTACTGGGGACGGCGAAGGGGCCTCGCTAGAGTGGACAGGTGACTGCCGGTCCTGCCCCCGAACCCGGCACGCGGATCGCGGCGTTCTTCGACGTCGACAACACGATCATCCGCGGTGCCAGCGCGTTCCACCTCGCGCGCGGGCTCAAGCGACGCGGTTTCTTCACGAACCGCGACCTCGTGCGGTTCGGCTGGGAGCAGTTCAAGTACAACGTCTTCGGCGAGTCCAAGGAGCAGATGCGGACGGTGCGCGACGAGGCGCTGTCGATCATCCGGGGGTGGTCGGTCGCGGAGATGAGCGCGATCGGCGAGGAGGTCTACGACGAGGTCCTCGCCCTGAGGGTCTTCCCCGGCACCAAGGCGATCATCGACGAGCACCGCGCGCAGGGCCACGAGGTGTGGCTCATCACCGCGACGCCGGTCGAGATCGGCCGGCTGATCGCGCGACGGCTCGGCGTGACGGGCGCGCTCGGCACCGTCGCGCAGCACAAGGGCGGCTACTACACCGGCGCGCTCGAGGGCAGCTTCCTCCACGGCACCGCGAAGGCCGAGGCGATCGCGGGGCTCGCGACCCAGCGCGACCTGGACCTCGACGAGTGCTTCGCCTACGGCGACTCGATGAACGACGTGCACATGCTCGGCGCCGTCGGTCGTCCGTGCGCGGTCAACCCCGACCACAAGCTGCGCGTCCACGCGAAGCGCCACCGCTGGCCCATCAAGGACTTCAAGGGGCGTAACGAGCAGGGGCGCCGCAGCATCGTCCGGGCGTCGTTCACCGGATCGGTATGGATCGTGATGCAGGTGCTGCGCGGGCTCAAGCGCGCCGCATGCGCGCCGTTCCGTCGCAGCGGCGCCGACGCCGCGGAGCCCGCAACCGACAAGGGCTGACGCCCGCACCCCGCCCGCCGTCGGTGCGCGTCCCGACCCGTCCTGCCCAGCCCCACACAGCAAGAAGCCCGCCCCACACGCGGTGGAACGGGCTTCCCGACGTCTTCTGGCCGCGCGTTGCGGCGGGCCGAGACTACTTCTTGTTACGACGCTGGTGGCGCGTCTTGCGAAGCAGCTTGCGGTGCTTCTTCTTCGACATGCGCTTGCGGCGCTTCTTGATGACGGAACCCATGGGTCCCTCCCTCGAGATCGGCTAACTGACGGGCGTCCTGCGCGCAGGACGCGACAGACAGTGGACTAGCCTACCGCGCCTGCGGACCTGCCGTCATCCTCCGTGGTAATACCGCCGTTGAGCTCGGCCTGCTTGAGGAATTCGTCGACCGCGGCCTGCGGGACGCGAAAGGAGCGGCCGAACCGCACGGCGGGCATGTCGCCCGCGTGAACCCAGCGATACACCGTCATCCGCGAGACCCTCAGCAGGTCAGCGACCTCGGCAACAGTCAGAAACGTCGTCCGCGGCGGGTTCTCGTCGGGCATGGCGCGTATTCTCCTTCAGCTCATCCGGAGCGGATATCGGCCGAATGCTCCTCCCACTGTAGAGGCTGATGTGACAGTTGTGAAGAATGAAGAAAGTGCCGATAGTGGGGGGTGGACCGCTTCCGGGGCGGTCCGGGCAGGGCTCCGCATCGGCCCAGACCGACGATGGGCGCGCACTCGGGCGCGTGAGGGGACGGGATGAGCAAGCCTCAGGGTTGGCGTGACGCCGCCGGACACTGGTTCGACGAGGTCGCCCTCCGCTCGCCCGCACGCCTCGCGATCGGCACGTTCGCCGGCTTCATCGCGATCATCACGGGCCTGCTGATGCTCCCGATCTCCACCGCCGACGGCCACGTCGCGCCCTTCGCTGACGCGCTCTTCACCGCGACCTCCGCCGTGTGCGTCACGGGCCTCACCACGGTCGACACCGGTCTGTACTGGTCGGACTTCGGACGTGCGGTGATCCTCTTCGGCATCAAGGTGGGAGGCCTCGGAATCATGACGCTCGCGTCGATCCTGGGCCTCATGGTGTCGCGCCGCATGGGCCTCACGCAGCGCATGCTCGCCGCGGATCAGGCCCGCACGGGAGGTCTGGGCGACGTGCGCCAGATGCTGCGCACGATCCTCATCGTCTCGTCGGGCGTCGAGATCGCGATCGCGCTCATGCTCTTCCCCCGCTTCGTGCACGACGGACTGCCGATCCTCACCGCCGCGTGGCACTCGGTCTTCTACTCCGTCTCGGCCTTCAACAACGCGGGTTTCGTCCCCAACGCGACCGGCATCGTCGAGTACGCGGGCGACCCGTGGGTCGCCGGACCGATCGCGCTGGGCGTCTTCATCGGCGCGCTCGGATTCCCCGTCTACCTCAACCTCATGCGCGCGTGGCGCAACCCGCGCATGTGGAGCCTTCACACCAAGCTCACGCTCGTGATGGTCGTCATCCTCAGCGTCATCTCCGCGGGCCTGCTCGCGATCTTCGAGTGGAACAACCCGAGCTCGCTCGGCTCCGAGGATGTGGGCACGAGGATCGTCACCGTCCTGTTCGGCAGCATCAACCAGCGCTCCGGCGGCTTCGCCGCGATCAGCCACGAGGGCTTCTACGAGCACACGTGGCTGCTCGAGGAGGTCCTCATGTTCATCGGCGGAGGCTCGGCGGGCACCGCCGGCGGCATCCGCGTGACGACCCTCGCGGTCCTGGTCCTCGCGGTCACCGCGGAGGCGCGTGGCCGCCGCGACATGGAGGCCTTCGGCAAGCGCATCGGCACCGAGTCGCTCCGCCAGGCCGTCGCCGTCACCCTGGTCGGCCTCGCGTTCGTCCTCCTCGGATCCGGCCTGATGCTCTCGTGGACCAAGGAGCTCGGCTGGGACCTCGATCGCGTGCTGTTCCAAGTAGTCTCGGCGTATGCGACCTGCGGGCTCTCGGTGCTCTCGGCGGACCAGGTGGCCGAGATGCCTGACTCGGTCAAGCACCTCACGTCGGTGCTCATGTTCGCCGGACGCCTCGGTTCGGTCACTCTCGCGGCGGCGCTGGCGCTGAACAAGCAGCGTCGAGTGATCCGCTACCCGTCAGAAAGGCCCCTCATTGGCTAACGTCACCACCGCATCGGGCGTCCTGGTCTTCGGCCTGGGGCGCTTCGGCAGCGCGCTCGCGGACGAGCTCGACAGCATGGACGTCGAGGTCCTCGCGGTCGAGCGCGACGCGGACCTGGTCGAGAAGTGGTCGAAGCGCCTCCCCGTGGTCGAGGCCGACGCGACCGACCCGCGCACCATGGAGCAGATCGGCGCGAAGGACTTCGGCGCGGCCGTGGTCGGCGTCGGCACGTCGCTCGAGGCCTCGGTGCTCATCACCGGAAACCTCGTGGACGTCGGCATCCCCGAGATCTGGGCCAAGGCCATCTCCAACGAGCACAAGCGGATCCTACTGCGCATCGGTGCGCACCGCGTCGTCCTGCCCGAGTCCGAGTCCGGCACCCGCGTGGCCCACTCGGTCGGCGGCAAGATGCTCGACTACATCGAGGTCGAGGACGGCTTCGCGATCGTCAAGATGCGCCCGCCCAAGGAGACGCACAACTTCCGCCTCGCGGACCTGGACCTGCGCAACAAGTGGGATCTCCAGGTCATCGGCGTGAAGGTGCCCGGCGAGGACTTCGAGTACGGCGGCGCCGACACGATCATCACCCCCGACTGCATCCTCGTGGTCGGCGGCGACTCGGACGTGCTCGAGCGCTTCTCGCAGCGGCCGTAGCCCCGGGCGGCGGTCGCCGCGGCTCACGCGGCACAGGGACGATGCGGCGGCGGGCGCCTCCTCGCGTCTCGCCGCTACCTTCGCATTCGCGAGATCGGCGCCTCACCAGGGACGATGCCGTGGCCAAAGCGTGGCCGAGCCGTGGCCGGATCGTGACCACCCAACGATTGCGCGCCGCCGCGCGTCGGACTTGTATGAGCATCATGAACGCAGTTCAGGGGGGAACGCGCCGCACAGGCAGGGGTGCCGGCCGCGCGTGGGTCATCGCAGGGCTGGTCGCCATGGCGGGGGTGCTCGCGGGTTGCTCGGGCAGCGCCACCGAGTCGGCCGGGTCGTACGCGTATGACGGCGCCGACTCGGCCGGGGAGTACTACGACGAGGACTACTACGAGGAGACCGACGGAATCGAGGCCTCCGCGGCTGCGGACAGCGCCACGACGACCACGACCCGCTCGCTCATCGTCACCGGCAACATGTATATGACGGTCGAGGACCCGATCGTGGCAGCCGACAAGGCGACGAGCATCGTCGAGGGCGCGGGCGGCCGCATCGACGCCCGCAGCGAGACCGCGGCCGACGAGTACGACGGCGGCTCCGCGTGGCTCACCCTGCGCATCCCGGCCGACAGGCTCGACGCGACCGTGGAGGAGCTGCGCGACCTCGGGACGGTCGACGAGTTCAGCACGAGCTCGTACGACGTCACCACCGAGGTGATCGACCTCGACGCCAAGATCTCGACCCTGCGCGCCTCGACCGAGCGCATCGAGGCGCTGCTCGACGACGCCGCGGACATCAAGGACATCATCCAGCTCGAGGACGAGCTCGCGAGCCGCCAGGCCGAGCTCCAGAGCCTCGAGGCGCAGCAGCGCGGCCTGGGCGACCAGGTGTCGCTGTCCACGATCGACCTGTCGCTCACGACCGAGCCGATCGTGATCATCGAGGAGGAGTCGCCCTCGAACTTCTGGGACGGCCTCGTCGCCGGCTGGGAAGGCCTGGTCGCCTTCCTCTCCGCGCTGCTGGTCATCCTGGGCGTGCTGCTCCCGTGGCTGGCCGTCGCGGCCATCCTCGCGCTCGGCGTCGTGCTGATCTTCCGCTCGCGCCGGGCCCGCAAGGCGCGCGCCGCGGAGGCGAGCCAGACTCGGGCCGAGGCCGATTCACCCCAGCCGGCCCCGCCCTCGGCCTGATCCCCAGCCGCGCCGCGCTCCCCCGCCAGCGCGCGTAGGCTCAGCGCGGGGACGGAGGACAGGGGGCATGGTGAATCGGGACGATGTGGCGGCAGCCGCCGCCGACGCAGGGGGAGCGGCGGTGGAAGTCGCGATCGTCGCGCGAGGCTCGCGGAACGCGCGCGTCAGCACCGCGCTTCACGCCGCCGCGTGGGCCGGGTTCAACGTCACCTACGCGAGTGGCGGCGACGCGCCTGGCCCGATGATGACGGCAGCCAACGCGCTCGGCGTCACATTGATCTTCACGGGGATCGCGTCGTGGATGCTGCTCAGCGAGTGGATGTGCTCCGTCGCGTCCATGCGCAGCGGTCAGGGCGTGGACGTCCCCGGTCGCGGCTGGATCTGGCTCTCGTGGCTCATCCCGATCGCGGACCTGTTCTCCCCCGCCAAGACCATGCGGAGGCTCGCGCAGGGCGCCGTCAGCACGCGGCTGCTGCTTGCCTGGTGGCTCCCGTGGCTCCTCGCCACGCTGCTGATCTACGCGAGGGACGATGCGGTCGATCCCACCGAACCGGCACTCGTGTCCGCCGCGGCCGTCATCGTGTCGTGGTTCGCGCTCACGCGGATCATCCACCAGGTCTCGAGCGCGATCGCTCAGGCTCCCGCGCCGGACAGCGCCGCAGCGACCTCCTCGTCCGTGGTCTGACGGAAGTCCAGGTACCACTGCCCCACCGCCTCCATCGGTGCGGGGATGAGCGCCGCGACAGCGGCATCGGCCTCATCGCCTAGCGACTCGAGGACGTCGGGCGGAGCGACCCCGACCCCGACGATCACCCTTGCCGCTCCCCTGGCTCTGCAGACCTCGATGGCCGCGCGCATCGTCCCGCCGGTCGCAATGCCGTCGTCCACAAGGACGATGGTGCGGCCGGCGATGCTTGCGGCCTCCTTGCCGTCGCGGTACGCGAGCACGCGGCGCCCGAGCTCGATGCGCTCGCTCGCCTCGACCGCGTCGATCGTCTCCTCGCTGAGGCCGAGCATCGCGAGCGTTGCATAGTCGAGCACCTTCACGCCATCCTCACCGATCGCTCCGAAGCCGAACTCCTCGTGCCCGGGGACCCCCAGCTTGCGCACCACGACCACGTCGAGGTCGAGCGAGAGGACGTCGGCGACGGCGCGGCCCACGATCACCCCGCCGCGCGGCACCCCCAGGACGAGGGCGTCCTCGCCGTCCAGCAGCGGCTCGACGAGCCGAGCGACGGCGGCCCCCGCCTCGGCGCGATCACGCAGGAGGACCATGCCTCCAGCGTAGGCACGCTCGGGCAGGGATGCCCATGCGTACGGGTGCGCGGCCTCAGGACTCGAGGATGCCTCGGGTGACGGAGTCGCCCGAGTGGGTCGGCACGCCGTCGAGCGGCTCGACCGAGATGTCGACGATGGGGAACGCGGCGACATCGAAGCCGGCGGGGATCACCAGCTCGGCGTGATCGCCCGTGAGCGGGCCGAGGCTGATCATGCCCTCGACGGACGTGTCGATCAGCCAGACCTCGAGGTACGCGTCGGTCACCGCGGCGGTATCCGTGTCGATCACGAGCAGCTCCGTGCCGTCGTCCCTCACGACCACCTCGGCGCTGCCGGCCGGGGACTCGTCCGACAGCGACGCGAGCGGCGCGGTGGCGACGACGGTGCCCAAGGGGGCGTCGTCGGACCGCAGGAACGTGACTCCGAACGCGCCGACGACGACTCCCGCGGCGGCGGCCACGGCAGCGAACATCCATCGGGGGGCCTGTCGGGAGCGCCTGGCCGCGAGCTCGTCGCCGGTCGCCACGGGGGTGGGCGAGGGTCGGGCCGCGGGAGGCTCGTCCTGCGTGATCTCGTCCCGGATCGCGTCCCAGACGCGCTCGGGAGGGGCGGTCAGCGGCGTCGGACCCGCGGCCGCCGCATGGGCAAGTACGTCGGAATATGCCTCGACCTCGGCGCGGCACTGGTCGCACGTCGCGACATGCGCCTCGTCGGCCTGCGCACCGTCGCCGAGCGCGAGGGCGGCGAGCGCCTCGTCGTCAGGATGCCTGACCATCGCGCACCTCCCAACGTCGGCGCAGGGTGATCAGGCTCCTGCGCAGATGACTCTTGACTGTGCCGAGCGGCATGTCCAGCCGCTCGGCGATCTGCTCATGCGTCGCGCCCTCGTAGAAGGCCAGCGACACGATCGTACGTTTCGGGTCCCCGAGCGCCTCGATCTCGTAGGCGATCTCGACGGCCTCGGCCTCGCCGTCGCTCACAGCGGGCTCCACCGCATCCTTGACCGCGGTGAGGCGTCGCGCCTCACGCGTCCTCGCGTCGAGCGCGTCGGCGATGCGGCGCTTCGCGATGCCGACGATCCAGCCACGGAGGTCGCCGCGCTCCGGATCGAAGCGCTCGCGCCCTCGCCACGCGGAGACGAAGGTCGCCTGAGTAACATCCTCGGCGTCGGCCGCATTGCGCAGCGCGCGCAGCGCGAGGGTGTGGACCAGGGCGCTGACGTCTCGATAGATGACCTCGAGCGCGGCCTCGTCGCCGTCGCGGAATCCCCGGGCCACCGCGGCGGGATCGAGCACGGGGGTCACCACTGGATCGGCGACCATCGGCTCACCTCCCTCAACGTCGAGTCGCACCGCGAGGCTCATGGCTTCCCCACGACGGGTTCCGCCCACACTATGACATTGTCCGAGTAGTGCCGCTCATCCCAGTCGAATGACCCGCCGCACGTGACGAGGACCAGCATCTCGTCGCCCGTGCGGGAGAAGACCCCGTCGAGGTCAACCTCCTGCTTGTCTGTCTGCTCGACCGCCACGATCGTGTAGCGGCGGGTCTCGCCCTCGCCGCGCAGCACGATCTCCTCGCCCTCGCGCGCGTCGCGCAGCCGAGCGAACGGACCGAGCCCCGTCGCATCGTCCACGTGGGCGGCGAGCACGAGGTGACCCTGGCCCGCAGTCAGACCCGGCCCATGGCGATACCAACCGGCGGTCGCGGCCTTCGACGGCACCTCCATCTCGCCGTCGGTCTCGACTCCGACGGGAACGACCGGCATGTCGAGGTCGAGACCGGCGATCGCGAGCCTCGTGGGGGCGACCTCGGGGTCCGGCATCGCCGACCGCGGGTCAGTCGACGTGACCGCGATCGCACCCTCGACGACCGGCGTCGGTGACGCTGACTTCACCGAGGGGGTCGGGGAAGGCACCTCGCTCGCGGAGGCCCCGGGAACCGCCACCGTGGGCGGCACGGGAAGCTCCGACAGCGTGACCTCCCGCGGCGCCGGGGTCGCGGCCCCGCATCCGGCGAGGACCACGACGACACCGACGGCGACGGCTGCGGCGAGCGGGATGCGCATGGCTGGACTCCAGATTGACGGGGACTTCCCGAGGACGTAGGAGGTGGCGGCTGCCGAGCGAGGGGGATGCTCGGCAGCCGCCGGGTGCGGGCCGCCCGCGGGACAGACGGGCGGCCCGCGCTGGGGAGGCGTGTCAGCGTCGCGTCGCCGCGAGGCGCACGGTCACTCCGACGGCCGCGAGCGCGGCGAGCGCCACGGCGAGGGCGGCCACCGGAAGGCCGCTCTCGTCAGCGGCGAGGCCCTGCGAGCCGGTCGGGACGCCAGACGGGGACGACGAGTGCGTGTCGACGGTCTGGACCGCGACGGCGAGGTTGTCGTCCGAGGCGCTGCCCCAGGCGTAGACGATCGTGTTGACGCCGTCCTCGATCGCGACGTCGACCGGGCCGAGCACGGGGTCGGTCTCGCCGGCGAGCGAGACGGCGGCCTCGTAGGTCGCCGCGGGGAGATCGGCCATCACCTCGTCGGGGTTGGCGAGGCTCTCGAAGACCACGGAGCCGTCGGCCCAGACGTCCACCTCGGGCGCCGCGGCGGTGTGGCGGACTGTGAGTCGCCCCTCGCCCGCGGCGGTCTCGGAGATGTCATTCGTGAACAGCGTCGCGGTGGGCTCGCCGTCGGCGTCGTAGTGCGCGACTGCCGTGTAGCTCATGCCCTCTTCGAGGGGGAGATCGATCGGCCCGAGCACGGGCGAGGAGTCGTCCTCGGCATCCGAGGCGGTGATCGCGACGGAGTAGGTGCCCGGGTCGAGGCTGAGCGGACCGGCGAGGTCGCTCGGCTCGAAGTCGTCGAGGGTCAGTGCGCCATCGACGTAGACGTCGACCGTGAGGTCGGGGATGCCGTGCAGCACCGACAGATCGGCCTTGCCGTCCTCGACGGCCATCGCGGGGGCCGCGGTCGCGGCGAGCAGCGCGCCGGCGGCGGCGCCGGCGATCAGGGTCTTACGCATGGTGGTTCCTCCCATCCGGAGGCCGCCGGGGTGCGGCCTCTCACCACCTACTTCCGACGGGAGTGAGGGTTTGGATGCAGCCGCATCGAGATTCCCTTTTCGACGTGGATGGCGAGCCTCCGCCGAAACAGGCGTGACACCTCCCACTGCTAGCGTCCGGCCTGGAAGAGGCCGGAGAAGAGCGCGCCGTCGGGGGCGGCGCCGTCGGCCTCGATGAGGGGACCAGATGTCGACCGACCCATTCGCCAGCCCGCCCGAAGGAGTCGCCGCGCCCGCCCCGCAGGCCAACCCGGGCATCGCGCCCGCCTACACCCCAGGGCACACGGCCGCGCCGCGGGCATTCGTGCCACCGGGCGGCTCTCCGGTCGGGCAGCACCTTGCCGCCTTGGCGCCGCCGCAGGGTCCACCGCTGGCGCATCCCGCCTCCTATCCCCTCGCTGCGACCCCTCCCCTCGAGGTCTCGGGTCACGCGCGGTGGGCGAAGGTCGGTGCGTTCTCCGCAGCGGTCGCAGGCCTGTGCCTGGCGGCGTTCAACTACCTCGTGGCAGTCACGGCGGACGACGATCTGGCCGCCGCGCTCGTGATCACCGCGCTCTTCGGCGTCGCGTTCCTTGGAGGGCTGACGGGTTACCTCACGCTGTGCCTGTGGATGATCCGCGTCCGCGACATCGTCAAGCCGCAGGGCTATCCGGCCCCAGAGTCGTGGAAGATCTGGGCGGGTTGGTGCATCCCGCTCTACAGCCTGGTCGCGCCGTTGAGAGCAATGGACAAGCTCGCATTCAAGGCCGGCAAGGAGCGCATGACGCCCTTCCTGACGCTGTGGTGGGGCGGCTTTCTGGTGACGAACATCGCAAGCCGGCTGACAGACCTCACAGGCATCGAGGCGAGCATCGTCCTCGTCCTCTCGGTGGTCGAGGCGGTCGCGGCGCTCGCAAGTCTCGCGGGCCTGCTGGTGCTCATCGCACGGATCTCGGCCGTCGCCACGACGCCTCCGCCCGGCCAGGCGCTTCCCTCCGCACCTCCGACGGGGGCCGCACTCCAGCCTGGCCCCGCCGCCTGGCAGCAGCAGCCCCCGGCTGGCTTCACCTCTTAACGGGCCCGGACAGGCCGACGCCCCCGGGCCTGAGGTCCCCGAGGGCGTCGACGTTCGGCGGCGGCCGCCGGATGGGCGGCGGCTAGACGACCGCCTCGACTTGCACGACTGAGCCGGGCGCGGCGTAGGGCACGACGTTGCCGTCGATCGCCTCGCCGTCGACCGTGAGCATCGCGCCCTTGGTGCCGGAGTTCGTGACGTGGATGATGTACTTCGCGCCGCGCACGGTGCGCTGCACGGTGTACTCGGGGATCTCGGCGCCGATGCACGGGTCCACGACCAGGCCGTCGTAGTCCGGCCGCACTCCGAGCAGGTGCTGCGAGACGGCGACGAAGTTCCACGACGCGGTGCCGGTGAGCCACGAGTTCTTCGCCTCGCCGTGGCGCACCGCGTCCTTGCCCGCGATCATCTGCGCGTAGACGTACGGCTCGGTCTTGTGCAGCTCGGAGATCTCCTCGCGGTACGCGGGAGCGATCTGCTTCCAGTACTCCCACGCGTTCTCGGCGCGGCCGAGCACCGTCTCGGCGATGACGACCCACGGGTTGTTGTGGCAGAAGATGCCCGCGTTCTCCTTGTAGCCCGGCGGGTAGCTCGTCACCTCGCCCAGCTCGACGTGATACTCGCGGTACGCCGGGTTGAGCAGGACGATGCCGTGCGGGGTGTTGAGCCGCTCACGCACCGAGTCGAGGGCCATGGCCGCGCGGCCGTCCTCGACGCCGATGCCTCCCATGACACAGAAGCCCTGGGGCTCGATCCAGATCTGGCCGTCCTCGTTCTCGGACGAGCCGACGGGGTTGCCGAAGTAGTCGTAGGCCCGTCGGAACCACGCGCCGTCCCAGCCGTGGTCGAGCACGGCCTGCTCCATCTCCTTGATGGCCTTCTTCGCACGCTTGGCCTCGTCCTTGTTGCCGGCGATCTTCGCGAGCGCCGCGTACTCGGGGCCGATCGCGCAGAACATGCCCGCGATGAACACCGACTCTGCGACGCCGCCAGTGCGGTTGCCCGTGGTCTGGAAGGACTCGCCCGGCTCGGTCGAGAAGCAGTTGAGGTTGAGGCAGTCGTTCCAGTCCGCGCGGCCGATGAGCGGCAGCCCGTGCGGGCCTCTGTTCTCGAGCGTGAAGTTGAACGAACGGCGCAGGTGCTCGATGAGCGGCTGCGCCTTCGACGCGTCGTTGTCGAACGGCACGTTCTCCATGAGGATGCCGGTGTCTCCGGTCTCCTTGATGTAGGCCGCGACGCCGAGGATCAGCCACAGCGCGTCGTCGTTGAAGCCCGAGCCGAGCGTGTGGTTTCCCTGCTTCGTGAGCGGCTGGTACTGGTGGTACGCGCTGCCGTCCTCGAACTGGGTCGCCGCGATGTCGAGGATGCGCTCCTTGGCTCGCTGGGGCACCAGGTGGACGAAGCCGAGCAGGTCCTGCGACGAGTCGCGGAAACCCATCCCGCGGCCCATGCCGGTCTCGAAGAACGACGCCGAGCGCGACATGTTGTAGGTGACCATGCACTGGTACTGGTTCCAGATGTTCACGGAGCGGTCGAGTCGCTCGTCTCCCGAGGAGACGGTGTACGAGCCGAGCAGGTCCTTCCAGTACTGGTTGAGGCGCGCGAACTCGGCGACCGTCTGGCCGTCTGTCGCGAAGCGCAGCATCAGCTTCTTGGCGCCGTCCTTCTTGATGATGCCGGGCGACGCCCACTTGTCGTCGCGCGGGTTCTCGAGGTAGCCGAGCACGAACGTGTACGACTTGGTCTCGCCCGGGGCGAGCTCGGCCTTCACGTGGTGCGAGCCGATCGGGTACCAGCCCGATGCGATCGAGTTCGTCGCCTCACCGCGGTGCGGCACGACGGCCTCGGAGAAGGCGTTGCCGAGGCCCAGGAAGGACTCGCGGTCCGTGTCGAAGCCCTCGACCTCGGTGTTGACGAAGTAGACCGCATAGTGGTCGCGCCGCTCGCGGTACTCGGTCTTGTGATAGATCGCGCTGCCCTCGACCTCGACCTCGCCGATGCTCAGGTTGCGCTGGTAGTTCGTCTGGTCGTCCTCCGCGTTCCACAGCGCGAACTCGACCATCGAGAACAGGTCGATCGACTTGTGGGCGTCGCTCTCGTTCGTGAGCGTGACGCGGTGGATCTCGGCGTTGACGTCCACGGGCACGAACATGAGGACGGAGGCCTTGAGCCCGCCGCGGGTGCCGGTGATGCGGGTGTAGCCCATGCCGTGGCGCGCCTCGTAGAAGTCGAGGTCGCGCTTGTAGGGGCGGTAGCCCGGGCTCCACACGTCGCCGCCGTCGTTGATCGAGAAGTAGCGGCCGCCGTCGTCGACGGGAACGTTGTTATAGCGGTAGCGCGTCAGCCGACGCAGCTTGGCATCGCGGTAGAAGCAGTACCCGCCACCGGTGTTCGAGACGAGGCCGAAGAACTCCTGCGAGCCGAGGTAGTTGATCCACGGGTACGGGGTGTGCGGCGTCTCGATGACGTATTCGCGGGCTTCATCGTCGAAGTGTCCGTATCGCATGGGGTCAAGCCTTCCAAAGTCTTCGCTGACGCGCCGGGAGAGCGCTCTCACAGAGTAGCCCCCGCGCCGGGGTGCTTCGGTGCCGAAAGCGCCAGGGACCGGTCACAATTTCCTGGAAGAGCCCAGGAAACCGGTACGCCCGCACCCCAGCCGACCTCCGCATCGTCCCTGTTCCATCCGAAGTACCCGGGCGCACCGTCCCCGCGGGCGAGTAGGTTGGCCCCATGCTGCTCTCCGACCGCGACATCCGCGCCGAGATCGAGTCGGGCCGGGTCGCCCTGGACCCCTACGACGAGACGATGATCCAGCCCGCGTCGATCGACGTGCGGCTCGACAAGCTGTTCCGCGTCTTCGACAACCACAAGTACGCCGCGATCGACCCCGCGATCGACCAGCCCGAGCTCACGCGCCTGGTCGAGGTCGAGTCCGGAAAGCCGTTCGTGCTCCACCCCGGGGAGTTCGTGCTCGGCGCGACGTTCGAGTCCGTGACCCTCCCGGACGACGTCGCGGCGCGCCTCGAGGGCAAGTCCTCGCTCGGACGGCTCGGCCTGCTCACGCACTCGACGGCGGGCTTCATCGACCCGGGCTTCGAGGGCAACGTCACGCTCGAGCTGTCGAACACCGCGACGCTGCCGATCAACCTGTGGCCCGGCATGAAGATCGGCCAGCTGTGCTTCTTCCGCATGTCCTCCGCCGCCGAGCACCCCTACGGCTCGGACAAGTACGGCTCGCGGTACCGCGGACAGCGCGGCCCGACCGCGTCGCGCAGCTTCCAGAGCTTCCACCGCACGGAGATCTAGGCACCCCGTCACAGGTACTTCCTTCGCACTTCGGGAACCGGTACGTTCGTGCCCACGATGAGGCGGTGGGGATCGCCTCGCTGAGGGGATTCCGATGACTTCCACGCCCGATCCGTTCGCCGCGCCGCACGAGTCGCAGAGCGGCGCCCGGCCAGGAGAGACCGGAGCGCAGGCGGTGGCAAGCCAAGCCGTACCGCCCGCAGCCTGGTACGCGGACCCCACGCAGCCGAACACCGTCCGCTACTGGGACGGCGCCGCGTGGACCGAGCACACCGCGCCCGCACCGACGAGTGCCGCGCAGATTCAGCCGACGTTCGCCACCTTCGACACGGGCGTGGACGCGGAAGCCGCGGCCGCGCGCTCGCGCAGGCGTCGTCGATTTGCGACTGTCGGCGGCGTCGTCGGCAGCCTTGTCGTGGTGCTGGGGGTGCGACTGATCGGCAGCGGGGGCTTCGACGCCGTGACGGAGTTCTTCAACTCGCTGAACGGCCCTGAGCGCACGCTCACGGCGACGACTGACGGCTGGGACCGCATCGACGTGTTCGGCGGAAACGGCACCGTGGCAGTCGACCCCGAATGGGAGGACGTCTACGACGAGGTCGGCGGCCCCGCGATGAGCACGCAGATGTCAGCGGATGCCGGCTTCACGGTCCTCGTCGAGGGCGCCTGGATCACCGGCACCGACGCCGACGGCTACTCGAAAGTCCTTTATCTGTACGCCGTGCCAGAACTCGCCGGTGCAACCTCCCCCAAGCTCCAGGTCGACGGCTTCATCGGAGACGCCCAGGTCGGCGAGGAGAACACCACGACCGACAACGGGGAGGCCGTCGTGACCGGCGATGGCCTCCACGGCTACGTGGCGGAGTTCAGCTACGACCTCTACGGCTGGAGCTACACGGACTCGGTCGGCTGCATCGTCGAGGGGCGGCGGGAGCTGCTCGTCTATGTCGCGAGCGGCTCGGACCAGCTTGACTCCGGGATAGACGACGTCGAGGCCGTGATGAACTCACTCACGCTGGACGATTAGCGCGCGCAGGGTCCATACGTCTGCTCGCGTGCAGGCTACAGCGACCCGCTGTAGCGGCGCTGCTTCGCGCAGAGCTCGCGGACCACCTCGTCCGCCTTCGACGGGATCTCCTGGTGGAGCACCGCGGAGACGGGCTCGCGGTAGCCCGTGAACCAGCCCAGGTCGCGCATCAGCCGCGCGAGCTCGGTGAGGTTCTCGGCGACGTAGCCGTTCTTGTGGTCCAGGATGATGCCGTTGGGGCCCCAGTGGAAGCCGTGATACGAGGCGACCTCCTGCGCGAGGCGCGGGTCGGGTGCCTTGTCGAGCTTCAGCGGCATGGGGATCTTCTGCAGCGACATGGTCGTCCTTCCGTCCGGGGGCGGCGCGCGGGCAGGCCTGGCCCGGCGGATTGCCCTCACGATCGTCCGTTGAGGCGCAATTGTGAGGATTTCCGACCACGTTTCGGGCACCGACCCGTGACCCGTGCGGGATCAATCGGTTCGGCATGACTCAAGTTCCTTGACCTCGACTGCCGGAAGCGCTTCAATTCGAGCAGAACCAGCACGATGCCCTCGCAGCCAGGCGGTTCCGACACCGCAGGGACGTAGGGGGAATCACGTGCTGAGGCACTCGTACAAGTCGACCGCTGCCGCAACGATCGCGGCGCTCACCATCGCGCTCGCGGCGCCCACGGCGGCCACCGCCGAGGACACCGACGCACTCTCCGACCCCGCCCTCGCCGCATGCGCGCGCGAGATGCTCGGGCTTGAGAGCACCGACCCCTTGACGGCCACCGACGTCGCCTCGCTCGACGTGCTCCTGTGCTACGACGACGTCTCCTCGCTCGACGGCCTCGACGCGGCGACGTCGTTGACGGTGCTCGACATCTGGCCCGCGGACGCGATCACCGACCTCACACCGCTCACGGACCTGACGTCGCTCCAGTACCTGGGCCTCGAGGAGCTCGGCGATGTCGACCTCACCCCGATCACGTCCCTCACGGGGCTCGAGGCGCTGGACCTCGACGGCGCGGCCGTCACTTCGCTTCCCGACCTCAGCGGCCTCGAGGCCCTCTCCGAGATCAACATCAGCGGCACGGGCATCACCGACCTCTCGCCGCTGGCCGTCGTCGACACCATGACCCTCCTCTGGGCGGAGTCGACAGGGATCACCGACCTCGCACCGGTCGCCGAGCTGACAGACCTCACCGACCTCTGGATCGCGTACTCGGACGTTGCCGACCTCTCGCCGCTCGCCGCGCACCCCTCCCTGGAGTACCTGGACCTGTACCGCAACGCCATCTCCGACATCTCGCCGCTCGCCACCCTGCCCGAGCTGGTGGACTATGACGCGGCAGGACAGCAGATCGACGGCGGGGAGATCGCCCGTTGCGAGCTGTTCCCCACTCCCTCCGCCGTTGCCTTCAACGGCGCCACGGTCACCCCGACCTCACTGACCGCATACCGCTTCGGCGACCAGACCCTCTTCTCGAACACGGGCAAGACGGCGCTGTCCTTCGCCTACAACTCTCGTTTCACGGGGACCGTGACCTACACCTCGGAAGCCGTGTCGACGGGTTGTGCATGGCCGTCGTCCTTCTCGGCGTCCGTGTCGGTGACCGGCGCCGCGGTCCAGGACTCGACCCTCACCGCCTCCTATGCGATCAGCGGAGCGCCGACGAACGGCGACCTCAGCGCACACGTGTACTGGTACGACAGCCCGACGTCGAGCGATCCCTTGACATCCGGCGCCACCTTCACCACGGACCTCACCAACGTCGGCGAGAGCTTCACCGCGAAACTCGCGATCTCGCTGCCGGGCATGCGCACGTACGTCGCCACGAGCAAGGCCTTCGGCCCGATCCTCGGCACGTTCCCGAGCAGCGCCAAGGTCAAGATCGACAACACCGCCGTGGTCGGCACCCAGCCGACGGCGACCCTCTCGGGCGCCGGCATCGGAAAGTCGTACGACGAGCGCAGCATCTGGTCGCTCGACGGCAAGGTCGTCTACACCTCGGCATGGAACGGGAACGTGAAGTACACGCTTCCCGCCTCCGCGAAGGGCAAGAAGCTCTCGGTCAAGGTGCAGGTGCGCGCCGACGGCTACAAGACACGGACCTACCAGGGCCCGACCACGACCGTGCTCGGCGCTCTCGGAGAGCTCACGCAGGTGTACCCGCTCGAGGGCGCATTCAAGGTGGGCAAGACCGTCACGGCGAAGCACCCCACCTACAAGAGCCCGGCACCCACGTCGTACTCGTACCAGTGGATGCGCTGCGGCAAGAAGATCGCCGGCGCGACGAAGCGGACCTACACGATCACCAAGGCCGATGCGGGCTGCAAGGTGTTCGTCAAGATCACCGCCAAGCGCTCGGGATACGCGTCGACGACCTACACGAGCGAGGGCTACAAGGTTCCCCCGCTCTTCACGAGCGCGCCGACCCCGACGATCGTCGGAACCCCGGTCGTCGGAAACCTGCTCAAGGCGCGCGTCGGCACCTGGTCGCCGACGTCGACGACCCTGACGTACCGCTGGTTCCGCGACGGCCAGGCGATCGCACGCGCCACCCACAAGGGGTACACGCTCACGAAGGCCGACGCCGGGCATGTGATCACCGTCAAGGTGACGGCGAAGCGGTCCGGATACACGACCATGACGAAGAAGTCGGCCGGCGTCACCGCGAAGCGCTCCTAGGCCCCGCGCCGGGATCAGCCCCGGTCGGAACCCCCTGGATCCCGCGCTAGGGTGGGTCTCACGACAGGGGAGCGCCTCTCGGGAGACCGGGGTGAGGGCGCTGAGAGTGCGGACCAGCCGCAGACCCTCGAACCTGATCCGGCTAGCACCGGCGTAGGGAGTCGAGTCTCGTCCCCTCCTATACCTGGGAGGAAACCCATGCGCATCCCGCGCACCCTGGCCGCGTCGGCGGCCGCCATCTCGGTCCTGGCCCTCACGGCCTGCAGTTCCGGCACGACCGACGACCCATCGTCGTCCGCCTCGGCCGAGGCGACCGCATCGTCCATGGACGATGTCGAAGGCACCACGGTCACCGTCGTCACCCACGACTCCTTCTACGTGGACGATGCGGCACTCGCCTCGTTCGAGGAGGAGACCGGGATGACGGTCGAGTTCGTCGCGCCGGGCGACGCGGGCACGCTCGTCAATCAGCTGGTGCTGACCAAGGACGCGCCGCTCGGCGACGTCGTCTACGGGATCGACAACACGTTCGCGACGCGGGCCGTCGACAACGACGTCCTCGCGTCGTACACGTCGTCCGCCTCCGCCGCGGCGGACTCCGCCGCCTACGCGATCGAGGGCGCCGAGGACCGGCTCACCGCGATCGACTACTCGGACGTGTGCCTCAACTACGACCTCGCGTACTTCGCCGACTCGGGGCTCGCCGTGCCGGAGACGCTCGAGGACCTGACGGACCCTGAGTACACGGGCCTCGTGTCGGTGATGAACCCCGCCACCTCCTCCCCCGGCCTCGCGTTCCTGCTCGCCACGATCGGCGAGCTCGGCGACGGCTGGCAGCAGTGGTGGGCCGACATGCGCGACAACGATCTGCGCGTCACCGCGTCGTGGGGCGACTCGTACTACACCGACTTCTCGGCGCCGAACTACGGAGGCGACTACCCCATCGTCCTGTCGTACGCGTCGTCCCCGCCCTACGAGGTGATCGACGGCGAGCCCACGACCGCGTCGATGACCGACGGCTGCTTCCGCCAGGTCGAGTACGCAGGCGTCCTCGAGGGCGCGTCCAACCCGGCGGGCGCCGAGCTCGTCATCGACTGGATGCTCTCCGACGAGTTCCAGGAGGCGCTGCCCCTGAACATGTACGTCTACCCGGTGTCGTCGTCGGTGTCGGTGCCCGAGGACTGGGCCGAGTACGCGACGCTCTCCGACTCCCCCGCCACGGTCGAGCCGTCCGAGATCGATGCGAACCGCGACGCATGGATCGACGAGTGGACGTCGATCGTCCTGGACTGACGCATCGTCTCTGACCACACCAGACTGAACCCGTGAGCACTGCGCCTCGTGTGAACCCCGCGACCGTCCGCCGCCACCTGGCGTGGTGGGCGGTCGCGGTCGTGCCGCTGGGATTCCTTGGGCTGTTCTTCCTGTGGCCGGTCGCGTCCGTGCTGGTGCGCGGCCTGTTCGAGGACTGGGACGTCGCCGCGGCGTGGGACGTCCTGTCGTCGTCGCGCACGCTCGAGGCGATCTGGACGACGCTGTACCTGGCCGCGCTCGGCACGTTCGGCTCGCTCGCGATCGGGCTCCCCGCGGCGTGGGCGCTCGGTCGCTTCGAGTGGCGCGGGCGCACGACGGTGCGCGCCATCCTCACCACGCCGTTCGTGCTGCCGACCCTCGTGGTGGCGGCGGCGTTCTCGGCGCTGTTCTCGTCCTCAGGGCTGCTGGGCTCGTGGGGCCTGGACCAGACCCCCGCGGCGATCGTGCTCGCTCTCACGTTCTTCAACGTGTCGGTCGTGATCCGCCTCGTGGGCGGCGCCTGGGAGACGATGCCCTCCTCGCTTGCAGCGGCGGCGCGCACCCTCGGCGCGTCGCGCGCACGTGCGTACTGGCACGTCACACTGCCCGCGCTCGCGCCGACGATCGCGTCGGCCGCGGCCGTCGTCTTCCTCTTCTGCTCGACCTCGTTCGCGCTCGTGCTCGTGCTCGGCGGCTCGCGCGTGCGGACCGTCGAGACCGAGATCTACCTGCAGGTCAACCAGTTCCTGGATCTGCGCGCGGCCTCGGTGCTCGCGCTCGTCCAGGTCGCGATCGTCGCGCTCGCGCTGTGGATCAGCGCGCGGGCCGGCGGGGCGCGCGGCTTCACGCAGTCGGTCCAGGGACGACGCGGGCCACGCCGGGGTGAGAAGGCCGCCGTGGTCGGGTCCCTCGTGCCCGCGATGGTCCTGCTCGTGCTGCCGCTCTCGGCGCTGGTCGAGCGGTCGCTGCGGGTCGGGGACGGGTATGGGCTGGACCACTATCTGGCGATCTTCTCGGTGCCCGCGCGGAACATCCTGCCCGTGTCGGTCGTGCAGGCGACGCTCAACTCCGTGGTGACGGCTGCTCTCGCCACCGTGATGGTTGCCGTGATGGGCGTGCTCATCACGGGGCTCGTGGCGCGCCGGACACGTCGCGGTTCGGTGCTCGAGGCGCTGACGATGCTGCCGCTCGGGGTCTCGGCCGTGGTGGTCGGGCTCGGGATGCTGCTCACCCTCAACACGACTGTGCTCGGGGTGGACCTGCGCGCCTCGTGGTGGCTGGTTCCGATCGCGCAGGCGATCGTCGCGCTTCCCCTCATGGTGCGCGCGATGCTCCCCGCGGCCAGGGCGATCGCGCCCGGGCTCCGTGCTGCGGC
Source organism: Demequina sp. NBRC 110054 (assembly GCF_002090115.1). NCBI lineage: Bacteria > Bacillati > Actinomycetota > Actinomycetes > Micrococcales > Demequinaceae > Demequina > Demequina sp. NBRC 110054. The sequence continues at coordinate 522,114 of NZ_BBRK01000004.1, forward strand.
GGCGAGCCTCGGCGCGAGCCCCTGGCGCGTGCGGTGGCATGTGGACGCGGTGCTGCTGCGCCCCGCCCTCGCGGCCTCGCTCGCCTTCGCCTTCGCGATCGCGATGGGCGAGTTCGGCGCGACCGCATTCGTCGCGCGCCCCGACAGGCCCACGCTGACCACCGCGATCGCGCGACTGCTCTCGCGCCCAGGCGCGGAGAACGTCGGTCTGGCCTACGCGTCGGCTGTCATGCTGGCGGTGCTCGTCGCCGCCGTGATGCTCGTCTCCGAACGGTGGCGGGCACGATCGGGAGGTGGGCTGTGAGAGACCAGGACCCCCTGCCCGCCACCACAGAGGAGGCGCTCTGATGTACGGACCGCACAGCGACGAGCCCGCACCCGGCGGGCTGACCGTGAAGGATCTCGTCGTCACGTACTCCGGCGAGCCTCCGGTCGAGGCGGTCAGAGGCGTGTCCCTCACGATCGGGCACGGCGAGACCGTCGCGCTGCTCGGTCCCTCGGGCTGCGGGAAGTCCTCGCTGCTGGGTGCCGTCGTCGGCATCGTCGAGCCGGCCGCGGGAGTCGTCGCGTGGAACGACGAGGACCTCACGCGCACGCCGGTGCACAAGCGTCGCTTCGGGATGGTGTTCCAGGACGGGCAGCTCTTCCCGCATCTCGACGTCGCGGGCAACATCGCGTTCGGCCCGCGCATGGCTGGGGTCGCCCCGGGGGCCAGGCACGAGCGCGTCGAGGAGCTGCTCGAGATGGTGGGCCTCGACGGACTGGGAAGCCGCGACGTGGCGGAGCTGTCGGGGGGCCAGCGGCAACGCGTCGCGCTCGCGCGCTCGCTCGCGGCCAAGCCCCGGCTCATCGCCCTCGACGAGCCGCTGTCAGCGCTGGACGCGCAGTTGCGCACCCGGCTGGCGAAGGACGTGCGCGACATCCTGCGCTCGCAGGGCGTCTCCGCGCTGCTGGTCACGCACGACCCCGCCGAGGCGGAGACGATGGCGCATCGCGTGCTGCGCATGGAGGCCGGCCTGCTGGTCTGAGGACGGCGGATCCGCGCGCGCATCAGCGTGAGGCGACCTAGCCTGGGACTCGTGGACTCGTCAACCGAGCTGGACCACCCCGCCGTGCACGCGCTCGCCGGACCGCACCACGACCTCGGCACCGCGCGCGGACGGGTCGCGCGCTACCGCGCGAGCGTGGCTCCGTTCGCCGCACTTCCCGCCGACGCGTCGGCTGCGGACTGGGAGGACCTGGGCTCTCTCGCCGGCGACGAGGCGGTGGCGCTGTTCGGGGTGCCGTTCGATGTGCCCGACAACTGGGAGACGCTCGAAGAGATCGATGCGGTGCAGATGGTCGCGCCGCGGAGGTTCGGGCTCGAGCCGACGGACGCGACTCGGGACAGTGTCGCGCGCCTCAGCCTCGACGACTCCGACGCGATGCTCGACCTCGCCGAGCAGACTCATCCCGGGCCATTCGCGACCGAGACTGCGCTGATGGGTGCCTACTACGGCGTCTGGGAGGAGGGCGAGCTCGTCGCAATGGCGGGCGAGCGCCTGACCACCCCCTCGTGGGCCGAGATCAGCGCGGTGTGCACGCGCGAGTCGCACCGCGGGCGCGGGCTCGCCACGAGGCTCATGGCCGCGGTGGCCGCGGGGAGCTGGGCCCAGGACCGCACGCCCTTCCTGCACGTGGTCGCCACGAACGTGACTGCGATCCAGCTGTATGTGCACCTGGGCTTCACTGTCCGTACTGGAGAGAATCGGGTGCAGGTGGTGCGGCGTCGAGAGGACGGGCGCGGCTGACCTGCTTCAGGCGAGCACCTACGTCGTCGCACTCCGCACGCGCAGAAGGGCGGGCGCCGCGCGAACGCGACACCCGCCCTTCCTGCTCTCAGACCGGCCGACCTTGGAGGACCGTCAGCCGATCAGGACCGGATCCGGCACAGGCCGGTTCCAGGTCAGATCACTCGCCACCCTCGTTGAGGGTGACCTCGATCGGCTCGTAGTCCTCGCCGTAGACGTCCACGCCGTCGGCCTCGAGCTCAGCGAGCGCCGCGTCGACGTACTCGTTGGTGTACGCGGTCTCCGGCGGCTCGGTCGTGATGATGGTCGAGCCCTCGGGGTTGACCGTCTCGAGCGCGAGGCTCACGGTCTGCTCCCACTGGTCCTCGTTGATGTGACCCACGCCGGAGGTCGACGGGAAGATCAGCTTGTTGATCTCGTTCGCCATCCACAGCTGGTGCGAGGTGCCGAGGGTCGAGCCCGCGGCGGTCACGATGTCAGCAGCGGCCGAGGGGTCGTCCTTCGCGAAGACGCAGCCCTCGATGGTTGCCTTGATGAACGACGTGGTGGTCGCCTGGTATTCCTCGTCGGAGGCGAGGCGGTCGGAGTCGGCCCAGATCGCGTCCTGGAGCATCGCGGTGCCCTCGTCGTTCCAGTCGATGACGACCAGCTCGTCCTCGGTGTAGAGCTCGCCCGTGTCGGGGTTGATCGTCTCGAGGACCTGCGCGTACTCGTTGTAGGTCATGGCCTGCGCCGCGTCGATGTCGCCCGCGATGAAGGCGTTCATGTCGAAGGCCTGCTGGACGGTCGAGCCGCCGTCGAGGTCGTCGAGGGTGACGCCGTTGGCCTGCATGCCGGCGATGAGCTCCCACTCGTTGCCGTAGCCCCACGAGCCGATCGACAGACCAGCGAAGTCAGCGGCCGACTCGATGCCCGAGTCCGCGAACGCGACCTGCAGCGTGCCGGAGCGCTCGAAGATCTGCGCGACGTTGGTGACCGCCGAGCCCTGCTCGATCGAGCCGAGCACCTTCGGGACCCACGACACGGCGTAGTCGGCGTTGCCCGAGGTGAGGACGTCGATCGGGACGATGTCGACCGCGCCCGGGATGATCTCGACGTCGAGGCCCTCGGCCTCGTAGTAGCCCTGGTCGAGCGCCGAGTAGTAGCAGGCGAACTGCGCCTGGGTCAGCCACTGCAGCTGGACCGAGACCGGCGTCAGCTCCTCGGGCGTCTCCTCGGAAGCGGCGGCGGACTCGGAGGAGCCGCCCTCCGCCTCGGCCTCGGTGTCGCCCGAGCACGCCGTGAGCGCGAGCGTGCCTGCGACCGCCATCGCGGCGGCAGCGGTGACGCGTCGTGCGCGTCGTGCCGTGTGAACCATTGTTCTCTCCCTGTGTATCCCCTATGAAGTCCCCGTCGTGCGCCGGGGCCTATCTCCCGCTCCGTTGCCGGTGCGCGAAGCTCTCAAGTGCCGCGGTGACGCCATAGAAGACGGCACCGAGCAGGACCGCGCCGAGCACGTACGACCAGGCGACGGTGTAGTTGCTCGCTGCGGCGGATGATGTGATGGCTCGACCGAGGCCCTTGGCGGGCCCTCCGAAGTACTCGGCGATGAGTGCGGAGATGACGGCGAGCGAGGATCCGATCTTGAGGCCCGTGAGCACGTACGGCACGGCTCCGGGGATGAGGAGGATGCGGTTCGTCTGCTCCTTCGTCGCAGCATACGAACGCATGAGGTCGCGGTGCACGGGCTCCGCCTGGCGGAGGCCGTGCAGCGTGTTGAGGTACATCGGGACGAACACGGCGACGGCCGCGACGAGCTGACGGCCCGTCTCCTCGGCTGCGCCGTACATCGCATAGAAGATCGGCGCGAGCGCGACGATCGGGATGACCGCGAGCGCCGCGACGAGCGGCACGAGCATGCGGTCGAGGAAGCCCAGCGCGTTCGCCATGATCGCGACGAAGATTCCGGCCACGGCGCCGATCGCGAGGCCGATGAGGGCGTTGAGCCCGGTCGCCATGCTGGCGCTGAGGATGTTGGAGACGCCGTCGGCGAAGGCACCTGCGATGCCGACGGGGCTGGGCACGAGGAACGGCTCGACATTGAACGCCACGACGAGCGCCTGCCACAGCGCGAGCGCGAGCACCCCGAGCGCGACGGGCGCAAGGAAGGTGCGTGCGGTCGAGCCGGCGTTCATCGGTTCTCCACCCCGCGGGCGCCCTCGGGGGCCTCGCCGTGAAGCGCGGTGCGCACCGCGGTCACGCCGTCGTAGAAGGTCGAGGCCTCGCGCAGGTCCTCGTTGCGGTCGCCGAGCTTGACGTCGATGATCTCGGTGATCCGGCCTGGTCGGGGCGACATCACGACCACGCGGTCGGACAGGAAGACCGCCTCCGGGATCGAGTGCGTGACGAAGATGACGGCCGCGCCGGTCTCCTGGCACAGCGCGACGAGCTCGTTCTGCATGTGCTCGCGCGTGATCTCGTCGAGCGCGCCGAACGGCTCGTCCATGAGGAGCAGGCGCGGGCGCTCCGCGAGCGAGCGGGCGATCGCGACGCGCTGCTTCATGCCGCCCGACAGCTGGTCGGGGCGGTGGTCGGCGAAGTCGGCCAGGCCGATCAGCTCGAGCAGCTCGTCCGAGCGCTCCTTCTTGTCCCGCGCCTCCCAGCCATGGATCTCGAGCGGCAGCTCGATATTCGCGCGGACCGAGCGCCACGGGAGCAGGCCGGCCTGCTGGAACGCGATGCCGTAGTCCTGGTCCTTGCGGGCCTGCTCGGGGGTCTTGCCGAAGACCGTGATCTCGCCCGAGGTGATCGAGTCGAGGTCGGCCACGAGGCGCATGAGCGTCGACTTGCCGCAGCCCGAGGGCCCGATGAGCGACACGAACTCGCCCGCCGCGACGTCGAGGCTCACGTCGGACAGCGCGTGCACCTCTCCCGCCTTGCGGCTCGTGAAGATCTTGTCGACCTTGTCGACGTGGACGGCGATTCGGGCCTCGCTCATGCGGGGACCTCTCCTCTCGTGTAGCGCCTCAGGCCGACGCCGATGAGTGCGACAAGGCCCGCGGAGACGAGCCCGATCAGCACGGCACCGAGGATGGGCGCGTAGGTCTTGGCGGGGTCGCCGCTCGCGGTGGCGGCGAACTCGATGATCATGCGGCCGATGCCGCCGCCCAGTCCGATCGAGACCTCGGCGACGACGGTGCCGACCACGGCGTTCGCGGCGGCGAGCCGCAGGGCCGGCATCAGGTACGGGACGGACGACGGCAGGCGCAGCTTGCGCAGCGTGGTCCACCAGGACGCGGAGTACGCGCGGAACAGGTCGATGTCCGCGGTCTCGGGGGACTTCAACCCTCGCAGCGCCGAGACCGCGACCGGGAAGAACGCGAGGTACGACGCGATCACCGCGACGGACATCCAGTTCTCCCACTGGAACGAGCCGATCGTGATCTCGGAGCCCCACCGCTTGACGAGGGGTGCGATCGCGATGAGCGGCACGGTCTGGCTCAGCACGACCCACGGCAGCACCGCGGACTCGGCGGTGATCCACCGCTGCATGAGCAGCGCGAGACCCAGCCCGAACGTGACGCCGATGAGCCAGCCGAGCGCGGCGATGCCGAGCGAGAAAGCGGCGGCCTGGAGCACCGCCCACCACAGCATGTCGGCGCCCTCGGCACGCGTCACGGGCTCGAACAGCCTCGCGAGCACGTCCCAGCTGTGAGGCATGGCGATGTCGGTGGTGCGCGGGAAGATGATGAGATCGCCGATCGCGATCCCGTCCTCCGGGCCGAGCCACTTGTAGGTCTCCCACAGCAGCACGGCCGCGACGACGCCCGCGATCCCCCACAGGATCCCGCTCGCCCGCTTCGACATCGTCATCCCTCGTCTCAGATCTTGGCCGTGATGGCCTCGGACAGCGCGGGGATGACCTTCTCGCCGTACACGCGCAGGGTCTCCTCCTTGTTGTCGTGCTGGAGGTACCCCGCGAACTGGGTCACGCCGACGTCGCGCAGCGCCTCGAGCTTCGCGATGTGCTCGTCCGCGGTGCCGAGGACGCAGAAGCGGTCCACGATCTCGTCGGGCACGAACTCGGCGTGCGAGTTGCCCGCGCGGCCGTGCTCGTTGTAGTCGTAGCCCTTGCGGCCCTCGATGTACTCCGCGAGCGCGGTAGGGATCGACCCCTCGTTGCCGTACTTCTCGACGATGTCAGCGACGTGGTTGCCGACCATGCCGCCGAACCAGCGGCACTGCTCGCGCATGTGCGCCCAGTCCTCGCCGATGTACATGGGTCCGGAGATGCAGAACTCGAGGCTCTCGGGGTCCTTGCCGGCATTCGACGCGTTGGTCTTGACCGTGTCGATCATCCACTTCGCGATGTCGACGTCCGCGCACTGGAGGATGAAGCCGTCGCCGACCTCGCCCGCGGCCTTGAGCGCGAGCGGGCCGTAGCCGGCCACCCACACCTCGAGCTCGGAGGTCTTCGCCCACGGGAACTGGAGCGTCGAGCCGTTGTGCTCGACGGGGCGGCAGTTGGCGAGCTCGCGGATGACCTCGATCGACCGGCGCATCTCCTTGACCGAGACGGGCTTGCCGTTGAGGACGCGGACCGCGGAGTCGCCGCGTCCGATGCCGCACACCGTGCGGTTGCCGTACATCTCGTTGAGCGTCGCGAAGGTCGACGCGGTCACGGTCCAGTCGCGCGTGGCGGGGTTGGTGACGTAGGGGCCGACCTTGATCCGGTGCGTCTCGGCGAGGATCGCGCTGTAGATGACGTAGGGCTCCTGCCACAGCAGGTGCGAGTCGAAGGTCCACGCGTAGCCGAAGCCGTAGGTCTCGGCGAGCTTGGCGAGCGCGACGGTCCGCTGCGCGGGTGGGTCGGTCTGGAGGACGACTCCGAAGTCCATGGGTGCTTCCTCTCGGGTTGCCGCCGGGTCGGCGCGGGGAAGGGGGTGAGGCATCGGGACGATGCGGTGATCGGGTGGGGCCGCGGGATCGGGACGATGCCGTGGCCGGGTGGTGCGGGGACGATGCCGATTCGAGCGGATCGCGGGTCCCGCCCCAGGAGGACTCGGGGCGGGAGCCGCGGATGCTCCGGTGAGAGCTGTCAGATCAGGTACTGCGAGAGCCCGCGCTTGAGGTACGAGCCGTGGCCCTTCGTGCCGTGGAACTCGCCGCCCTCGACCAGGACGTTGCCGCGGGACAGGACGACGTCGACGTGGCCGTCGACCTCGAAGCCCTCCCAGGCCGAGTGATCCATGTTCATGTGGTGGGTCTTGCCGACGCCGATCGAGGTGTGGCCGTTCGGGTCGTAGACCACGATGTCCGCGTCAGCGCCGGGCTGGATGACGCCCTTCTTGCCGTACAGGCCGAACATCCGGGCGGGGGTGGTCGAGGTGAGCTCGACCCAGCGCTCGAGCGTGATCTCGCCGGTGACGACGCCTTGGTAGAGCAGGTCCATGCGGTGCTCGACCGAGCCGATGCCGTTGGGGATCTTGCGGAAGTCGCCCAGGCCGAGCTCCTTCTGGTCCTTCATGCAGAACGGGCAGTGGTCGGTCGAGACCATCTGGAGGTCGTTCGTGCGCAGGCCGTTCCACATCGCGTCCTGGTGCTGCTCCTCCTTGGAGCGCACCGGGGTCGAGCACACGTACTTCGCGCCCTCGAATGCGCCCCACTCCTCGCTCGTCGCGCCGAGGTGGTCCTCGAGCGACATGTAGAGGTACTGGGGGCAGGTCTCGGCGAAGACGTTCTGGCCGCCGTCGCGGGCGGTCGCGATCTGGGCGAGCGCCTGCTTGGCGGACACGTGCACGACGTACAGCGGGGCGCCCGTGATGTTGCCGAGCATGATCGCGCGGTGGGTCGCCTCCTCCTCGGCCTGCCACACGCGGGCGACGCCGTGGTAGTACGGGTCGGTCTTGCCCTGCGCGACGAGCTGCTCCGCGATGACGTCGATCACGGGGCCGTTCTCGGCGTGCATCATCGTCATGAGGCCGGTGTCCGCGGCGATCTGCATCGCCTTCAGGATCTGCGCGTCGTCCGAGTGGAAGACGCCCGGGTAGGCCATGAACATCTTGAAGGACGTGACGCCCTCGTCGACGAGCTTGGGCAGCGCCGCGAGCGCGTCCTCGTCGGCGCCGCCGATGATCTGGTGGAAGCCGTAGTCGACGAACGTGTTGCCGTTCGCGAGCTCGTGCCACGCGGCGAGGCCGTCCTCGACCTTCTCGCCGGTCTTCTGGACCGCGAAGTCGATGATCGAGGTGGTGCCGCCCCAGGCCGCGGCCTTGGTGCCCGTCTCGAAGGTGTCCGACGCGGACGTGCCGCCGAACGGCAGCTGCATGTGGGTGTGCGCGTCGACGCCGCCGGGGATGACGTACTTGCCGGTCGCGTCGATCACGCGGTCGACGGTCGACGGCAGGTCGTGCCCGAGCGAGGTCGAGCCGGGCTGGAGGACGGCGACGATGGTCTCGTCGTCCACGAGGACGTCGGCCAGGACGCGGCCGGTGGCGGAGACGACGGTTCCGCCCTTGATCAGCGTGGTGCTCATGGTGCTCCTTGACTGGGGATGAGGAGGGGGCTGCGGGGCGGGGACTTACGGCGCGGTGATCTCGCCGTACGAATCGGGGCGGCGGTCGCGGTAGAACTGCCAGTCGTCGCGCATCTGCTGGACGAGGTCCATGTCGAGCTCGCGGATCATGAGCTCCTCCTCCTCGCCGGAGCCGAGCTCGCCGACGTAGTTGCCGCGCGGGTCGACGATCTGCGACTTGCCGTAGAAGTTCACCGCCTCGTCGCCGTACTCGTTGTCCTCGAGCCCGACGCGGTTGGGCGCGAGCACGTAGTAGCCGTTGGCGACGGCCGCGGCGGGCTGCTCGATCTCCCACAGGCGGTTGGACAGGCCCGGCTTGGTGGCGTTGGGGTTGAAGGCCAGGTGGGCGCCGTTCAGGCCCAGCTCGCGCCAGCCCTCGGGGAAGTGGCGGTCGTAGCAGATGACGACGCCGACCTTGCCGACCGCGGTGTCGAACACGGGGTAGCCCATGTTGCCGGGGCGGAAGTAGAACTTCTCCCAGAACTTGTCGACGTGCGGGATGTGGTTCTTGCGGTACTTGCCCTTGATGGTGCCGTCCGCATCGACCACGACCGCGGTGTTGTAGTACACCCCCGTCATGTCCTCCTCGTAGATGGGGAGGATCATCACCATGCTGAACTCCTTCGCGAGCGCGGCGAAGCGCTGCACGATGGGGCCGTCGGCCGGCTCGGCGTACCGGTAGTACTTCTTGTCCTGCGTGATCCCGAAGTAAGGGCCGTAGAAGAGCTCCTGGAAGCAGATGACGTCGGCTCCCTGCGCGGCCGCGTCACGGACGAACTGCTCGTGCTTGTCGAGCATGGACTCCTTGTCGCCGGTCCATGTGGTCTGCGTGATCGCTGCCTTGATGACAGTCATGGTTCACCTGCTCCCGTGAGGTTGTGGAGAGGCCGGTGCTGCGAATGCGCCGCCGACGCTCGATCAATGACTGTTACTCTCGGGCTTGAACATTTCTCCTCTGTTACTCGCCGCGAAATGTCTCGTTACGCCGCGGGAACAATACGGATACGAAACCCCAGGTGATCGCATGGAGCTCGAGCAGCTCGTCGCGGAGATCGACGACGCGAGCCCCCAGGGGATCGCCGCGGCGCTGTCCCTGCTCATCCGCACGGGCGAGCTCGCGCCCGGCTCGAGGCTCCCCACCGTGCGGGCCGTCGCGGCCGCGCTCGGCGTGAGCCCCGGCACGGTCAGCGCCGCCTGGAGCGGCCTCGCGGGCGCCGGCCTGCTCGCGACGCGCGGCCGCGCGGGCTCGTTCGTCCTCGAGCAGCCGACCCCGTGGCTCACCCCGCATTCGCACGCGCTCGCGGACCGGGCACCGTCGCCGACGGGGTCGTCGCCCCGCCTCGACCTCGCGACCGGCATGCCCGATCCGGCGCTCCTGCCCGACCTCAAGACGAGCCTCGACCGCGCGCTGCCGCGCCACGCGAGCGTCACCTCGTACCTCCAGCCCCCGCTCATCCCGGACCTCGAGGGCCCGCTGCGCGCGCTGTGGCCGTACTCCCCGCCGAGCCTCACCGTGGTGGACGGCGCGATGGACGGCATGGAGCGGGCGCTGCGCGCCGTCGCGCGCTTCGGGGACCGCGTGGTCGTCGAGACGCCGACGTTCCCGATGCTCCTGGACCTCCTCGAGCACCTGCGGCTCATGGCGGTGCCCGCCGCGATGGACGACCACGGGATGCTTCCCGGATCGCTCGAGGCCGCGCTCGGCTCCCGTCCGGCGGCCGTAGTCCTGCAGCCCCGCGCGCACAATCCGACCGGCGCCTCCCTCACCGCGAGCCGCGCCGAGGAGCTCGCGGGCGTGCTCGCGCGCCACCGGCACGGGAGGGACGCCGTCATCATCGAGGACGACGCGAGCGGCCTCATCACGGCCGCGCCCAAGGTGAGCCTCGGCCAGCACCTGCCGCACCGCACGCTGCACATCCTCGGCTTCTCCAAGTCGCACGGCCCCGACCTGCGGATCGCCGCGCTCGGAGGTCCCGCGGGTGCGATCGAGCGCATCATCGCCCATCGCGTCCTCGGGCCCGGCTGGACCTCGCGCATGACCCAGGCGATGCTCCACCACCTGCTCGAGGACCGCGACGCGGTCGCGACCGTGCGCCGTGCGCGCTACGTGTACTTCACGCGCCAGCGCGAGCTCACCGCGGGGCTGCGCGCCGTCGGGGTGGACGTCGCCCCGTCGGACGGACTCAACATCTGGGTGCCGGTGCGCAGCGAGCACGCCGCTCAGGTGGCCCTCGCCGCGCACGGGATCAGCGTGAGCCTCGGCAGCGCCTTCCAGGTGGGCGACGACGACAGCCCGCTCGCGGACGTCCCTGGCCCGCACCGCGGCGCCCACATCCGCGTGAGCCTCGGCCAGTACGGCGAGGGCTTCCCCGGGCTCGCGGCGGCGATCGGCAGGGCCGCGCAACAAGGCTGACACACGGCGTGGCTATGCTGACACCCAGGGCCCCAGCCGGGTGTGGCATGGTGCGCCGTCCAGACTGGGGCGGCAGGTCCTCGTCTCGTCATCGTCGTCACGATCCTCAAGGACCCCCGCATGCCACGCCCCTCCCTGCCCTCCCTCGTCGCACTCACGGGCCTCGCCGCCCTGTCGCTCGCCGCCTGCTCCGCCGCCGACACGGAGGAGGCGACGGCCACCTCGAGCGACGCCGTCGCCTCCGCATCGTCCCCGGCCACCGAGGACGCGGCCACGGAGACCGCGACCTACCCCGTGACCGTCGACAACTGCGGATTCGCACTCACCGTCGAGTCGGCCCCCGAGCGCATCGTCGCCGTGAAGTCCACGACCACCGAGCTGCTGCTGTCGCTCGGGCTGGGCGACCGCATCGTCGGCGCCGCGTTCCTCGACGGCGACATCGACCTCCCCTACACGAACGACGTGCCCGAGGTCGAGGTGCTGTCCGACTTCCTGCCCGGCCAGGAGGCGGCGCTCGCGCTCGAGCCCGACATGATCTTCGGCGGCTGGGAATCCAACTTCTCCGCCGAGGGCGTGGGTGAGCGCGACGTCCTCGCCGAGCGCGGCATCGGCTCCTACGTGGCCCCGTCGGCGTGCAAGGAGGAGGGCTACATGCCCGACCCGCTGACGTTCGATGAGCTGTTCGCCGAGATCGAGGAGGCCGGCGCCGTGTTCGGCGCGACCGAGGCGGCCTCGGAGCTCGTCGCCGCGATGCAGGCCGACCTCGACTCCGTCGTCGCCGACGACCGCGGCCTCACGGCCCTCTGGTACTCGTCGGGCGACGACTCCCCGTACGTCGGCGCCTCGCTCGGGGCCCCGCAGATGATGATGGACGCCGCGGGGCTCACCAATGTCGTGGACGTCGACGACACGTGGACCTCCGTGACCTGGGAGTCGGTCGTCGCGGCCGACCCCGACGTGATCGTCCTGATCGACGCGAGCTGGAACACCGCCGAGTCGAAGATCGAGGCGCTCGAGGCCAACGCCGCGACCGCGAGCCTGTCCGCCGTCGAGGACGAGCGCTACGTGATCGTGCCGTTCGCCGCGGGCGAGGCTGGCGTCCGCAACGCCGCGGCGGTGCTGTCGATCGTCGAGCAGCTCGGCGAGATCGAGGTCGACTGACCCATGGAGACGCGTCGGCTGCGCTCGCCCGCGGTGGTCCTCACCGCGCTCGCGGCGCTGCTGGCCGTCTCCGTGGTGGTCGCGGTGGCGATCGGCGTCGCGGGCCTCACGCCCGGTCAGGTGTGGGACGTGATCCTGCTGCACGCGGGGCTGAGCCCCGCGACGACTCCTTCTGACACGAACGATGCGATCGTGTGGGGCATCCGCCTGCCGCGCGTGCTCACGGCGGCGCTGGTCGGCGCCGGCCTCGCGGTCGCGGGAGTCGTCATGCAGGGCGTCACGCGCAACCCGCTCGCCGATCCGTACCTGCTCGGGCTGTCGTCGGGCGCGTCGCTCGGCGCTGTCGCGGTGCTGCTGCTCGGGATCGGCTCGGCGGTCGCGACCACCGTCGCGCTGCCCGTCGCCGCGTTCCTCGGGGCGCTCGTCGCGCTCGTCGCCGCGCTCGGCGTCGCACGGCTCGCGGGGGCGATCACGCCGACGACGGCCGTGTTGGCGGGACTCGCGATGTCGCAGCTCTTCGCGGCCGTGACGTCGCTCGTCATCGTCGTCGCGGCCAAGGGCGACTCGTACCGCGAGGTCCTCAACTGGCTGCTCGGCTCGCTCGCCGGATCCTCGTGGACGACGGTGGCGGTCGCCCTGATCGCCCTCGTCGCGATCTACCCGCTGCTGCGCGCGTACGCCTCGCGGCTCGACGCCTTCGCACTCGGCGAGCCCGCCGCGCAGGCCCTGGGCATCAACACGCGGCGGACGTACCTCGTGCTGTTCGTGCTCGTCGCGGCGCTCACCGGCGCGATGGTGTCCACGTCTGGCGCGATCGGCTTCGTCGGGCTCGTCCTGCCGCACGTCGTGCGCGCCGTCACCGGAGGCCTGCATCGCAGGGTGCTGCCCGCGGCAGCGCTCGGCGGCGCGATCTTCCTGGTGTGGGCCGACACGCTCGCGCGCACCGTCCTGGACCCGCGCGAGATCCCCGTCGGCGTGGTCACCGCGCTCATCGGCGTCCCCGTCTTCGTGCTCGTGCTGTGGCGGTCCGGGAGGTCGTCATGGAGCTGACCGTGTCCTCCCTCTCCGCCGCGCGCGGGCACCGCGAGGTGCTCAGCGACGTGTCCTTCTCCGCCGGCCCCGGCGAGGTGGTGGGGCTGCTCGGCCCCAACGGCGCGGGCAAGTCGACGCTGCTCGGCGCGATCGCGGGCGTGCTCGCGCCCGTGGCGGGCGAGGTGCGGGTCGGCGACCTGGTCGCGCATCGCGCCGGGCGCCGCGAGATGGCTCGACGCGTCGCCCTCATGGAGCAGCAGGCCGACCGCGACATCCCGCTCACCGCGCTCGAGATCGTCGAGCTCGGCTCGCTGCCGCATCACGCGCTCGGCCGTGGCGACCACGCGCAGCGGACCGCGGAGGCGCGCGCCGCGCTGGCCTCAGTCGGGGCGTCCGCGCTCGCCGACCGCCGCTGGCGCACGCTGTCAGGGGGCGAGCGGCAGCGCGTCAGCGTCGCCCGGGCGCTCGCGCAGCGGCCGCAGCTGCTCCTGCTCGACGAGCCCACCAACCACCTCGACGTCACCGCGCAGCTCGACACCCTCGACTTCGTGTCGGGGCTCGGGATCACCGTGGTCGCGGCGCTGCACGATCTCAATCACGCGGCTCGCTGGTGCACACGCGTCGTCGTCCTGTCGCGCGGGCGGGTCGCGGCCGAGGGGGCGCCCGCGGAGGTGCTCACCGCCGACACGCTCGCCGAGGTCTACGGCGTGCACGCGACCGTGCTCACCCACCCGGGCGACGGACGTCCCGTGATCGCGTTCGACGGGACGATGGACGGGCGCCCGCCCCAAGGCTGAACCACGGACTGGGCTTGGCCGGTGGCCGGCGCGACGGGCGCATCGTCCGTGGCGCGCGCCCCCGTCTACCGCGTGAGGGCGGGCAGCACCTCCGCGCCGAACGCGTCGAGGAACTCTCGCTGGTTGCGCCCCACCTGGTGCAGGTAGATCCGGTCGAAGCCAAGGTCCAGATGGCGCTGGATGCTCGCGCGATGCTCATCGAGGTCGTCGCTGATCAGGACTCGCCCCTCGAAGTCCTCGGGGCGGACCAGGCGCGCGAGCTGCTGCATCTCGTAGGGCGAGCGGACGTCGGAGTGCGAGAAGCGCATGGCCCCGTTGGGCCACTCGGTCAGCGCATGGGTCAGGGCCTCGTCGAGGCTGGGCGCCCAGGAGACGTGCAGCTGAAGGACCTTGGGGCTCGCCGCGGGGTCCTTGCCGGCCTCTCGCACGCCCTTGTCGAAGCTCGCGAGCAGCTGCTCGAGGCGGTCCGGGGGCGCCCCGACGGTGATGAGGCCGTCGGCGCTGCGGCCGGCCCTGCGCGCCGCCACCGGGCCCGCGGCGGCGACCAAGAGCGGCGGGGCGACCTCGGGCATCGTCCACAGCCGGGTCGACTCGAGCTTGTAGTAGGTGCCCGTGTGGCGCGTGTCGCGCCCCGCGAGCGAGGACTCGAAGAGCTTGCGGATGATGTCGACGGCCTCGAACATCCGGTTGATGCGCTCGGGCGGCTCGGGCCAGTACTCCCCTACGACGTGCTCGTTGATGGCCTCGCCGCTGCCCAGGCCCAGCCAGTGGCGTCCCGGGTGCAGCGCCGCGAGCGTCGCGGACGCCTGGGCGACCATCGCGGGATGCCAGCGGAAAGTCGGGGTGGTGACGCCGGGCCCCAGGTCGCCGGTCGTGTGCTCGCCGATCGCCGACAGCACGTTCCACGCGAACGACGCCTGGCCCTGCTGCGGGGTCCACGGCTGGAAGTGGTCGGCGGCCATGGTGCCGCTGAAGCCGCGGGACTCGGCGTAGGCGCTGAGCTCGACCGCCTCGCGCGGCGGGAACTGCGCGAGCATCGCGGTGTAGCCGATCGTCGCGTCGCGCATCGTCACCTCCCGCAGCGTCCCGTCCGGCATCGTCCCTCCTCAGCGCTCTGCCCGATCCTATGCGCCCTGGAATCGCACCAGGCCCGCGATCAGGCCCGATTCCGGGCGCGACGCGATTCCAGGGTGCACCAGGGGCGCGCCGCTCAGCAGTCGCAGGCGATGCGCGTGCCCGGGGCTCCGATGCCGCTGATCGGCAGCCCCGCGACCTCGGCGCCCGCCGCCGCGACCGGCGTCGTGAGCAGGTCGGGCGCGAGCGTCGCGTCGATAGTCACCGCCGCGCCCGTCGCGGCGTCGCGGGCGACGCGGTCGACGGGAAGCCCCTCGCGCGCCCAGTACTCGAAGCCGCCGAGCATCTCCTTCACCGGGTAGCCGAGCTCGGAGATGATGAGGCCCGCACGCGTCGCGCCGTTGCAGCCGGGACCCCAGCAGTAGACGACGAACGAGGTGCCCTCCGGGTAGGCCGGGATGCAGTCGGCCATCTCGGGCTTGGGCATGTGGAGCGCCCCGCGGACGTGGCCCTGATCCCACGCGGCCTGATTGCGCGTGTCGATGAGCACGAAGCCGGGGTCGCCCGACTCGAGAGCGGCGTGCACGTCGGAGCAGTCGGTCTCGAAGGCAAGGCGCGCGGCGAAGTGCGCGGCGGCGGCTCGGGTGTCGGGTGACGTGGCGGTCGCGGACGGTGCCGGCGACGAGGTGGGGACGTTCTCCATGTCCTGAAGGTACGCGCGCCACCCGGTGCCGGTCGAGAGCAAGGTGGCGCCGCATCGTCCACGGCCCGGCGCTACCGTGGCCGCATGGCCCTCACCTCGTCGCAGACCGTCGACCGCTACTGGGAGCTCATGCGCTCGAACGACTTCCACTCGGTCGGCGAGGTGCTCCACGACGACTTCACGTGCGCGTGGCCGCAGTCGCACGAGCTGATCCGCGGCGCGGAGAGGTTCGCGCGCCTCAACGAGGAGTACCCGGCCGACGGCGCATGGACCTTCACGGTCGAACGGCTCGTGAGCCAGGACGATGCGGTGGTCACCGACACGGTCGTGTCCGACGGGACGGTGACGGCCCGCGTCGTCTCCTTCTTCACCGTCGCCGAGGGACGCATCGTCCATCTGCGCGAGTACTGGCCCGACGACTACCCCGCCCCTGAGGGCCGCGCGCACCTGGTCGAGGCCCTGCCCCACGCCTGAGCGGGCGTCGGGCCCCGAGATCAGAGCGAGCTCTTCACGTGGTCCAGGTAGTCGGGCTCCGAGGGCATCTGGGCCTCGGCGACGCCGGGCGCCACGAACTCGAGGTGCCACCACTCCGGCTTGGAGCCGCCTGAGCGCGCCCACGTCGGGTGCACCCAGCCGTAGTCCGCGCCGTTCGCGGTGAGCCACGCGGCGGAGGCCGCGTCGAGGTCGACCGCCATGCCCCAGCCGTGGTTCGAGGTGCCGGGCGTGGCGGCGAGATAGCCCTTGCGCGCCTTCGTCGTCACCTGGCTCGCGTACGAGCGGTACGAGTCCGTCAGGGTCAGGTTCTGTCCGGTCTGCGCGCGGTAGGCCGCGTTGGCAGCGGCGAGCGCGTCCGCGGCGTCGCAGTGGAGCTGGTGGCCCGACGCGAAGGGGATGCTGCACATCTCCGAGGAGACGACGCGGCCGTTGGCGCCGGTGACCCCCGTCGGCTGCCCGCTCCAACCGCCCTGGTTGGCCGCGACGGCCGCGCGGAAGTTCGCCGTGGCGGCTGCCTGCGCGTCCTTCTTGGCCTGCTCGTACTGCTTCTCGAGCTTCGCGTTCTTCTTGTCGATGCGCGTGTTCTCCGCCTTGACCCACTTCTTGTGGGACGTGGAGAGGTCCTCGAGCGCGGCATCGACCTTCTTCGCGGCCTTGCTCACCTTGGTCGCGTGCGCCTCGAGGGACTCGACGTCGTCGCGGTCGACCTTCTCCTCGATGGCGGCCTTGAGGTTCTGACGCGCCTTCTTGGCGGCGTCCACCGTCGAGGGGTCAGCGACGTCGTCGCCCACAGCCTTCAGCATCTGCTTGGACTCCCGGAGGCCGCTGCGGGCGTCGTCGACGTCGCCGTCGAGGCTGCCCTGGGCCTCCTCGAGCACGGCCTGATCGGTCGCGACGGCGACCTCGTCGACGACGCGGGTGACCTCGAGCGCGGCCTTGTCGAGAGCCGCGGCGGCCCGCTCGAGCTCCGCGGTGGCCTCGCGCACAGCGTCGAGGTTCCGCTCCTCGCCGTCGAGCACCTTCTGGACCTCGGGATCGGCGACGACCTGCTTGTCGACGTCGGTCGAGACGGCCTCCTCGACGGAGGTGTCGACAGCCGACGTGGCCTCGAGCGAGGCCTCGATCTTGCGCGTGTTGGCGACCGCGAGCGCGGACTCCGCGGACACCTCCAGCTGGTTGCCGGTCGCGGTGACCGTCGGCTCGGCGCTGGGCTCTGCGGTCGCCTCGGCGCTGGCCTCAGTGGACGCGCTGGCGACCGGCGCGGAGTCCGCGTCGTCCCCCTCGCCCTGCGCGCCCGTCGACTCGATCGCGGCCACGACGCCGACGACGTCGGCGGCCCTGGTCAGGAACGGCGCCTCAGGCACCTCGAGGACGATGTTGTAGATCTCGGCGGCCGAGGTGGCCCTGGTGACGGTCGAGTCGAGATCGCCGATCGCGTTCGAGACCTCCTCCGCGGACAGGTGGGAGCTCGCGGCGCCGCTCGCGACCCTCGCCCTGTCGAGCGAGAGCGCAAGACCGTCGCGCTTGGCCTCGACCTCGCGCGCGGCCTGGCTCGCCTCAAGGAGGGCTGCCTCGACCGTGGCGCTGTGGGCGGCGGCGGCTCCGCCACCGAGACCGAGAAACGCGACCACCGTGGCGGTCGCGACGTTGAGAAGACGAATCTGAGGAAACTTCATAGGCAGTTCAGCAGGCCCAGGGGGATGGGCGTATGCACTCCATGGATAGACGAAAGCGTCAATCTTAAACGAGAACGCATGTCAATCCAACTTTGATAACGCGACACGCCGGGGATCAGCGCGTGCTAGGGGCAGGTGATGCGATAAAGGCGAAGGCCTCGTGGGCCACTCCTCGGGTCGCAGCTTCACCCTCAACGATCCGCGTCCCCCATGCGTGCCGGCAAGCGTAGGTGCGATACCTCACAAGTACTGAAAACCGCGATACGCGTACGGAAACCCCCTAATTCGGACACGCGCCGTCCCTCCACGACAGCGGTCGACCGCAGAACTTGAGCAGACTTCGCTCAACTTTGGCCGCCTCGGCTTGACATGCCCCAGCACTGTGGATAACTTGAGTGCAGGTCGCTCAACTATCGAGCGAGCAGTCAACGTGGCGGCACCGTGCCGCTGATGGAGGTACACACATGTCCCGTGCAGTGGGAATCGACCTGGGCACCACGAACTCGTGCGTCGCCGTCCTCGAGGGCGGCGAGCCCACCGTCATCGCGAACGCCGAGGGCGCCCGCACCACCCCGTCGGTGGTCGCGTTCTCGAAGACCGGCGAGGTCCTCGTCGGCGCGATCGCCAAGCGCCAGGCGGTCACGAACGTCGACCGCACCATCTCCTCGGTGAAGCGCCACATGGGCACCGACTGGTCGCAGGAGATCGACGACAAGAAGTACACCGCGCAGGAGATCTCCGCGCGCATCCTCGGCAAGCTCAAGCGCGACGCAGAGGAGTACCTCGGCGAGAAGGTCACCGAGGCAGTCATCACCGTCCCGGCGTACTTCAACGACGCCGAGCGCCAGGCGACCAAGGACGCGGGCGAGATCGCGGGCCTCAAGGTCCAGCGCATCGTCAACGAGCCCACCGCCGCGGCCCTCGCGTACGGCCTCGACAAGGGCAAGGAGGACGAGCTCATCCTGGTCTTCGACCTCGGTGGAGGCACGTTCGATGTCTCGCTGCTCGAGGTCGGCAAGGACGAGGACGACTTCTCGACCATCCAGGTGAAGGCGACCGCAGGCGACAACCGCCTCGGCGGCGACGACTGGGACCAGCGCATCGTCGACCACCTGGTCAAGGAGGTCAAGAACAACGAGGGCGTGGACCTCGCCAAGGACAAGGCCGCCCTGCAGCGACTCCGCGAGGCCGCCGAGCAGGCGAAGAAGGAGCTGTCGTCGGCGCAGTCGACCCAGATCTCCCTCCAGTACCTGTCGATCGGCGAGAACGGCCCCGTCCACCTGGACACGCGGCTCACCCGCGCGCAGTTCGAGCAGATGTCGCAGGACCTCCTCGAGCGCACCAAGGCTCCGTTCCACCAGGTCATCAAGGACGCCGGCATCAAGCTGTCCGACATCGACCACGTGGTCCTGGTCGGCGGCTCGACCCGCATGCCCGCGGTGTCCGAGGTCGTCAAGGAGCTGACCGGCGGTCAGGAGCCCAACAAGGGCGTGAACCCGGACGAGGTCGTCGCCGTCGGCGCCGCGCTTCAGGCCGGCGTCATCTCCGGCGAGCGCAAGGACGTCCTCCTCATCGACGTCACGCCGCTGAGCCTCGGCATCGAGACCAAGGGCGGCGTCATGACCTCCCTGATCGAGCGCAACACCGCGATCCCGACCAAGTCCTCCGAGGTCTTCTCGACCGCCGAGGACAACCAGCCCTCCGTGCTGGTGCAGGTCTACCAGGGTGAGCGTCAGTTCGCCCGCGACAACAAGCTGCTCGGCACCTTCGAGCTGTCGGGCATCGCCCCTGCCCCGCGCGGCATGCCCCAGATCGAGGTCACCTTCGACATCGACGCGAACGGCATCGTCCACGTGTCGGCGAAGGACCGCGGCACCGGCAAGGAGCAGTCCATCACCGTGACCGGCGGCTCGGCCCTGTCCAAGGAGGACATCGACCGCATGGTCAAGGACGCCGAGGAGCACGCGGAGGAGGACAAGAAGCGCCGCGAGGACGCCGAGACCCGCAACAACGCCGAGACCTTCGCGTACTCGACCGAGAAGATCCTGTCCGAGAACGAGGACAAGGTCTCCTCCGAGATCGCCGACGACGTCAAGGCCGCGATCGCCGACGTGAAGTCCGCCCTCGAGGGCGACGACACCGAGGCCGTCAAGACCGCGCACGAGGCGCTCGTCGAGAAGGCGCAGAAGATCGGCGAGGCCGTCTACGCGGCCGAGCAGGCCGAGGGCGTGAACGTCGACGCGGACTCCGCGGCGCAGGCGGCCTCGGGCCAGCCGGCCTCGGACGACGAGGTCGTCGACGCCGAGATCGTCGACGACGAGGACGACAAGAAGTAACGCGCGCGGCGGGCGCCCGGCGGTCAACGCCGCGGCGCCCGCCGTCCGTGCTTCCCACCCGCCTCGCAAGGAGACAGACATGAACGACGAGAACCCCACCCCCGAGTCCGAGGACCCGATGGCCCAGGCCGAGCGGATCATCAACGACGCGGCGGCGAGCGTGCCCGAGGGCACGTTCCTCGACGAGGACAAGGACGGCCAGGACGACCTCCAGGCCGACGAGGCCGCGGCGGACGACGCTCTCGACGCCGCCCAGGCGAAGGCCGCCGAGCACCTCGCGGACCTCCAGCGCCTCCAGGCCGAGTACGTCAACTACCGCAAGCGCGTGGACCGCGACCGCGAGCTCATCGCGACGAACGCCACGTCCAAGGCCGTCGAGGCGCTCATCCCGGTGCTCGACGACATCGCCGCCGCGCGCGAGCACGGCGACCTCGCGGACGGTCCCTTCGCGTCGATCGCCGAGAAGCTCGAGACGACGCTCGGCCGCCTCGGCTGGGCGAGCTTCGGATCCATCGGCGAGGTGTTCGACCCGGTCCACCACGAGGCGCTGCTCTCGCAGCCCAGCACGGACGTCGAGGAGCCGACCATCATCACCGTCGCGCAGCCGGGGCACCGCATCGGCGACCGCGTCATCCGTCCGGCCCGCGTGATCGTGGCGCAGCCCGAGGACCAGGCATAATCCGCACTACTCTCAAGGAAGGAGGCAGGACATGACGAGCCAGGACTGGTTCAGCAAGGACTTCTACAAGGTGCTCGGCGTATCCAAGGACGCCTCCGCCGAGGAGATCAAAAAGGCCTACCGCAAGCTCGCCAAGGACCTCCACCCCGACCGCAACCCGGGCGACACCGCCTCGGAGCAGCGGTTCAAGGAGGTCGGCGAGGCCTACGGCGTGCTGTCGGACGCCGAGCAGCGCAAGCAGTACGACGCGATCCGCGCCATGGGCGGGGGCGCACGCTTCCAGGCGGGCGGCCCCGGCGGTGGCGGCTACGAGGACGTGTTCTCCGGCATGTTCGGCGGCGGCGCGGGCGGCGGCCAGTACCGTGCCCAGGGCTTCGAGGACCTCCTGGGCAACCTCTTCGGAGGCGGCGGGCGCGGCCCGGTCAAGGGCAACGACGTCGCCGCGGCCACCGAGGTGAGCTTCCGCCAGGCCGCGGAGGGCGCGACCGTGTCGCTCCGCATGGACACCGGGAGCGTCTCGACCCGCCTTCCGGTGGGCGTCAAGGACGGTCAGAAGATCCGCCTGCGCGGCAAGGGCCGCCCCGGCGCGAACGGCGGCCCGGCGGGAGACCTGCTGCTCACCGTGCACGTGGCCAAGCACCCGGTGTTCAGCATGGACGGCAAGAACCTCAAGGTCCGGCTGCCGATCTCGTACGACGAGGCGGTGCTCGGCGCCGCGGTCGAGGTGCCGACGCTCGACGGCCAGCGCGTCAAGGTGAAGGTGCCCGCGGGCACCTCGTCCGGCACGACGCTGCGCGTCAAGGGACGCGGCCTGCAGGCCAAGGACGGCGCGGGAGACCTCCTCGCGACCGTCGAGATCGTCGCGCCGTCGAAGCTGTCGAAGATCGCGAAGGAGCTTCTCCAGAAGTTCGCGCTCGAGACCTCGAAGGACGACCCCCGCAAGGACCTCTACAAGGACGCCGCACGCTGACCTGAAGGAGCACGCGCATGGAGCAGCCGGACGTCGACGAGCCGGTCTTCCTCATCTCCGCCGCCGCGGAGCTGGCCGGCATGCACCCTCAGACCCTGCGCCAGTACGACAGGCTCGGCCTCGTCGTCCCGCAGCGCCGCCCCGGCGGCGGGCGCCGGTACTCGCTGCGCCACGTGGCGATGCTGCGCGAGATCCAGCGCATGAGCCAGGAGGAGGGCATCAACCTCGCCGGGATCAAGCGCATCATGCACCTGGCTCAGGAGGTGCAGCGGCTCGAGAAGGAGGTCGAGCGCCTCCGCCCCCGCGCCGACGTGGGCTCGCGCATCTTCACGACCGGCCCGAGCGGCAACGTCGTGATCGTCGAGCGAGGCAAGCGCGCGCGGCGAGACGAGGGCAGGTCCCTCGTGCTCTGGCGCCGCGAGGGCTGACGGCCGCTCTCCGCGACGGCTGAGGCCACCGCCGGCAGTCACCTGTCCGCGTGGGGGCCGGACCCTGCGGCCAGGACTCGTCCGCGTCGACGGCTACGACACGTCCGCGTCGACCCCGACCCACGTGTCGGTCGCGCGCTCACCCGAACGCGCGCAGTAGGCGGCGAACCACGACTCGAAGTCCGCGACCGGCAGCGGACGCGTCCAGTGGTAGCCCTGCGCGGCGTCGCAGCCCATCGCGGTGAGCGCCTCGGCCACGCTGGCCTCCTCGATGCCCTCGGCCACCACGCGCAGCCCCAGGGCGTGCACCAGGTCGATCGTGGATCGGACGATCGAGGCCGAGCGGTCGTCGAGCAGCAGCTGGAGCACGAACGAACGATCGATCTTCACCTCGTCGACGTCGAGCTCGCGGAGATAGGTCAGCGACGAGTAGCCGGTGCCGTAGTCGTCGATCGCCGACCGCACGCCGAGCGCGCGGAGGGCGGGAAGGACGATGCGGGCACGCTCGCGGTCCTCGAGCAGCGCCTGCTCCGTGATCTCGACCTGGAGCGCCGAGCCCGGAAGCCCATACGACGCGAGCAGGTTCTTCATCTCGCGCGGCCGCTCGGTGCCCGAGAAGGCCTGGGCGGGGACGTTCACCGCGATCGGCAGGTCGATCCCGACCGCACGCCAACGCGCCGCCTGTTGAGCGGCCGAGTGAAGCACCCAGACTGTGAGGTCGGTCATCAGCCCCGCGCTCGAGGCGAGCGGCAGGAAGCCCTGCGGGTACACCGTGCCGATCCCCGGGCGCTCCCAGCGCACGAGCGCCTCGACGCCTTCGACCTCGCCGGTCGCGAGCGTGATCTTGGGCTGGAAGTGCAGCACGAGCTCGCCCGTGGCGATCGCGCGGCGCAGCTCCGCGACGCGCTGGAGCCTGTCCTCGCCCGCCATGTCGATCTCGCGGTCGAAGACCGCGACCCCGAGCCCCTCTGCCTTGGCGCGGTACATCGCGATGTCCGCGCGGCGAAGCAGCACCGAGAGCTCGTTGCCGTCGTGCGGCGCGGTCGAGATCCCGATGCTCACTCCCAGGGCCACCGCGGTGCCCTCGACAAGGAACGGGAGGGAGAGCGCGGAGCGCAGCCGATCCGCGACCTCCTCGGCGACATCCGCGCACGCCCCGGGGACGAAGACCGCGAACTCGTCTCCGCCGAGGCGTCCCATGAGGACATCCGCGCCAGCGGCCGCCTTGGCGAGTCGCTCGGCCACCGCACGCAGCACCTGGTCACCTGCGTCGTGACCGAGGCTGTCGTTGACCTCCTTGAAGCCGTCGAGGTCGGCGTGCAGGAGCGCCGCGTCGCGGTCCTCGGGCTTGTCCGTGAGCACGCGCTCGACCTCCGCCGTCCATCCGCGGCGGTTCATCAGCCCGGTGAGATCGTCGGTCACCGCGTCGCGCTGCGCGTCCATGAGCTCGAGCGTGCGCCGCACGGTGCCCGTCAGGCGGTTGAGCACGCCGCCCATCGCCGTGAGCGCCATGGCGACCGTGAGCACCGGCATGTCCCCGACCGCGCCGACGGTGAGCGTCGTGGTCGCGATGACGAGCGTCGCGCCGGGGACCACGAGCAGTCCCCTGCGGCTCGCGACGGCCCCCGTACGGTTGCGTCCGGGCACCCACGCCGCCATCGTGAGCAGAAGCCCGCTGAGCGGCCACAGCGAGTCGAGCACGCCACCCTCGACGTAGAGGTCTGTGGCGAGCATGTTCCAGTACCAGAGGTCGGCGGCTGCGGCGACGACCATCGAGATCGCGATGAGGAGGAGCGCGCCGGAGCGTCGCAGGCCCACGAGCACCATGCCGACCACTGCGATGAGCATGACGAACGTGTCACCGACCGGATACGCAGCACCCACGACCACCGCGAAGGGCCCACCCGAGAGCGTCCCGTTGAGCGGTGCGAGGAACACCGCGCCGACGAAGCCGCCGACGGCGAGCGCGAGCATGATGGCGTCGCCCCACACGACCCGGGGGATGCCACGGACTCGCCTCGTGACGAAGACGACGACGGCCGCGATCGCCAAGGGGTAGTAGGCGAGGTAGACGGCATCCGCGATCGAGGGGAAGGCCTCGGCGTCGTGGCCGGCCACCAGGAGGAGGTAGAGCAGGTCGCCGCTCGCGGAGCAGACCTGCGCCGCCCCAAGCAGGAGCCAGACCGCGCGGTCGCCGTCGCCACGCGCACCGCGCGCAAGGATCAGGGCGGCGCCGGCGTACATGAGCACCAGGTACAGGACCGTGTCCCGCAGCGGGTGGTCACCGGGCCCGATCGCGACGAGCGACACGAGGTACACCAGCCAGCCCGCGCTGAGCGCTCCGAGCGCGATGAGGGCGACGGGAGGCACACTGCTCACGCCAGTCGCGCGCAGCCCGCCGCGCGCGAGTTCGATGCCTCCGGTCATGCGGTTCCTATCGGCAGCCGGCGACTCGATGTCAGTGAGATGCGGCACAAAGTGGCGCGACCCGCCGCCCGCCTCCCGGGTCTGCGGCAGGGTGCCTGCTAAGAGCCGCGGGCGGCGGGCGCGTCCGGACAAAAGGATGCGGCGCGTGACGCCCTCAGCTCGTCACGCGCCGCACATCTATGTGTCCGCTATCGCTGCAACGACTCCACGAGCTCGTGCGCGTAGCGGTGGGTGGTGGGAAGCGACTCGATCCAGACGCGCGGGGGCTGGCGGACCAGGTTCGCGACGCGCATCTGCACGGCCTTGTCTCCGATGTGGTCCCGCAGCTCGGCGATGCCCATGCCCAGGCCGGCGCCGCGCTCGACGAGCACGGCGTACAGGCCGTCGCTCAGGCGGGACATCGGGTAGCCGGTGCCGTACGCACCCGTGAGCGCCTGGCCGACGGCTGCGTTGCGTGCCATCCGCTGCCACGGGTCGCTGTCCTCGACGGACACATCGACCATCACGAGCGCGTGGGTGTCGGGGACGCGGAGACCCTTGCGCTCGGCGGCGCCGTAGACCTCGGCGAGCCGCTGCACCAGGTAGTCGGCAGTGCCGAGACCCGACTCGGGGTCGTGCATCTGCGTGGCGATCTGCGTCGCAGAGTCGCCTTCCGTCCAGCCCTCGCACAGCGAGCGGATGGATCGGATCGGAGCCGACTCGTAGCCAGCAGAGCGGAACAGGACGGCCATGTCGTCGATCGCCTCGGTGATGCCGACCCCCACGGAAGCGCGGGCCTGGCCGAGCCGGTACGCGGCAGGCGCGGTGTCGAGGCGCGCGTCGAGCGCCTCGACCAGGGCCTCGGCGGCCGGGGTGTACCAGTCGCCGGGGCGCAGCCACACCGAGTCAACCGACGCCGACTCCCACTGGCGCAGGAGCGAGCGGCCGGTGGCCCTCGGGATGTTCACATCGCTGCTCATGCCCCATGAGAGGGGGGTCCGACACGCCTATGACGCGATTTCGCAGTTTTTTTCTTGAGATCGGATAGGTGCGCCTCTCGAACGCCCCGCGCGCGCCTCGCTGTGTGACCAATTGCGCAGTTCGTACACTTGTCCCTTGCAGCGCCCACACAGGACAATGGTGCGCAAGCAGTAGAGAACAGACACGACAGGAACCCATGAGTCACGAGGCCATCGCGCTATGGACGGATTCGTCCAGCGACCCCGAGCTCATCGCAGGCGTGCGCGCCGGCGATGCGGGGGCCTTCGGCGTGCTCTACGAGCGCCACGTCGATGCGGCCAGGAAGGTCGCGGCGCAGTACACGAACACGGCCTCCGACATCGACGACGTGGTCTCCGAGTCGTTCTCGCGCGTGCTGCGCGCGCTGCAGCGAGGCGACGGCCCCGATCTCGCCTTCCGCGCCTACCTGTTCACGATCGTCCGCCGCACGGGCATGGACCTCATCAACCGCGGCATCAGGACTCGGCCTCGCGACGATATGTCGGAGTACGAGACGACGATGGGCTACGAGGCCTCGTCCGAGGAGCCCACGATGGAGGGCTTCGAGAAGGGCCTCGTCGCAGATGCCTTCCGGTCGCTCCCCGAGCGCTGGCAGGCCGTGCTCTGGTACACCGAGGTCGAGAAGAAGAGCCCCAAGGAGATCGCGCCGCTGCTCGGCCTGAGCGCGAACGGCGTCGCGGCACTGTCCTATCGCGCGCGTGAGGCGCTGCGCCAGGCCTACCTGCAGCAGCACCTCACCACCTCCGACCAGGTCGACTGCCTCGAGGCCAACGCGCAGCTCGGCGCCTACGTCCGCGGCGGGCTCAGCAAGCGGGAGTCCACCCGCGTCGATGGCCACGTGCAGTCCTGCGAGCGCTGCAAGGCGCTCATCCTCGAGCTCGAGGACGTCAACCGCGGCATGCGCGGCATCATCGCCCCGCTCGTGATGGGCGTCCTCGGCGTCGGCGCGCTCGAAGGCGGACTGCCGATCGGAGGCGCCCTGGCGGCAGGCGCAGGCGCGGCCGCCGGATCCAGCGCGGCCTCGGGAGCCGGCGCCTCGTCGGCCACCGGCTCTGCAGCCGGCGGTGCCGGCTCGACCGCCGTCGGAGCGGGCGCCACCACGGGCGCGAGCACCGCCTCCGCAGTCAGCGGCGTCGCCGCCGGTGCCGCGGGCGTGGCGGGAGCCGTCGGCACGACCGGCGCGGCCGGCGCAGCTGCGACCGCGGGAACGGTCGCGTCCTTCCTGGGTGGCGCTGCCTCCCTTGCGCTTCCCGTCGCCGCGACCGTCGGCGTCGTCGCCCTCGCGGCCACCGGCGCCTCGTTCCTCGGCATCATCGGCCCGGACGACTCGCCGGTCTCCGCCCCGAGCGCGAGCGACACGCCCGCCGCGGTGGAGACCACCGAGGCGGGAGCCGCGGCGGAGGGCACGACAGACCCCGCCCCCGAGGCGGAGGCTGAGGACACGGAGCTCGACGAGCCCCTGGTCGACGAGCTCACCGACGGCGGCACGAGCACCGCCGGATCCTCCACCGCAGGCACGACCACGGAGAGCGGGATCGTGGTGGACGGGTCGGCACCGCTCACCGGCGGCGGACGCGTGAACACCACGGGCTCGGGCGACGACAAGAGCACGGGCACCAGCTCGGGCGACGACGAGGATTCCGACTCCTCGGGCACCGACTCGTCGGGCACTGACGACGCGGGAGCGGGCGACGACGGCTCGACCTCCGGCGGCGACGACGGCACCGAGACCGGCGGAAGCGACGGCGGCGACGACGGCGGCGACGACGGAGAGGTCACGCCTCCCACGGTCATCCAGACCGCGAGCCTGTCCATCCGCCAGTCCCCGCTGGGCTTCCTGGGCATCTCGTCGAGCGCGCCCGAGATCTCGATGACGCTCGCGAACGGCGGCGACGGCGCGGCGGCCGACGTCACCGCGGACATCACGCTTCCCGACGGCCTCGCCTTCTCGACGCCGGATGCGGGCGTCGGCAGCTTCTCGGCCGCAGCGCCTCTGCAGCTCGACGACTACATGACCTTCGCCGCCGACGGCACGTTCACCTCGGGCGCCTGGGAGTGCACGCTCACCGCGGACAGGACCGGAGCGACGTGCTCGCTCGAGTCCCTCGAGCCGGGCGCCTCGACCACGATGGACCTCGACGTGACTATCACGGGCGCTCTGGCGTCCGACGCCGTCACCACGTTCCGGGTCACGGCCGGTGACGACGTGCACGAGTACCAGGTCCGCACGGGCCTGTCCGACGCGAGCAGCGACCTCGTCCCGGCCTTCGCGATCTCGGGCAACGTGACTGCCACGCAGGTCGGCGCACCGCTGCTCGAGTGCCCGTCCTCGGCGTCGCACTGCACGACGGCGATGCAGTTCAACGGCAACGCGACCAACTCGTGGCTCAACAACAACTACTACGCGATGCAACCCGCCGAGGGGATCCCCGGCCTCGTCGGCTCGAACGTCACGACGCTCGACATCCCGGACGATGCGACGGTCGCCTACGCGTCGCTCGAGTGGTCGGCGAGCGCCTCCTACGGCGACGACGAGTTCTCGGGCGACACCTCGGTCGCCCAACTCCTGCTCCCCGGAGCGACCGAGGCAGTCGAGGTCTCGGCGGACACCGTCGAACTCTCCGACGACGGCCACGGGCGCGCCGTGTACCAGGCTCGCCTCGACGTGACCGACCTGGTGAAGAGCTCCGGCGCGGGCGACTACGGCCTCGGCGGCACCGCGCTCGCCGTGGCGTACGACGACGCGTCATCGGTCCGCGACTACTACGCCGGCTTCGCGCTGACCGTGGTCTACGAGGAGGACTCGCTCCCCGACGCATCCGTCGCGATCTACGCGGGCCAGCAGTGGCTCTCCGGGCACGACTCGGCCTCCTTCGACCTCTTCGCCTCGGATGCATCCGACGTCACTGTCGGAGTGGTCGGATGGAGCGGCGACCGCGGCTACGTCGGCGACCGGCTCGACATCGACGGCGACACGCTCGCCCCGCTGCACTGGAAGAACGGCAAGACCTCGACCGGCGACTCCGGCAACGCGATGGACTCGACCGCCTTCGGCTTCGCGAACCCGAACACGCTGGGCGTGGACGCCAAGCCGTTCCGCGCGAAGAGCGTCGGCGAGGGCCTCCACACGCTCACGGCCCGCACCGACGTCGACACGTACCTCCTCAGCACCGTGTCGATCACCGCGGTCCGCGGCTGACGGAGCCCCGGCTCGCCCTGGCCCCAGACGGCCCGCTGACAGACTCCCGAGACCGGCAGCGCGCGGGCGCATGCCCCACCCGCGCGGCCCACGCGGGAACGCCTAGCGCTCAGGCGTGGGGCTCCAGTCAAGGTCGAGCTGCCGTGCGGTGCGCTGAGCCATCTCCACCCCATGGTCGCGAGCGACCAGGTGCAGCGACATGTGGATCCCCGAGGTCAAGCCTCCCGAGGTGACCACGTCTCCGTCGTCGACCCACCGGACTCCGGGGACAGCCTCGCGGACACTCTCGTGGGCGCCGAGGTCAGGCACGTCCTCCCAGTGGGTCGTCGCCGGCCGTCCCTGGAGCAGTCCGGCGTCGCCGAGCAGGAACGCGCCCGTGCAGACGGAGGTCACGAGGAGGCTGCGCTCCGCGAGCGCGGTGATCGCCTCAGCGATACGCGAGTCGGCGCGCGCGGCGGCGAGGTCCACGAGACCGGGGACGAGCAGGACGTCGAGATCACCGGCGTCCTCCGCTGCGACCAGTCCCGTGAGCGTCATGCCGCCGAAGGCCTCGACGTCGTCACCTCCCGCGCTGATCAGCACCACGTCATAGAGCGGAGCCTCGCCGTCGCGGATCGCGAGACGGGAGGCCGTGAGGAACACCTCGTAGGGTCCACCCGCGTCGATGAGGTCGAAGTGCTTGTACAGGAGGATGCCGATGCGCCGCATGGCCCCAACGTAACCCGGTGACACATCGCCAGTCGCGTGCGGCTGGCACCAGACAAGGCGAGAGGGTCTACGCCTTCAGTGGCCGAAGCGCGGGTGGGCTCACGCGGTCAACGGTCGACACGCAGGTGGGCTCCCCGGCGCGGTCGCCTAGGCCAGCACCTCACGGCTGACACCAGGGCGCACGACGAGCCACAGGCTGACGTGAGCGACGGCGAGCGTCACGCACATCACGGCCGCCATCGCGATGACCGAGATCCCGAAGAACCCGGCGACCGGCGAGATGAGCCCGGCGACGCCGAAGTTGAAGGCGCCGAGCATCGAGGCGGCGGTACCGGCCTCGTGCGCGTGGTCCGCGAGCGCGAGCACCTGGACCGGCGGGCCGATCAGGCCGACCGGGGCGATCGAGAGGAACAGGCTCACGAGCACCGCGACCAGGCCGAGGTCCATGAGGCCTGTCAACAGCAGCGCGAGGGCACCCATGGACTGCAGCGTCACGCCGATCGTGAGGACCATGCGCGGAGGGTGACGACGCATGAGGCGCGCGCCCACCTGGTTGAGGAACACCAGGCCGACGGAGTTGGTGCCGAACACGAGGGCGAACTGCTGCGACGACAGCCCGTACAGGTCCTGGAGCACGAACGAGGCCGACGACAGGTACGAGAACAGGGCGGCGAAGGTCATGCCTCCGACGACCAGGACGCCGAGGAACGTGCGGTCGGAGACGAGCACGCGGTAGCGCCGCAGGACGATGCGACGGTCGAAGGTGCCGCGGTCCTCGGCCGGCAGGGTCTCGAACAGGAGGATGGCGGAGACGACGGTGACGAGCAGGCCGTAGGCCGCGAGGACCACGAACACGCCGCGCCACTCGACGAACTGCAGCACCTGCGCTCCCACGACCGGCGCGAGCACCGGGGCGAGGCCCGTGACGAGCGCCATGCGCGCGAGGGTGCGCACGAGCTTCTGCCCGGAGAACAGGTCGCGGACGATCGCCATCGCGACGACCGCGGCGCCGGAGGCCCCGAGGCCCTGGAAGATGCGGCCGATCATCACGCCGGTGACGTCCTGCGCGAACACCACGGCGATCGACGCGATCACGTGGACCGACGTCGCGATGAGCAGCGGCCAACGGCGGCCGACGGCGTCGCTGAGCGGCCCGATGAGCAGCTGGCCCAGCCCGAAGCCGATCATGGTCGCGGTCAGCGTGAGCTGGATCGCCGCGTCGGTGGTCTGGAGGGACGCGGCGACGTCGGGGAACGCCGGCAGGTACATGTCGACAGTGAAGGGGCCGAGCGCGACCGCCGCGCCCAGCAGCACGATGAGCACGCCGCGGCGGCGGCGCGAGAGCGCGTCGCCGGGGTGAGCGTCGTGGTGCGCGTCGACGCTGTGGTTCTCGGGGTGGCGCGCCGCGGGGCGACGCGTCTCGGTGCGGTGCGCGCCGACGACGTCGACGGGCGCGGAGTCGGCCGGGCAGGGTGGCATGTTCAGGTCGGTGCTCATGAAGGCGTGGCTCTCCTGGGAAAGACGAGGTGGAAAGCCACGACGCTGTGGCTGATGGTTCTGTGGGGGCGGCTCGTGCAGAGGTCGCGGGGCCGACCGGCGGCCTCAGCGCGTGGGGAACCCCTCCGGGCGCACCAACGGTCGTCGCTCTCAGTGTATTCCACCTGTCGCGAAATGACACCACAGGAGTGTGCAGATTCACATCGCGGCCGTGCGGCCGCGCAGCCGGTCCTCGTTCGCGAGCTCGGCCCCGCGGGCCGCGCGCGCGTGGCTAGTGGTCGACGATGCCGTAGAGACGGTCGCCGGCGTCGCCCAGGCCCGGCACGATGTAGCCGACCTCGTTGAGCTTCTCGTCGACCTTCGCCACGACGACGTTCACGTTCGCACGCTCGCCCACGGCCTCGCGAACGTTCTCGATGCCCTCGGGAGCGGCGAGCAGGCATACGCACGTCACGTCGGTCGCGCCGCGCTCGAGCACGTACTCGATCGCCATGATGAGCGATCCGCCCGTCGCGAGCATCGGGTCGATGAGGAAGACCTGACGCCCGGTGAGGTCGTCGGGCAGGCGGTTCGCGTAGGTGATCGCCTCGAGGGTCTCCTCGTCGCGCTTGAGGCCGAGGAAGCCGACCTCGGCGTTCGGCATGAGGCGGGTCATGCCGTCGAGCATCCCGAGCCCCGCGCGCAGGATCGGGACGATGATGGGCTGGGGGTCGGAGATGTGCGTCCCCATGGTCTTGGTGAGCGGCGTCTCGACCTCGCGCTCCTCGACCCGCACGTGACGCGTGGCCTCGTACGCGAGCAGGGTCACCAGCTCGTCGACGAGCAGGCGGAACACCGGTGAGGGCGTGTCCTTGTCGCGCAGGATCGTGACCTTGTGGTCGATGAGCGGGTGATTCGCGACGTGCAGCTCCATGGGGGACAGCCTACCCAGCGGGGACCGACTTCGGGGCGCTACCGTGGCCGCCATGAGCAGCGTGCTGGACGAGTCTTATGGAGCGGCGATGGACGCGGCGCTGGCGCTCGCCCGCGCGGCGGCTGCGGACGGCGACGTCCCCGTGGGCGCCGTGGTCCTCGACGAGTCGGGGACCGTCATCGGCAAGGGCCGCAACCGACGCGAGGTCGACGCCGACCCGAGCGCGCACGCGGAGATCCTCGCGCTGCGCGACGCGGCGGCGCGGCGCGGCTCGTGGCGGCTCGACGGCTGCACGCTGGTCGTCACGCTCGAGCCGTGCCTCATGTGCGCGGGCGCGGTCCTGCAGTCGCGCGTGCCGCGCATCGTCCTGGGTGCCTGGGACGACAAGGCGGGTGCGACCGGATCCCGGTGGGACGTGGTCCGCGACGCGCGCGTCGGCGCGAAGGTCGAGGTGGTCTCGGGCGTGAGGGCCGACGAGTGCGCCGACCTGCTGCGCGACTTCTTCGAGACCCGCAGGTGAACGCCCAGGCGCAGAGGCGCGACATCTGGGCCGATGGGATGCGCCGCGCGGTCGCGACCCTCGGCACGATCGCTCCCCCGGGACAGCCCCGGTGGCCGATCGCGCTGCAGGCGACCGTCGTGATGACCGTCCCGCTGCTCATCGGGGCCGCGACCGACCACTTCGAGCAGGGCCTGCTCGCATGCGTCGGCGCGTTCGCGGTGCCGTACTTCGCCGCGCTTCCGCGCCTTGAGCGGCTGCGCCTGCGGCCCCTCGCGGGCCTCGTGCTCGTGCTGTCGTCGGCGCTCGGGGCCGGGCTCGGTCCGTACCCGGTCGCCGCGGGCCTCGGGCTCATCGCCGTCGCGACCGCGGTCGGCGCCGCGGTGCACGGCTACCGGCTCGGGCCTCCCGGACCGCTGTTCCCCGTCATCGTCTACGGCATGTCGGCGCACGCGACCGCGGAGGGGGAGGCCGCGCTCGAGCTCGTCGGCTGGGTCGCCGCCGGGTGCGCGTTCGCCGTGGTCGCGAGCATCGTGCCGCTCGTGCGGCGCGTGCACTGGCAGGTCACGCCCCGCCCGCTCAGGGTGCTGCTCGCTCCTCCCGAGTGGGACCGAGGCGCACGAGACCTCGCGGTCCGCACCGCGATCGTCGCGACGGTCTGCACCACGGTGAGCCTGCTCTACACCGATCCCGAGCGCGCGTACTGGACGGTGGCTGCCGGAGTGGTGGTCGTCGGGATCATCCCGGGGCGCGGCATCGCGCTGCATCGCGGCATCCACCGCACGGTCGGCACGGTCGCCGGCGCGCTGATCTTCATGGGGATCGGGGCGCTGCCCCCGAACCCGTGGCTGCTCGCGCTCATCCTCGGGACGCTGCAGTTCGTGACGGAGCTGACGATCACGCGCCACTACGCGGTCGCGGTCGCGGCCGTCACGCCGCTCGCGCTCATCATCGTGACGTCGTCGATCGGCGACTTCGGGACGCCGGCTGTTGTCGGCGAGCGCATCCTCGACACGCTCGTCGGCTCGGGAGTCGCGGTGCTCACCGCGCTGATCCACCCGCCGGGCCCGCCGGGACGCCCGAGCGTGAACCCGCCGCCGCGCGCGGACGGCGCCTGAGCCCCGTCCGCGGGGCCGTGACGCGCACAGGATCGCGCCCTGGAATCGCACCACGCCCTGAATTCGGACGCTTCTCGGCCCTCCTGCGATTCCAGGAGGCATCACCGTCGCCCGGCGGTCGAGCGATCTGCACTCGGTGAGGCGGGGCTCCTCTGACAGCTCGCCCCTCAGAGCGTGGGCACCCAGACGCGCATCGCCGTCGGTCCACGATTCGCCCACCGCGCGTAAGGGATCGCCGTGACCCTGACCGGCGCACTCGCGGTCGGCGCGGGCACGTCTCCGTAGAGCGGCAGATCGGCCCCCGCGACCTCGTGCGCGGTGAGCACGAGACCTGTCGTCTCGAGCTCCGGCACCGGTGCGGGCTCGGCGGCCCTCACGTCATCGGGTGTGACCCGCAGGTCCTCGAGCACGACCTTGCGCTCGGCCGAGGCGGTCTCGAGGCAGTACACCAACGGGCCCTTCATCATCGCGATCGAGCCGCGCACGGCGTCGACATAGGGGTGAGGGTGGACCGCGCGGACAGGGACGGCGGCCTCGACGATCACGCTGTCCCCGGCCTTCCACTCCCGCTCGATCTCCGCGTATCCGTCGACCTCGACCGCGACGGGCTCGCCGTTCACCGTCGCCGTCACCGCCGACGCTCCTGCCGGGACGCGCAGGCGAAGCCGCCACGTGCCGGTGGTCTGCTCGACCACGGCGCCGATCCGGCCCCCGTAGGGCGCGTCCGTCTCCGTGCACACGCGCGCCGACCAGCCGTCGCCGCGTGCGCTGAGCGTGGTGGCCGCGGGGATCTGCAAGGTGACCCCGCGCTCGTCGCACGTCGCGAGGTAGGAAGCGAGGGAGGAGCCGAGGCGGGCGAGGTTGGGCGGGCAGCACGCGCACCCGTACCAGGACAGCCGCTCCGCGGGAGAGTCCTCCGCCTCCGGGCGGTGGCCCGTGCGCATCTGCAGCGGGTTCGAGTAGAAGAAGTGCTCGCCGTCGAGCGCGACGCCCGACAGCACCCCGTTGCGCAGCACGCGCTCCATCTCGAACGCGTAGCGCGCCTCGTCCGTCGCCATGAGCAGCCGGTACGACAGCATGAAGCTCGCGATGCCCGCGCAGGTCTCCGCGTAGGCGCGCTCGGGAGGCAGCTCGTACGCGTCTCCGAAGGACTCGTCGCGGTGGCGCGAGCCCTGACCGCCCGTGAGGTAGGTCTTGGTCTCGATCGCATCGGTCCACACCCGCACGGCCGCATCCGTGAGCCCGGGGTCGTTCTTCTCGAGCGCGAGGTCAGCGACGCCGGTGCTGAGGTACAGCTGGCGCACCGCGTGGCCCATCGCGGTCGTCGACTCCCGCACGGGCACGTCGTTCTGGTAGTAGGCCGAGGCGAATCCCGCGGGCCCGCTCATCGGGAGATGGGACCGGCGCTCGAGGAACAGGGCGGCCAGCTCGGCGCTGCGCTCGTCCCCCGTCTCCCGGTAGAGCTCCATGAGCGCGGTCTCGATCTCGGGATGGCCGGGGAAGCCGACGCGTCCGTCGGGTCCGAGCACGTCCCAGATGTGGTCGACGACTCGGCGAGAGATCGCGAGCAGGCGGTCGTCACCGTTCGCGCGGTTCCACGCGACCGCGGCCTGGATGAGGTGCCCGGCGCAGTACAGCTCGTGGCCCATCCTGAGGTCGCTCCAGCGCTCGGGCGTCGTGGGCAGCTGGAAGTGGCTGTTGAGGTAGCCGTCCTCGCGCTGGGCCCGACCGAGCAGGTCGACCGAGGTCTCGAGGAACTCCGGGAAGGGGTTGGCGCCCGTGCGCGCCGTCTCCCAGGCGACCGCCTCGAGCGTCTTGTAGAGGTCCGAGTCGGCGAACGGGGGTCCGATGAACTCGCCCTCCCCCGCGATCGCCTTGCGGAGATTGTCGAGGACCCCGCTGGTCTCCATCTGTGCGACCACGTGCGGCAGCGTCGCGGAGCCGTTGAGGTGCTGCCAGCGGCCGAGCTCGTCAGTCGAGTCGACCACGATGTCGGAGAGGTCGACGGGCCTCTGCCGATACGCGAACGGATCGCGGAGGCGCACCGGCCCGGCCACGCCTTCCTTCTTCTCTGCGGTCATCGGTTCTCCACCTTCCTGAGTGCGTACAGCCTCGCCTCGAGGTCTCCCATGCCAGTGATCTCGAGCGCGCCCCGCTCGGGGTCCCACGACGTCTCCCATGCCGCGAGGTCCGACGCTGGCGCCGGGAACGCCTGCACCACCTCGACCTCGGCTCCCGCGAGGTGCGGGAACGACAGCTCCGCGGCAGCGGCGTCGGCGCGGCTCCACACGCACGCGAGCGTCACGTCGTCGGACAGGGCACGGCTGCCCGACGCGACCACCTCGTCCGACCATCCCGGCAGCCCGAGCGGCCACATGGGCACGGACTCGCGGTGGTGGCGGATCACGCCGCGGTAGACCGCGGCCGCCTGCGCGACGAGCGCGCGCGAGCGCTCGGAGAACCTGTCGAGGTATCCCGAGAGATACATCCGCCCGGCGAGCCCCGTCACGAGCGCGAAGGCGACCTCCTCGGCGTTCATCTCCCAGTGCGGGTACGCCCAGTTGCCCGCCTGCTCGAGCGGCATCGCCATTCCCGCGCCGGCCGCGATCGGCGGGTAGAGGCGCGCGTCCTGCTGATCCGATGTCGACTGCAGGTCGTAGAGCGACAGCGTCGCCCGGTCCTGGCGCATCGCGCCCGACGCGCACGACTCGAGGATCACGTGCGGGTGGCGCTCCCGGATGCCTTCCACGAGCTCCTGCAGCGCACGATGGTGCGCGAGCAGGCCGGCCCCCGGCGAGACACCGTCAGGGTCGGGCCCCGCGCCCGGGGTGACGTTGTAGTCCCACTTGATGTACTCGGCCCCGTACTCGCCGATCACCCGGTCGAACGTCGCGTCGACGTGGGCGCGTGCCGCATCGTCCGTGAGGTCGAGGAAGTAGCGATCGTGCGAGGCGATCCGGGCTCCCCCGCGCGTCATGAAGGCGCTGTCCGGCAGCTCCGCGGCGACGTCGGAGCGCACGCCGATCACCTCGGGCTCGAGCCACAGCCCCGGCCGCATGCCGCGCGCGCGGATCCGCTCCAGGAGCCGCGCGAGCCCGCCCTCGCCGAAGCGTCGCACGGAGGGCTCCCACCGTCCGACGGAGGGCCACCAGTCGCCGCCCTCGTCGTACCAGCCCGCGTCGATGCAGAACACGTCCGCGCCGACCTCGGCCACCGCGTCGATCAGCGGCTCGAGCTTCTCGGTGGTCGGATCACCCATGAGGGTGTTCATGTAGTCGTTGTAGATCAGCGCGGTCGAGGCGTCCGCGGGCTGCGGCCCGTGGGTCGCGCGCCGGTGCGCGGTCAGGCGGGCATTCGCGTCCACGAGGTCGGCGCCGAGCGCGACGGTCGCGGGCACGGTCGTGAACGACTCCCCCGGCGCGAGCGGATGCGACCAGCCGTGCTGGAGCGCCGTCGGGCCCATGAGGATCAGCCCGAGCCAGTCCTCGCGAGCGAAGAGCGAGCCGACCTCCCAGCGCCAAGGCCCGTTGTGCTCGATCTCCCACGCGAGCGCCGCGTCGGGACCCACGAGGACGCCGCCCGGCTGGAACCGTCCGGTCGGCCACGTGGTCTCACCCGTGCGCTCGACGACGCCCCTCGCCGGCTGACGGTGGATCGCGGGGTTGATGTCAGGAAGCAGATCCGCGATCGGCTCGGGACTCCACCGGTTCTCGGCCATCTGCTCGTTGCGAGCGGTCCACACCTGGGTGGAGCTGGTCCGCCCCAGGTAGCCGGTGAGCCCGCCCAGCGAGATCGAGGAGACCGCCTCGAGGACCCGCGTCGCGTCACCGACGTTCGTCACGGTCGTGCGGCACCGGTAGGTGCCCGCACCGGTCGTCGCCGCGATCTCCGTCCAGGTCTCCAGCCCTGAGGCATCGTCGCGCTGCACCACGACCAGCCGCTGCTCGGTGGCCTCATGCGAGACGTAACGGAGCGCCTCGCCGACCACTCCGCGGCGGTGGCTCGAGCTCGCGCAGATGAGGCCCGCGTCTGTCGTGACGAGCTCCACGAGAGCCTGCGCCCTGCCCTCGGCGGGACCCGCGATGACATCGGAGACGCCGATCACGACGGGCGCGTCGTCCGCCGCGACGACGCGCAGCTCGGCCCCGAGGTCACCCCAGGCGAAGGTCGTCATCCTTGCTCCGTTCGCGCATGGCGCAGGGCGGGCGTCAGCCACGCTGGATCCTGGCGACACCGGAGACGGACGGCACGAGGGCGCGTTCCACCTCGAGGCTCCACCCCTCGGGCAGGCCGAGCGCGGTGACCTCCACCGCATCGTCCGTCACGGTCACGGTCGCCTCGACCTCCTGGGCGTCGGCCTCGAAGCCCGACCTCAGCGTGAGCGTACGGGTGCCGCTCTCACCCGGGAAGACACGCAGCCTCAGGCCCTCGAGCAGGCTCCCTTCGGTGTCCCGCCTGCCGTCCTGGAAGGCGAGGACGGCACCGTCGCGCACCATCAGCGGAAGCGTGTGGACGTCGTGGACCTCGCGCTGCCAGCCGCGCTCCGCGCGCGCGCCGGTCAGCAGATTGGTCCAGCCGCCTGCGGGCAGGTAGTAGTCGACCGTGCCGTCGGGGGTGAGCACGGGCGCGACCATGAGGTCGGGGCCGAGCATGTACTGGTGGTCCAGGCGCGCGACGCCCGGGTCGTCCGGGAACTCGAGCAGCAGGTGGCGCATCATCGGCACACCCTGCGTCACGGTGTCCTCGGCGATCATCGCGAGCGTCGGCAGGAGGCTCAGCTTGAGCGTCGTGAACTCGCGGAGCACGTCGACCGCCTCCTCATCGAACTCCCACGGCACACGCACCGAGTGCGAGCCGTGGAGCCGCGAGTGGCTCGACAGCAGGCCGAACGCGACCCACCGCTTGTACAGGTCGTTCGAGGGCTTGCCCTCGAAGCCGCCGATGTCGTGGGCCCAGTAGCCGAAGCCGGACGAGGCGAGGGAGACGCCGCCGCGCACGGTCTCCGCCATCGCCACGTGGGTCGCTTCGCAGTCGCCGCCCCAGTGGACGGGCATCGTCTGCCCGCCTGCGGTGGCCGACCGGGCGAACAGCACCGCGTTGCCCTTGCCCTTGCGCCGCTCGAGCAGCTCGTGGACCGTGCGGTTGTACAGATGCGTGTAGTAGTTGTGCATCCGCTGCGGGTCGCTGCCGTCGTGGTAGACCACGTCGGTCGGGACGGACTCGCCGAAGTCGGTCTTGAAGGCGTCGACGCCCTGGTCGAGCAGCCTGTCGAGGTAGCCCGCGTACCACTCGCGCGCTTCGGGGTTGGTGAAGTCCACGAGCCCCATGCCCGACTGCCAGAAGTCGGTCTGATAGACGCCGCCGTCCTCGAGCCGGAGCAGGTAGCCCTTCTCCTTGCCCTCCTCGAACAGCGGGGAGCGCGCGCCGATGTAGGGGTTGATCCACAGGCACACCCGCACGCCCTTGTCGTGGTGGTCAGCGATGCGCGCCACAGGGTCGGGGAAGTAGCGCGCGTCCCACTCGAAGTCGCACCACTGGAACTCGCGCATCCAGAAGCAGTCGTAGTGGAACGCGGACAGCGGGATGTCGCGCTCGGCCATGCCGTCGATGAACGCCGACACAGTCTCGGCGTCGTAGTCCGTGAGGAACGAGGTGGTGAGCCACAGGCCGTACGACCAGTGCGGAAGTCGCGGAGGCCGTCCCGTGAGCGCGGTGTACTTCGTCAGCACCTCCTTGGGGCTGGGTCCGAGGATCACGTAGTACGTGAGGCGCTGGCCGGGGACGCTGAACTGGACGCGGCCCACCTTCTCCGACCCGACCTCGAAGGAGGCCTCCTCGGGGTGGTCGACGAACACCCCGTAGCCCCTGTCGGTCATGTAGAAGGGGATGTTCTTGTACGAGCGGTCAGAGGAGGTGCCCGAGTCGTCGTTCCACATGTCGACGACCTGGCCGTTCTTGGCCACGGGTCCGAAGCGCTCGCCGAGGCCGATCACGGTCTCGCCGACGCCGAGCGACAGCTGCTGGTGCACGAACTCCTGGCCCTCGGGGCCGACGAGCGAGCCGACGCCCTTGAAGCCCGAGCCCGTGAGCACGCTCCCGTCAGGACGGCGGAACTCGAACTGCGCCGTCGCCCTGTCGAGGACGAGCGAGAGGTCCCCGGAGGCGAAAATGACGGCCGCATCGTCCGCATCCGCGGTGACCCGCGAGGCGCCGGGCTCGTTCAGCTCGAAGTCGGGCGTCGCGTGGCGGCGGCCAGTGAAGTGCTCGACCGTCACGGCGATCACGTCGTCGGCCGGGGCACTGAGGGAGAGCGTGAGCTCGGGGTTCGAGAGCGTCATGCCGCGGTGCTCGATCGGGTTGGTCGGCGCGAAGACCGTCATCGATCGGGCGTCGTCCGAGACGCGGACATCGTGGATCACCCGCGGGTGCAGCGCGGTGAAGCCCTCACGGACCCGCCAATAGCCTTCGGTGAACTTCATGATGCGTTCCTGATTCCTCTCACGACGCGACTGCCTCCAACCGCTCCGGGCGCCTCGGCGGTACCTCCGCCGTGGTCGGCCGGCCTTGCAACGTTGCAACCTTGGTGCGCAACGTTCCTCGCAGCAACACGACGAGGAGCGTCGGCCGCCCCGCCCGACGAGCGCCTCGCGCCGAGCATGGGGTATTCGTCCTCGACCAGGATGACGCCCGCACCTCAGTGCGGGCGTCCACCCAGATCCACTCTGACCCGAGTCGACGACCGACAAGGCCGATACTTGCATTCGTTGCAAGAATCCGCAAGCCTGACTTGCGTTCGTTGCAACACGAGCGGCCACGCCCGTGTCTCCCTGGCGCCGCGGTCGCTACGATCAGGACCCAAGAGCCACCCTCGGGAAGGACCTCCATGACCTCGCGCCGCCACGTGACGCTGCGGGATGTCGCGCGCGAGGCAGGCGTCTCGGTGCGGACCGTGTCGAACGTCGTCAACGACTTCCACTACGTCAGCAGCGAGACGAGGGAGAAGGTCGAGGCGGCCATCGCGGTGCTCGGATACCGCCCGAACCGCAGCGCGCGCAGCCTCCGCAACGGATCCACGCGCACGCTCGGGCTGGTCCTCCCGGAGTTCTCGCAACCCTACTTCGCCGAGCTGGCCGACACCGTCTTCGCCGCGGCGGCCGAGGCGGGCTACAAGGTGCTGATCGAGACGCTGGGCCCCGGCGGCGACGAGCGGATCGCCGACGTCGTCGGCGACCTGGCCGTCTCGACCGACGGCGTGCTCGTGAGCCCGACCTTCCTCGACGGCACGACGCTCGCGGCGGAGGACAGCCCCGTCCCGATGGTCGCGCTCACGGCGCGCAGGATCGATGCCGGCTTCGATCACGTCGCCATGGACGATGCGCGAGGCGCCGAGCTCGCGACGGCGCACCTGCTGGGGATGGGTCGGCGGCGCATCGCCGCGATCGGCTCGGCCCTGGGATTCGCGCGCCACGGCCGCACCGGGGAGGCCAGGCACAGGGGCTACCTGGCGGCGCACGCGACGGCCGGCGTCGAGCCCGACGAGGCGCTCGCCGTCGGGACGCTCGAGTGGACCCAGGCATCGGGCTACGAGGCGGTGCGGGAGCTGCGCAGCCGAGGCGCCGCGTTCGACGCGGTGTTCGCCATGAACGACCTGCTCGCGATCGGGGTGCTCCATGCACTCCAGGACGAGGGGGCGGCCATCCCCGGCGATGTCGCCGTCGCCGGCTTCGACGACATCGCCATGGCGAGCCACCTCTCCCCTCCCCTCACGACCATCGATCCCGGCATGCGGGACATCGTCGACACCGCCATCCGGCTGCTCCTGGGACGGATCGACGGCTCCCGGACCGGCCAAGGCGAGGAGATCCTCGTGCCGCCGACGCTCGTCGTCCGCGGCACGACCCACGCACCCTCGTAGCCCGCGCGGGGCCCGATTAGGTCTTTCAGGTGAACGACCGGTATCCTCTTTCGCGGTGACGTGTCCGAGCGGCCGAAGGTGCAGCACTCGAAATGCTGTGTACGGTAACCCCGTACCGTGGGTTCAAATCCCACCGTCACCGCCACTGAGGAAGCCCGCCTCGCGAGATCGCGAGGCGGGCTTCGTCGTCTCCGGCGGCGCGGATCGCGAGCAGCCGCCCCCCGCATCGTCCCGTCGCCTCCCGGCCTCCGCGCCGCCGCACCCGGCGCCCGTCACCCGAGCCGGGTACGCTCCGAGACGAGGGACTTCTCGGACGGGAGCACGCAGATGACGGAGCCCATCCCTGGCAGGGACGATGCGGCCACGGGCCCGGCGTCGCAGGGCGGAATCGGCCTCAGCGCACGGACGAACACGACGCTCGAGCTCACCGCGACCGGGCTGGGTGCCTTCGCCTTCACCGCGGTCGCCGCGGTCGCCCTCCTCGCCCTCGGCTTCGGCCCCTCACCCATCGCCGGCCCCGACTCGGTCGGTCAGTACGCGGCGCTCGCCTCCGCGGTCACGGCGGCACTCGCGTTCGCCGGCGGCCGGTACGTGCTGCATCTGAGGTCAGCCCCGCGGATCGACAGTGCGCTCGACGTCGCTGACGTCGCCGCCCTCGCGGTCGCGCACGGCGTGATCGCCCTTCTCAGCTGGACTCTCGCCGCCGAGATCATGTCCCAGGCCTTCATCGACGCGACCGTGTTCGCGCTGGCCGCCTACGGGCTCGCGGGCGCGACCGCCGCGGTGTCCGCCTACGTGTCTTTCCTCTCCGCGGTGAACATGGACGCGCAGCTGCTCGCGATCGTGCTCGCGGTCTTCCTGGTCGAGGGCGTGCTCGCAAGCGCGCTCACCGCGAGCGATCCCGCCTGGTGGGAGGAGAACCTCAGCTCGCTCGGGATCACCCACGACGTGTCGGCGCTCGCGTTCAACCTCACCCTGATCGTCGCGGGATTCCTGGTCGCGGTGCTCGCGCGGGTCGCGACGCGGGACATCCCGACCGCCGAGCCCCAAGGCATGCTCAAGGTGCGGACCGCGCTCATCATCATCGGCGTGTTCCTGGGCCTGGTCGGGGTGTTCAAGGTGGACACGCACTTCTGGATCCACACCGGGGTGGCGAGCGGCATGGCGGTCACCTTCGCCGTCCTCACCATCCGGCTGCGCGCGTGGGTGCCCGGCTTGTCACGCGCGTTCCTCCCCGTCGGCTGGGGCTTCTCCGCGTTCATCTTCTTCCTTGGCGTCCTGTTCGCGTTCGGGAGGCTCACGCTGACCGCCGTGGAGCTCGTCGCCGGCGTGCTCGTGTTCGCGTGGATCATCCTGTTCCAGCGCAACGTCGGCGCGCTGCGCGCCGACTCGGCCTGAGCGCCGACGCCCCCGGGTCGACCGCTGCGCATCCGCCGCGCGACCTCTGTGGCTCGAGGTGGCACTCGGGAGCGCGCGAGTCGGGCACCATGGTCCTCTAGGCACGAGCGAGGGAACGGACACGGATGGCGGCCACTGACGGCGATGAGCAGGGCGCGATGCGCCGCGCGGTGGCCGCGGGTGACCGCGCCATCCGCAGCCTGGGCGACGTGAAGCCCTCGCCGCATCGTCGCCTCCCCCTCGCCCTCCAGGCGGGCTTCTCGATCGCGGCTCCGATCCTCGTCGCGATCGCTTTCGGCAGGCCTGACCTCGGCTACCTCGCCGCGACGGGCGCGTTCGCCGCCCTCTACCTCGCCTCCG
This sequence comes from Demequina sp. NBRC 110054, assembly GCF_002090115.1. NCBI lineage: Bacteria > Bacillati > Actinomycetota > Actinomycetes > Micrococcales > Demequinaceae > Demequina > Demequina sp. NBRC 110054. The sequence continues at coordinate 565,254 of NZ_BBRK01000004.1, forward strand.
CGAAGCACATCGACCGCGCGAGGTTCGTGCCGGTGATCGGCGCGACGCTGCTCGCGTCCGCGGCTCTCGGCACCGCGGCGGGCACGAACACGGCCCTCACCGCGATAGGCCTCGTCACCGTCGCCGTGCTCGCGGGCGTCGGCACGCAGCTGTTCGCGCTCGGGCCCCCGGGACCGCTGTTCTTCGTGCTCGTCTTCGGGGCGTCCTCCCACATCACGGCCGAGGTCGACGGCGTCCGCGCGGTCGAGCCGGCCGTGTACCTGACCTCGATGGCCGTCGGCGTCGCGATCGCGTGGGCGGCCGCGTCCGCTCCGCTGGTGAAGCGCAGGCACCGGATCCCACCGACGCCGTTCCGCGAGCTGGTTCCCGGTCCGCGCTGGACGGCGGAGGGCGCGGGGGTGGCGATCCGCGTGGCCGCCGTCGCGGTGGTCGGCACCACGATCGGCTTCGTGCTCCTCAACCCCGAGCACGCGTATTGGACGGTCTGCGCGGGTATCGCGGTGGTCGGCATCCGCGCGCCGCGGCACGCGGTCCTGTCGCGGGGCCTGCACCGCGTGGTCGGCACGTTCGTCGGCGTCGGGGTCTTCGCGATGCTGTCGCTGATCCCCTTCGGCCACGTCGGCACGGCCCTCCTCCTGGGCCTCCTCCAGATGGCGATCGAGCTGATCGTGGTCCGGCACTACGCGCTCGCGCTGACCCTCATCACGCCCCTCGTGCTGACCCTCGTGTCCTCCGCAAGCGGCGCCGCCGGCTCGACGATCGCGCCCGAGCGGCTGATCGATACAGTGGTCGGCGCAGGCCTGGGGGTGTTGGCGGCCCTCATCCCCGACCCGAAGGGCTCAAACGAATAGGCGGATCGCCGTTCGTGAAGTATATTTACATCGATAGAAACACGGTTCTAGTCAGGACAAGGACGTCATGGACACCGCATCAGCACCCTTGGTCGCACCCGCCGCCCGCGAGGCGAAGGCGCCCGATCTCACCCCGCTCGCCCTGAGCGCCGTCGAGCTTGACGGCTCGCGCGAGCTCGGCGCGTGGCAGCGTCTCAATCGCGAGGCGACGATCCCGCACGTCGTGGAGCGCCTCGAGACCTCCGGCGTCATGGACAACCTCCGTCGCGTCGTCGGCGAGTCCGACGCCGACTACCGGGGTTTCAACTTCGCGGACTCCGACCTCCACAAGACGCTCGAGGCGATCGCGTGGGAGGCCGCCCGCGTACCTGGCGACCAGCCCTGGGAGGAGTTCACCCGCGACGCCATCGCGCTGCTGAACAAGGTCCAGGAGCCCAACGGCTACCTCTACTCGCACGTGCAGTCCGGCAAGTTCCAGGGCCCGTGGGAGGACATGCGCTGGGGCCACGAGCTGTACGTGCTCGGCCACCTCGTGCAGGCGGCCGTCGCCCGCTCGCGCGCGACCGGCAACGACGACCTTCTCGAGGTCGCCCGCCGCTTCGCCGACCTCGCGGTCGAGCTCTTCGGCCCCGACTGCGAGCGCCCGGACGGCTACGGCGGTCACCCGGAGATCGAGACCGCACTGGTCGAGCTCTACCGCCACACCGGCGAGAAGAAGTACCTGGACGCCACGATCGCGATGCTCGAGCGCCGTGGGCACGGCGCGCTCGGCACGGGACCCTTCGAGTCCGCTTATCACCAGGACCACCTGCCCATCCGCGAGGTGGACGAGGTCCTCGGCCACGCCGTGCGCCAGCTGTACCTGGCGGCCGGCATCGCCGACGTCGCCGCGGAGACGGACGATGCGCAGCTCGCCGAGGTGCTCGACCGCATGTGGGACTCAGCGCACGGCACCAAGGAGTACATCACCGGCGGAATGGGCTCGCGCCACAAGGACGAGTCCTTCGGCGACCCGTTCGAGCTCCCGCCGGACCGCTCGTACGCCGAGACCTGCGCCTCGATCAGCGCCCTCCACTGGAACTGGCGCATGCTGCTCGCCACGGGCCGCTCCAAGCATGCCGACGCGATGGAGCGCGCGCTGTACAACGGCATCGCGTCGTCCACCTCGCTCGACGGCACCCGCTTCCTGTACTCGAACCCGCTCCAGCTGCGCAGCGACCACGACGGCTCGAGCGAGTACCAGCCGTCCGAGCGCCTCGACTGGTTCGCCTGTGCGTGCTGCCCTCCGAACCTCGCGCGGCTCGTCTCCTCGCTCGGCGCGTACGTCGCGTCCGGCACGGAGACCCAGGCCCGCATCCACCTGTACGCGCAGGGACAGATCCGCCTCGGCGCCACCACGCTCACCGTCACCACGGACTACCCGTGGGACGGGCGCGTGACCGTCGAGGCCGCGGGCCCGCTCGAGACGCTGGCGCTGCGCGTCCCGGCCTGGTCTCACGACGCGACGCTCAGCGTTGACGGCACCTCGGCGCCCGCATCCGCGGACGAGGACGGCTACGTCCGCGCCTCCGTGCACGACGGATCCACCGTGGTCCTTGACCTTCCCATGCCGGCCGAGCTGATGGTGCCGCACCCCCGCGTCGATGCCGTGCGCGGCTCGGTCGCGATCCAGCGCGGCCCCGTCGTGCACTGCATCGAGACGGCAGACGTGCCCGAGGGCGTCGTCCTCGAGGACGTCCGCATCGACGCGTCCGAGGCGCCGCGCGTGGGTCCCGCCCTCGACAGCATCCGGGCGGGCGCGACCGTGGTGGCGACGGGCGTGGTCCGCCCTGCGTCCGAGGCACCGCTCGGCACCTCGATGAGGCTCTCCGCGGCTCCTGCGGCGGACCCCGATCCGACACGGTTCGACCTGCGCGCGGTGCCCTATGCCCGCTGGGCGAACCGCGGCAAGGGCGCGATGCGAGTGTGGATCCCCGTCGACGAGGGCCGCTGATGGCAGGCACGGGCAGCGGCGGCACCGTCACGATGAACGACGTGGCCCTCGAGGCCGGCGTGTCCATCAAGACGGTGTCGAACGTCGTCAACGACTACCCGCACATCCGGCCGACCACGCGCGCCAAGGTGGAGGCGGCGATCGAGAAGCTCGGCTACCGCATGAACTTCTCTGCCCGCCACCTGCGCCAGGGCCGCACCGGGATCATCGGCCTCGCGCTGCCCGAGCTCTCGCTGCCCTACTTCGCCGAGCTTGCCGACTCGGTGATCCGCGCCGCGGAGGCGCGCGGAGTCGTCGTGCTCATCGAGCAGACGAGCGGGGGGCGCGACCGCGAGCTCGACGTCCTCACCTCGGACCGCCGCCAGCTCACCGACGGCCTGATCTTCTCGCCGCTCGAGCTCGGCCCGGAGGACGCCCAGGCACTCAAGGTCGACTACCCGCTCGTCGTGCTCGGCGAGCGCATCTTCGGCGGCGACTGGGACCACGTGACGATGAACAACGTCGACGCAGCCCGCGCGGCCACCCAGCACCTGATCGACCAAGGACGACGACGCATCGCAGTGATCGGCGCGCACCACGGCGAGTCCATGGGCTCCGCCGCGCTGCGCGTCCTCGGCTACCAGGCCGCGCTCGCCGCCAACGGCATCGCGCTCGACACTGACCTGATCGTCGAGGGCGGGCTGTGGCACCGCAGCACCGGTGCGGACGTCACCGCCTCCCTGCTCGACTCGGGCATCGAGGTGGACGCGATCTTCGGCCTCAACGACGCGATGGCGCTCGGTGCGCTCCGCACGCTTCACGCGCGCGGCGTCAAGGTCCCCGAGGAGATCGCGGTGATCGGCTTCGACGACATCGAGGAGTCAGAGTACTCGGCCCCGTCGCTGTCCTCCGTCGCCCCCGGTCGGGAGCAGATCGCGGAGACCGCGGTGGACCTGCTGCTCGCAAGGATCGCCGGAGACGATCAGCCGTTCCGCCGGGTGATCACCGACTACTCGGTCAAGGCGCGCGAGTCGACGCGCGCGTAGAACGGGGCCGGCAGGAGACCCCCGCCGCCCTCCTGTCAGCGTGAACGCGGATCCCGGAACGCCCGCGCGAGCGAGTACAGCACCGCCGCTGAGCTCGCGAGCACGATGAGCGCGGTGCCCGCGCGGTCGACCAGGGTGGGCCCGCACATCGTCGCGCTGCCCGACGCGCATGAGGTCGTGGACTGCGCCAGGAACAGCGCGACGCCGAGGGCGAGCGCTCCGCACGCGGCCGCGATCCAACTCCATCGCACGTACATCTGCTCTCCTTCGGACCACTGCGTTCCACTATTTGACACTAATGGAAAGACCTTGGCAAGGGAAGGCCTTGTGCGGGATAAATGCGCAGGCAGATGGGGTCAGTCCTACGATCGGGGGCTGGGAGGGCCGAAGGTGGGCGCGGGCCAGCCTCTCGCCAGCACCGGCTCTACGCGGAGGCCGCGCGCGCGTCGATCCTGTCGAGCCAGCGGTCCACGAGGAGACCGGTGAGGAGCAGGGGGATCGACAGCCCCGCGAGGATGAGCACCGGGAGGAACTTGATGCCGACCACGGTGAGCGCCACGGCCGTCAGGATGCAGCCGACGGCGGTGAGCGGCGACAGCAGCGCCGAGACCGCCACGAAACGCAGGGACGGCCCGATGGGGTCGGTGTAGCGGCGAAGCACGTGAGGCGCGTACGCGAGGCACGCCACCGCGTAGCCGCCGACGGCGAGCACCGCACCGATGAGGATCGCACCGATGGATCCCGCCGAGTTCACGAGCAGGATCAGCACTTCGTACCAGGACATCGCGATCACGAGGATGAACGGCACCGTGACCGCGGCGGCGCGCCTGAACTGGGCGCGGTAGATGCCCCAGAAGTCCTTCCAGAGCTGGTCGGACGGGTCCCCGTCGACGATGCGACGGAGCAGGGTGGAGCCGGCGACGGCGGCCGGGCCCAGGCCGAGAAGGCCCAGACCCAGCGCCGTGCCGAGGATCATGAGCAGCTGGATCACGACGAGCTGCGCGGCGACGCGCAGCCACACCATGATCCGGCCGGACCAGCCGGGGATCTCGGCCGCATCCGCCGGCGATCCTTCGAGCGGAGTGAGGCGCTGGCGCGCGCGCCGCTGCTCTCGGTTTCCTTGCTGATCCACGAGAGCCATCATCCCACCTTGGTGCCCGCGAGCGCCGTGCCCTTCGGCCCACGAGCGACGAAGCAGAGCGTGGCCTGCTGACGCACCGAGTCCCACGCGGGGAACACGACGGCGTCGACCGGGGAGTCCCCCGCACGCGTGAAACGGCCCCTGCCGTGGGCGACGAGGCCCTCGAGCATGTCGTCCGTCACTGTGACGCGGCGCGAGTCCTGGACGGTGTCCGACGGAAGCGACCAGTCCACGATCTCCCACTTGCCCCGCACTGCGGCGACGTCGGCGGGCCAGGTGGCCTCGTCGTCGTCCTCGTGCGCACCTGCCCAGGGCTGGATCGAGACGAGGGGCCAGCCCTCGTGCGTCCAGACGAGCCTGCGCGCCTGCACCTCATGCTGCGTGGGCGTCTCGGCGAAGCGAGTGTGGTGGACAAGGAGCTGGTGGCCCTCCTCGGTCAGCACCGAGGCGTGCCCCGGGGCCAGGATGCCGCACTCCGCGCCCTCGAGCCGATGGCTCGCGAGCACGTTGAGGCCCACTTCGAGCGGGTCGGCGTCGAGGTCGGTCAGCTCGCGACCGGCCGGGTCCACGTACGGGCCGTACAGGTCATCCGAGACCCCGACTCGCACGTGATACGTGTTCACGAGCGAGTCGTAGGAGACGATCAGGGCCCAGCCGCCACCCGGACGGGGGATGATGTACGGCCCCTCGATCGCCGTGTCGACGGACTTGGGACGACGAGCGATCAGGGTGCCGAAGTCGGCGGCGGGCTCGCCCGGCGCGGGCGCCGAGAGCGCGAAGCCCGTCACCGGGTCGATCTCGAGGATGTGCAGTCCGCCGAAGAAGGATCCGTAGACCATGTGGTGGCGGTCGCCGTCGATGATCAGCTGCGCATCGATCGCGTTGTGCCCGTCGCGATCGTGCTGCGTCGCCACGACGATGCCTCGATCGGTCCAGGGGCCGGCGGGGTGCGACGCGACCGCGAGGCCGATCGCGCTGGTCCGCGAGCCGAAGGACGAGGCCGAGTAGTACATGCGCCACTCGGTCCCGGACGGGGTCTCGACCGGGACGACGTCGGGGGCCCAGAGGCCCTCGGCGCCCGCCCAGTCCTTGGCCGGCTCGGGCACTCCGTCGAGCGCACAGCCGACGAACTCCCAGGTCACCAGGTCGGTCGAGCGACGGATCTGCGCTCCGGAGTCCCGGAGCGGGCCGTCGGCGTCGGCGTCGGTGGAGAAGAGCCAGTACACACCGTCGGCATCGCGCACAGCTGTCGGGTCGTGGGCGTTGCGCGCGCCCCACGTGGACGGTTCGGGCCGTGAAAGGCCCGCGGGCCCGGCGATCGCCGGGCCCGCAAGCTGGTCGTTCGTCATGTCAGGTCTTCGATCCGGTCAGAGCGATGGACTCGATGATCTGGCGCTGGAACACCAGGAACACGATGAGGATCGGGATCACCGAGATGACCGACGCGCCCATGATGAGCGGGTAGTCGCGCTGCGTGGCGTACTGCACGTTCATGTTGGCGATCACGACCTGGAGCGTCTGCTTCTCGGGCGAGTTCAGGTAGATGATCGGCGCGAGGTAGTCGTTCCAGACGAACATGAACCACAGGATGAACTGCGCGGCGACGGCCGGGCGGATCAGCGGGAAGATCATCGTCCAGAAGATCTTCCAGTAGGACGCGCCATCGATCTTGGCGGCCTCGACGAGCGAGTCCGGCACGTTGTGCAGGTACTGGCGGAGGAAGAAGATCATGATGACGTTGCCCAGGATCACGGGCACGATCAGCGGCAGCAGCGTGTCGACCCAGCCGAGCTTCGAGAAGAGCACGAACTGCGGGATCATCAGCGTCGGGAACGGGACCATCATGCCGGACAGCAGCATGATGAAGATCACGTTCTTTCCGGGCAGCCGCATCTTCGCGAGGGCGAAGGCCGCGAGCGAGGAGAACACGGTGCCGACCACGGTCACCGTGACGGCGACGATCAGCGAGTTCTTGATGCCGGACAGGACGTAGGTGTCGTCGAAGACGCGCACGTACGTGTCCCACACGAAGGGGTCCGGGATCCACTGCGGGGGCAGCGAGTACACCGCGTCCTTCGTCTTGAGCGACGTGGAGACCATCCAGACGAGGGGGGCCGCCATGACGACCGCGCCGAGCGACAGGATGATCGTCAGGATGAAGTTGACGACGGGGCTCTCCTGCGTCGCGCCGGACTTCCTGAAGAGGCCGCGCTTGAGCTTGGGCGCCGGGTTGTCGTCGGTGGTCCGGTCGGGTTCACCGGCGTGGGCGAGCGCGCCCGAGGCGACGGTGGCCGTGTTCGAGTTGAGGCTCATCGTGATTCTCCTTTGCCTCAGTCGATCGAGAAGTCGTTGCGGGCGTTCATCCGGAACTGGATGGCCGTGACGATCAGGACGAGGATGCCGAGCACGAGCGCCATCGCGGTCGCGTAGCCCATGCTCAGGTTGCGGAACGCCTGGTTCCAGACGTACCAGACCAGCGAGGCCGTGCTGAAGGACGGACCACCGGTCGACGTCATGATGTTGATCTCGGTGAAGATCATGGATCCACCGATGATGTTGGTCACGACGAGGAAGAAGGTGACGGGGCGCACCATGGGCCACGTGATCTTCGTGAAGCGCTTCCAGCTGTTCGCGCCGTCGAGAGCGGCGGCTTCGTAGAGCGAGCGCGGCACGGCCTGCACGGCCGCCAAGTAGAGGAGCATCGAGTAGCCGAGGCCCTTCCAGACGGTCATGATGATGATCGCGGGCTTGGCCCACATCGGGTCGGCCAGCCAGTTGGGGCCGTCGATGCCGATGAGCGCGAGCGCCTGGTTCACGAGACCGAAGTCACCGTTGTAGGCCCACTGCCAGAGGATCGCGATCGCGGCGAGCGACGAGATGACCGGGATGTAGTACACGGTGCGGAAGAACGTGCGGCCGCGGATCTTGCGGCTAAGCGCGAGGGCGAGCAGCAGCGAGAGCGCGAGGCCGATCGGGATGCCGATCATGTAGAAGACGGTGTTGTACAGCGCCTGCCAGAAGTACTGGTCCTGCAGCAGCCTCGTGTAGTTGTCGAGGCCGATGAAGGTCATGTTGCCGATGCCGTTCCAGTTGGTGAACGACGCGTAGATCGAGAACGCCATCGGGAACAGGAGGAAGACCACCCAGCCGATGACTGGAGCCGCCATGAAGGCCGCGGCCCACCCGTACTCCTTGCGGTGAAGCTTCGCGTTGGCCTTGCGGGAGGCCTTCTGGTCCTCCTTGGTCCACACGCTGGCGCTGGTCTCCGCGGGGGGAGCTGAAGTCGACATGATCCGTCCTTAACGTTCTCGCGAGTGTGGGGGCCGCCGCCGTGGCGGCGGCCCCCACCTTCGCTTCAGTGCTGCTTAGCCCTGGGCCTTGGCGGCGTCAGCCGAGGTCCACGACTGGTCGAGGAGCTTCTGCATCTCCTCCTGCTTGCCGGCGAGGAACTCCTCAGCCGTCACGGAGCCGTTGTCCACGACGTTCTCGATGCCGATCCAGAAGTTGTCGTACCACTCCGGGGTGTAGGTGTACGTCGCGGGCAGCGGACGACCCTTCTCCATCGCGATGTCGAGGAAGATCTGCGAGTTCTCGGGCCAGCCGGTCTCGGTGGCGTCGGTCGTGATCCAGTCGCCCTCGGCGTAGTCGATGAGGTTCGGGATCTGGATCTGGCCGGCGGCCAGCGTCTTCTGAGCGTCGAGGTCGGTCGACAGGTACTCGGCAAGCTTCGCGGCGAGCTCGACGTTCTCCGAGTCGGCCGAGACACCGATGCCGAGCGAACCGAGCCAGGTCGACCAGTCGTCGCCCTCCTCAGCAACCGGGTAGGGGATCATGGCGTAGCCGAAGGTGTCGGGGTTCTCCTCCGCGACGGCGTTGTAGGTCGCGATGTCCCACGGGGCCACCGGGAAGAAGCCGATCTCACCGGCCATCCAGCGCTGGTAGGTGTCGAGCGTCTGCGCCTGCTCGACCGACGGGGTCACGCCCTCGACGAGGCCCAGGTCGGCGAACCACTGCAGCGCCTCGGCGAACTCAGGGGTGTCGACCGTGACCGTCTTCTTGTCCTCAGAGATCCAGTCCGCGCCGGCGCCCCAGATGAAGGCCTGCGAGTTCCAGGTGACGTTGAGGCCGGTGCCCCAGTGGTCAAGCTCGCCGTCGCCGTCCATGTCGACCGTGAGCGCCTTGGCCAGCTCGACGAACTCGTCGAAGGTCATGGGCTCGGACGGGTCCGGGTAGTCCAGGCCGAGCTCGTCGAACAGCACCGTGTTGTAGCCGAAGGCGAACGGGCCGACGTCCTTGGGCAGGGCGTAGAAGGGGTCGCCATCCTGGCCGCGCTCGCCGGTCTCGACGTTGAAGCGGTAGGCGTCGACACCGAAGTCCCACAGGTTGTCGACGACCGAGTCGTCGACGTACTCGGACAGATCAGCGAGGACGTCCGCGTAGACGTAGCCCATCATGTTGGCGGGGTCGACGTAGAAGACGTCGGGAACGTTGCCGCCGGCGATGGCCGCCTGAAGCTTGGTGCTGTACTGGTCGGCGTCGGTGATGATCATCTTCACCGTGGCGCCGGTCTCCTCCGTGAACGCCGTGATGGCGGTCTCGTAGGCAGCCTTGTCGTAGTCGCTTCCGCGGTACATGAAGGTGAGCTCGACACCCTCGCCGTCACCGACGACGGTGCCCTCGTCAGCGCCGCTGGAGCTGCAGGCCGTGAGAGCCAAGGCTCCCGCCATGGCCACGGCTCCCGCCGCTAGAACGTTCTTCCTCATCTTCTTTCCTCCCTGATCATCATTGATAGGTAAGTGAGGTCCGGCCCGACCCTGGGAGCTGCATCTGCGATGCCGGTTCCGCTCCCGCGGGTCTTCTTTGACCTCTTGCTGGCCGTGCCGATGGGAATCACCGGCTTCCGGGTTATTTACAACGATGGAACTGTGACACACCGCTGAGGCAAGGTCAAGTCAGCGAAGATCACGATTCGGAATACATCGATGTATATGCTTTTTTACCAGGCTTGATGATCGTCTCAAGCGTCTTGTGGGATATGCAGTACGGTCCAGCTGCCTCGCGCGCGAGCCCCGCGAGGGCTCGGCCTGAACACCTCTCGGCTGCCGAAATCTCAGAATTGCGACGGATATTCGGTACAACGATGTAATGCGCGAAAGGTGCGGCCGTCGCACGCCTCACGCGTGCGGCGACTCAGGATAGGGCGCGCGAAGAATGCACTGAGGGGACCAAGGGCCGAGCCTCGCCTGTGAGCGGTCCACACCCCCGCGCACCGATCGGACCGGGCACACGGCCGACGAGGACCGCGCGCACGAACGACTCCCCTGCAGCGCGCGACACGACCACGGCCGCCGCTCGCGAGTAGTCCGCACGAAGCCCTGCAACGTCGCAGAACTCGGCGTGAGCGCCCACCTGCAGGGAGGAGCCCCGGAACTCGGGGTGGGGAGCGGCCGCGACGCGCCCCTTGACACATCGTTCCTGATAGAAACCTACACAAGGCAACTTCAGCATCGTCTGTGAAGGCACTTTCAGAAGGCGTCGCGGGGAGCCGTGCGCCCGTGCGCGTCGATCACATATCGATGCAAGGAAAGTCGGCCCCGGGTCTCGTGCGCACTGCCTTCGAACCACTAGAATCAACGCAAGCGTACCTGTCGCGGCTCACCTGCCACAGGCGCCGAGAAAGGAACCATGTCGGGACAACGACGCCCCGCCACGATGCGTGACGTGGCGCAGTTCGCAGGCGTGTCCGTGCGCACCGTCTCCAACGTGGTCAACGACCAGCCGTATGTGAAGGACGAGACGCGGCGCCTGGTGCAGAACGCGATCGCCGTGCTCGGCTACCGCCCGAACCTCATCGCGCGCAACCTTCGCGTGGGCTCGACGCACACGCTCGCGCTCGTGCTGCCCCGCATGACTCAGCCCTACTTCGCCGAGCTCGCCGACGACCTCCTCCTCGCCGCTCGCGATCGCGGCTACGCAGTACTGATCGACCCGACGGACGAGAACGACACCCGCAAGGTGGACGACGTGTTCGCCAGTCTCGGCATGATCACCGATGGTATCTTCGTCGACCCCACCCACCTCCCCGGCAGCGTCGACCTCGCGAGCCTGCCCGTCCCCGTGGTGGCGCTCACCTCGCACAGCAGCCGGTACGGCGAGACCGTCGACCGTGTCGCGATGGACGACGTGGGCGGGGCAAGGCTCGCGACGGCGCATCTGCTCGCCTCGGGCCGCACGCGCATCGCGGCCGTCGGGCTGCCGCCCGCAGCGATCGCAGGATCGACCGGGCGGCTGCGCCTGGCCGGCTTCCTCGATGCGCACGCGGAGGCGGGCATCGACGTGGGCCCGCGACGGCTCCTCGCGGTCAACGCCTGGGATCCGACGGAGGGCTACCGCGTGATGTCCGAGGCGCTCGAGGCCAAAGTGCCGATCGACGCCGTGTTCGCGTTCAACGACTACATGGCGATGGGCGTGATCCACGCCGTGCAGGCGCACGGCCTGCGCGTCCCCGAGGACATCGCCGTCGTCGGCTTCGACGACCTGAACTTCAGCCAGCACACCTCGCCACCGCTCAGCTCCGTCTCGCCAGGGCAGCGTCGCATCGTCGAGGCAGGTCTCGACATGCTGATCGGTCGCATCGACGGCAGCCGCACCGGCCCTGCCGAGGTCGCGGTCGTGGACGCCGAGCTCAGCGTGCGCGGATCCTCACAGCAGTCGACCGGCCTCGTGGAGTAACCCTCGAGACCGGTCGACGAGCGATGGCTGACTCGGCGCGGTGGCGTCAGTCCTCGAGATCGAGCTCCAGCCAGACCGCGGAGCGCGCGGGCAGGGTGAAGCGCAGCGCATCCCCGCCCTCGACCGCGAACTCCTCCCAACGTGCGGGCTCGGTGTCCGCAGGGGTGGCCCTCAGCGAGGGCGCCGAGGCGTAGATCTCGGCGGAGCGGACGCTGCACGGCAGAGGAACCTCGATGGCGTCCTCGCCCTGCGCGCGGTAGCTTGCGACCAGCAGCGTCACCCCGCCCTCGGGCTTGAGCAGCGCCGTCGCCCTCACGAACGGAACGCTCGCCTCGACCCTGCCCGAGTCGGCGGGGGCGTCGATGCGGAACGTCGGACCCGAGACCTCCACCGGCAGCGGCAGACTGCCTGCGAGGGTGCGCAGACGCGCGATCATCGCGTACGCGGGATCCGGGTACACGACACCGGCACCCTTCATGATGCCGCCACCGTGCAGGAACCCGTTGGGGCTGCACATGTCGATCCGGTCGCCGAAGGTGGTGAGGCCCCCGAGGAACGCGACCGCCCACACTGCGCCGTCGGCGTTCTCGATCGACACCGCGCCGGGGCTGGCGCCGATCGGACCCCACTCGGTGATGCTGAGCCTGATCGGCGCATGGCCCGCAGGAGTGCCCGCGTCGAGCTCGGCAAGCAGCTCCGGCAGCTGGGACTCGAGCGCCGTCTCGCACCAGCCCATGAGCGACTGGTGGATCGTGTCCGAGTCGACGCCTTCGAAGAAGCGGTCGTTGATCGGGATGCCGTGGAGGGAGACGACGTCCAGGTGCTCGACGGCCTGACGGAGCAGCTCGCCGTGCCATTGCCCGTCGTTGGAGACGTCGATGAGCCCGTCGCGCGCGGGCGCGAGGTCGAACCAGTCGCCCGCCGCGTGAAGCGTGAGGGGGATCGGGCTCGCGGCGCGCATCGCCTCCGCGTACTCCGCGAATCGGCGAGCATTCTCCTCGGGTCCCACGAAGCCGCCCTGCCAGGATCCGTACGTCTCGTTGCCGAGCTCCCAGCGATCCACGCCGTAGGGCTCGGGATGGCCGTTCTGCGCGCGCAGTCGACCCATCGGCGTCTCGACCGAGCCGTTGCAGTACTCGACCCACGCCGCGGCCTCCTCGGCCGTGCCTGTGCCGAGGTTCACCGTGATGTGGGGACGGGAGCCCATCCTGCGGCACAGTGCGAGGTACTCGTCCGTCCCGATGTGGTGGCTCTCGATCCCGCCCCACGCATAGTTGGGTCGGGACGGCCGCAGCGACTGCGGGCCGATGCCGTCGCGCCAGTGGTAGTAGGAGACGGCGTTGCCCCCCGGCCACCGCAGCTCGGGGACGTTCGCCTCGACGGCGAGCGCGATGACCTCGGGGTCGAGACCGCCCTCGTGGTCGGAGGGGAGCACGCTGACGCGATCCAGGGTCAGCCCATCGCCGTCGAAGAGCAGGAACAGCTCGACAGGCTCCGTCGGCGCGACCGCCGCATCGATGTCGAGCGCCACGCTCTGCTCGGCCCAGCGGTCGCTCGTGATCTCCACGGAGGCCTCCGCGAGCAGCTCGCCCGCGGCTCCGGCGTCTCCGTCCCAACGGCGCCTGAGCTCGACGCGCAGCTCTCCCGCGTCGTTCACCGTACGTGCCCACGCCGAGACCTCGATCCGGGTCGTCCGGTGGGTCGGCACGAAGACGACCTGCCGCAGCCCGCCGCGGCGGATACGCACGCCGTCGCCCACCCGTCCCACGCACGGCCTGACCTCGCCGACGGCGCTCCAGGCGAACGGCACCCCGTCGGCGGTCTCGTCATGGAACAGGTGGACCGCGACGCCGCTGGACGTGGGCGCGCCCGCCCATCTGGTGGTCGGCTCCTCGCCCTTCCAGATCGCATCGGCCCACTCGCCGTTGGCGAGCAGCTCCTCGACCTGCCACTGCTTGAGCAGGGTGGTCTGGACGAACGTCGGGTTCACCACCAGCTCGGCGCTGAGACCGCCGATGGTGGCGTGGCTCATGTGCTCGAAGAACTGGCTGAACAGCTCGGCCCTCACCGGGGTTCGGGGCTGCGTCGGGTCGAAGCGGATCTCCGTCATCGCCCCACCCCGTTGAGCTCCTTGAGGACCGCGATCTCCTCGGGGTCGTAGGGCGTGAAGTCGTCGTGGAAGATGTCGTGCATCCACAGCCGCGTATCGACGCCGTCGATCCCCTTGATGAAGTCCCACGCCTCGTGGAGCTGGCACTTGCCGTTGACGAAGCCGAAGAAGTAGCTGCCGATCTCCTCCCGCTTCCACAGCGGCAGGTGGGTCTGGATGATGCTGCCGTACGGACGGTGCATCCACTCGGTGTTGAACAGCGGCCTGTCGAACTGCCTGAGGGTCGCGATCAGCTGGCGCGCATGGGTGTAGTCGCCGTAGTAGTGGAACGACACCACGTCGGACAGCTCGACGGCCCGCAGCTCGGGGCCGGGGATCGTCACCGGGTCGTTCATCCACGAGAACGGCGACGTCGCTCCCCCGCCCCACACCTCGGCGGTGAGCGGCTGCTCGACGTCTGCGGCACGCAGCCACTCGAACGTCTTCTCCATCATGCCGACCGAGCGGTCGCCTCGCTGGGAGTTGCCGACCTCGTTCCACACGTTCCAGAGCAGCACGCGCTCGTCCTGGCCGTACCGAGTGGCCAGCGACGTGACGTACTCCGCGAACAGCGGCTCGAGATCAGCCTCGTCGGTGATGACGTAGCCGACGGCGTCGCCGGACTGCACGTCATCCGAGAACGCGCCCTCCGCATCTCCGGCGAAGTAGCCGGGCACCGGCTCGGGCTGAGGCCCGAGCGCGGGCTCGCGCCAGCGGTCCCTGGGCACCGAGCAGTCGTTGAAGATGACCGGCATCATCGTCATGCCGTGCAACTCGAGCAGGTCGAGCAGCTGGTCGAGGTTCGCGAAGAACGCGTCCCTCTCGTAGCGCCAGACCTCGAACGGGAGGTAGAACCGGATGCTGTTGAGCCCAAGGGACGCGGCGAGCGCGATCTCGCGCGCCGCGTCCCGATAGGCGGCGTCGTGGTCGTAGGACTGGATCAGCCACAGGGGTCCGTCGATCGCCCCGCTCGGGATGAAGTTGAATCCCGAGATCCACTGCTTGTCCTCGTACCACCGACGCGCCTCGTCGGGCGTCCACCTGGGACGCATATCGATCAGCCCTTCAGTCCGGCGGTCGCGACACCCTCGATGAAGCGCTTCTGGACGATCGCGAACATGATGACCAGCGGCGCGACCGAGATGAGCGACCCCGCCATGGTGACGCCGTAGGGGATCACACCCTGAGCGGTGCCGTTGAGCAAGGCCAGGCCTGCTGTCAATGTTCTGTCCTCGGCGCTGTTGGTCATGACCATCGGCCAGAGCATGTCGTTCCAGTTGCCCACGAAGTTGAAGATTCCGAGGGTCAGGAGACCGGCGGTCGCGTTCGGCATCATGACCCGCCAGTAGATCTTCCACTCCGAGGCGCCGTCGATCATGGCGGCGGAACGAAGCTCCTTGGGGATCATGATGAAGAACTGTCGCAGGAGGAAGATGCCCGCCACGTCGGCGGCACGCGGCACGATCAGACCGGTCATCGTGCCGATCCAGCCGAACTCGGAGAGCATCTTGTACAGCGGGATGAGCAGCGACTGGAACGGGATCATCATCGTCGCGATGAGCAGACCGAACAGCAGCCCGCGTCCCTTGAAGTCGATGAACGCCAGCGCGTAGGCGACCATCGAGTTGAGGATGAGCGAGAAGAAGGTCACGCCCACCGACATCATGACGGTGTTCGCGAGCTGGTCCCAGACCGGGATCCGCTCGAACACGCCCGCGAAGTTATCGAGCGTGAAGGTGCTCGGGATGAGCTCGGGCGGGTAGGCGATCGTCTCGTTCTGCGGCGTGAACGCCGTGACGAGCACGATGACGAGGGGGAAGATGGCCAGCAGCGAGACGGCGAGCACGAGGATGTTCGCGCCGATCGTCCCGGGCCTCCGCCACAGCGGGATCTTCTTGTTCATACGAGGTCCCTTTCCTGCTTGCGGCTGATCGACAGCTGGATCAGGCCGATCGTCAGCGTGATCGCCATCAGCACGAAGGACAGTGCAGAGGCGTAGCCCTGGTTGAAGTTGCTGAAGCCCTCGACGTAGACGCGGTACACGATCGTCTCAGTGGACCTCAGTGGCCCGCCATTTGTCATGATGTAGATCTGGTCGAAGGTCTGGAACGCGGTATTGACCGCGACGATGATCACGTAGGTCATGGTCGGCCGCAGGCCCGGGAGCGTGACATTCGTGAACTGCTGCCACGCGTTGGCGCCATCGAGCGAGGCTGCCTCGTACTGATCCGACGGGATCCCCTGGAGGCCCGCGATGAAGATGACCATGAAGTAGCCGAAGTTCTTCCAGACCGCGACGAAGATCACGGTCGGCATCGCCCACGTCGTGTCGTTCAGCAGGTCCGGGAGGTTGATGCCGATCTTCGAGAACCAGTAGGGCATGAGGCCCGTGTTCGGGTTGATGATGAAGCTCCACGACAGCGCGGCGACCGCCATGGAGATGATGAACGGCATGAAGATCACGGTGCGCTGGCCGCCGCGGAACAGCAGGTCCTTGCGGTTCAGGAAGATCGCGAGGAACAGCGCGACCGCGATGACGATCGGGGTGTACGCGACCGCGTAGATGACGGTGTTCCAGATCGCGTTGAGCGAGTCGGGGTCGGTGAATGCCTCGACGTAGTTGTCGAAGCCGATGAACGTCGGCTCGTTGAGACCGCTCGAGTCGGTGAGCGAGATCCAGAAGGCGTAGCCCGCCGGGTAGAAGACGAATGCCAGCAGGATCGCGAGACCAGGGGCGGCGAAGAGCCAGCCGGTCCTGTTCGCGTGGCGCTGGAAGTTGTAGGTGCGCTGTCGCCGGCGCTTGCGGGGGACCTTGCCCGCGCTCTCGAGCGCGGCGCTCTCAACGACTGGATTGGTAGTCACGATGCTCCGATCATGAAGGGGCCCCGGCCCGGGCGTCCCTGGGGGAGGGACGCCCGGGCCTGGGCTTCCTCATCAGTTGTCCAGGTAGCCCGCGATCTTGGTCTGGGCGTCGGCGAGGAGCGTTGCCACGTCGCCGCCGGCCAGGATCTGCTGCTGAGCAGCATTGGACTCCGACTGGATGTCGGTGATGTTGGTGTCGATACCCGTCGCGTAGTAGTACGAGGTCGACGCCATCTCGGAGAGCATCGAGACCAGCGGGTCGTCGATCTCAGCCACGTCGATGTCCGTGCGGTTCGGCGGGTAGTAGGACTCGGTCCAGATGATCTGCTGGTCGTAGCTGTTCCAGAAGTCCGAGAACTCGAGCGAGCAGGTCATCTCCTCGTCGGTGTCGTTCATGCTGGTCGCGTACCAGTAGTTGTAGACACCGGCGACCCAGTCGCTCGGCCAGCCGAAGCCCTCGATCGGGACGCCGAAGCTCTCAGCGGAGGTGATCTCCCACGGGCCGTTGAAGATCATCGCCGCGCGTCCGGAGCCGAAGAGCTCCATGGCGCCGGTGCTGTCCATACCGGTCGGGCTGATCATGCCGTTGACGAAGGCGTCCTGCCAGGCCTCCATGGTCGCGATGTTCTCCGCCGAGTCGAGCGCGGGAACTCCGTCGGTGATGTAGTCGCCGCCGCCCGAGTGGAGCAGCGTCGAGAACATGCCCATGTCCTGGTCGGGCATCGCGAAGCCATACTGCTCCGGGGTGCCGTCGCCGTCCTCGTCGATGGTGAGCTCCTCGGCCACCGCGATGAGCTCCTCGATGGTGGTCGGGTAGTCGGCCTCGGTCAGGCCAGCAGCCGCCCACAGGTCGCTGTTGACCCACACCGCCATCGGGGTGGTGCCCATCGGGATGCCGTAGGCCTCGCCGTCCCAGGTGACCTGGTCCTTGGCCTGCGTGTACATGAAGTCGGCGCTCTCGTAGTCGCCGGACGAGTAGTACGCGTCCATCGAGAGGAACGCGCCCTGGTTCTTGTAGCCCTCACCGGTGTCGACGCCCTGGACCACGAGGTTCGGGCCGTTGCCGGCGCCGAGGCTCGTGACGAGCTTCTCCGTGATGCTCGACCAGGCGATTGGCTCCTGGCTCACCGAGCACGTGTCGGACTGGGCGTTGAAGTTGTCGACGATCTCGGCGAGGACGTCGCCGTCCGCCTCGGTGTAGCCGTGCCAGAGCAGCAGGTCGGTCTTCTCCCCGCTGGATCCGCCCGACGAGTCAGCCGAGGAGTCGGTGTCGCCGCCTCCCGAGCAGCCCACGAGCAGGAGCGCCGCAGCGGCTCCCAGAGCGATCGTGCCGTGCATCTTCTTCATGAATGCCTTCTCTCCTTTGAGCCGTCGCGGCATCTTTGCCGAGACGTGCGATCCACGTGTTTTGCAATATTGCAGGACTTTGCAACGTTGTCAATGGATCAGTGCGCACACGCAAGGTCACAAAACGGTTACAGCTCCGGAGGGTGCCGAGGGCGCCGCAGCGAGGTCAGGATGCGCGCGCATTGCTCGCCGCGACAGCTCCCTCGAGGCCTCGCCGGGGCGCGGCGCGGCGCTCTCCAGGGCGCCTCGAAACGCCTCTCGGGGAGAGCCGCGAGGGAGTCCGCACCCCTGGACGTCTGCGGCCAGCGCGCTGGCGTCCAGGCGACCTCAGGCGCGTTCAGCGCCGAAGCCAAGGGCCCGCGGAGACGTCGACGGACAGCGAGTCGGATTGCGCATCATCCCAGGTAAAACACCTGACAGTCGGCATCTGGTGACACCGGAGGCGTCGGCGGGCGCAGCGCACCATGCACCGCCCATTCCTCACTCCGCACGTGGTTCCCGGGGAGCATTCACGAGGACCACCCTTGCCCCACGCCGCCCCTGGGGCGCAGCGGGCTCCGTGACGGCACAGGTACCGCGACGGCATGCCCACCGTCCGGAGCCTCCGGTCGCGCGACGGCGACGATGGGGTGACACTGGACCCGGAGGTCCCCTCAGTTTCCCCGTACACCGTTGAACAACAGGCGTTTGGTAGGTACGGTTCTTGCAACGATGCACGAACCGAGCTCCCCTTGCTCGGGGCCGCCGAATTGACGAAGTCATCCCGCGGTGTGCACCATGTGGTTACAACGATGTAGAAGGAGGTGCCCGATGCCGCGCGCCACCACGCCCCCCATGGGCTGGAACAGCTGGGACTCGTACGGGACGACCGTCACCGAGGATGAGGTCCTTGCCAATGCCCGCCACCTGGCGGACCACCTGCTCGCCTCGGGGTGGGACACCGTCGTCGTCGACATCGCCTGGTTCGACCCGACCGCGCGATCGCACGGCTACAACGCGGACGCTCCCCTGGTGCTCGACGCGCACGGCCGCCTCCAGCCCGATCCCGTGCGCTTCCCGTCCGCGGTCGACGGCACCGGATTCACCGCGCTTGCGGCAGCGGTCCACGACATGGGCCTCAAGTTCGGCATCCACCTCATGCGAGGCATCCCCCGGCGCGCCGTTGCGCTCGACCTGCCCATCGAGGGCACCGAGTGGACCGCACGGGACATCGCGCTCACCGAGGACGTGTGCCTGTGGAACCCCGACAACTACGGCCTCGACTTCTCACACCCCGGCGCGCAGGCGTTCATGGACGGCCAGATCGCCCAGATCGCGGCGTGGGGAGTCGACTTCCTCAAGGTCGACGACATGCTCAGCCCCTACCACGACGATGCGATCGAGGCGCTGCACCTCGCGATCGAGCGCGCGGGCGCGGACATCACCGTCTCCCTCTCCCCCGGCACCGAGCTGTCGACCGAGCACGCGGAGCACCTGCGCGAGAACGCCCAGATGTGGCGCATCTCCGACGACCTGTGGGACCGCTGGATCGATGTCCACGCGCAGTTCGCGCGCCTCGCCCGTTGGGCCCCGTTCCAGCAGGAGGGCGGGTGGGCCGACGCCGACATGCTGCCGCTGGGCCGCATCGGCATCCGCGCCGAGCGCGGTGAGCCCCGCGACTGCCGGCTGACCCTCGACGAGCAGCGCACGATGATGGCGCTGTGGTCGATGGCCCGCTCGCCGCTCATGGTCGGCGGCGACCTGCCTTCGTCGACGCCCGAGACCACCGAGCTGCTCGCGACCCCGGCGATCACCGAGGTGCTGCAGGGCTCCGTCGGGGGACGAGAGATCCTGCGCGAGCCCCTCGAGGGCGACGACCCCGGCGAGCACATCGTCTGGACCGCGCGCAGCGCCACCACCGACCGCACCTACGTCGCCGTCTTCTGGACGGGCGACCAGGAGCGCGCAGGCCGCGTGCCGCTGACCTCGATCCTCGGTCGCAGCCACGCGCCCCAGGCCACGACAGACCTGTTCTCGACGTCCGCCCCCTCAGCCGTCGCCGATGGTCACCTGACCGTCACCGTGCCCTCGCACGGCGTCGCCTGGGTCGCGCTCGACCCGGTCCCCGCCGCCTGACGACATCCGCAAGACCCCCGCGACGATGCGGGAGACAAGGAACCACCATGACCTCCAAGGCCAGCCTTGCCGTCGACCCCGCATTCGTGGTCGGCCCGGTGCGCCGCCGCACGTTCGGCTCCTTCGTCGAGCACCTCGGACGATGCGTCTACACCGGCATCTACGACCCCGAGGCCCCGACCGCAGACGAGGACGGCTTCCGCTCGGACGTCATCGACATGACGCGCGAGCTGGGAATCTCGACCGTCCGCTACCCGGGCGGGAACTTCGTCTCCGGCTACCGGTGGGAGGACGGCATCGGCCCGGTCGACGAGCGTCCCACCCGCCTGGACCTCGCCTGGCACTCGTCCGACCCGAACAAGGTCGGCGTCGACGAGTTCATGAAGTGGTCGAAGAAGTCGGGCACCGAGCCGATGATGGCCGTCAACCTGGGCACGCGCGGCGTCCAGGAGGCACTGGACCTGCTCGAGTACTGCAACATCAAGGGCGGCACCTACTGGTCCGACAAGCGCCGCGAGAACGGCGCCGAGGAGCCGCACGACATCCGCATGTGGTGCCTCGGCAACGAGATGGACGGCCCGTGGCAGATCGGCGCGATGACCGCCGACGAGTACGGGCGCCTCGCCGCCAGGACGGCGAGCGCGATGCGCATGATGGACCCCGACATCGAGCTCGTCGCGTGCGGGTCGTCCGCGTCGATGATGCCGACCTTCGGCGAGTGGGAGCGCACCGTGCTGAACCACTGCTACGAGCACGTGGACTACATCTCGGCGCACGCCTACTACTTCGAGGATGAGGGCGACCTCGGCTCGTTCCTTGCGAGCGCCGTGGACATGGACCACTTCGTGGAGTCCGTCGTCGCGGCGGCAGACCAGGTGCGGGCGGCCAAGAAGGGCACCAAGCGCATCAACATCTCGTTCGACGAGTGGAACGTCTGGTACCAGCAGCGCGCCGAGTCCAAGCCCCCGACGGGCGACGACTGGCCCGTCGGCCCGGTCCTGCTCGAGGACCGCTACAACGTCGCGGATGCGGTGGTCGTCGGCAACCTGCTCATCTCGCTGCTGCGCCACACGGACCGCGTGCACGCGGCGTCGCTCGCCCAGCTCGTCAACGTGATCGCGCCGATCATGACCGAGCCCGGCGGCCGGTCGTGGCGCCAGACCACGTTCCACCCGTTCGCGCAGGCCTCGCAGCTCGCCAAGGGCGACGTGCTCCGCGTCGCGATCGAGTCGCCCACCTACGAGACGAAGAAGTTCGGCGAGGTCCCGGTCGTCGACGCGGTCGCGACGTACGACGCCGAGTCCGGCGAGGTCGTCGTGTTCGCCGTCAACCGCTCGCTCACCGAGGACGTCACCCTCGACGTCGACCTGCGCGGAGTCGCGGGCGTCGAGGTGCTCGAGGCGACGAGCCTGTCCCACCCCGACCACACGTGGTCCGCGACCGCGGACGACGACACCACCGTCGCGCCGGTCGCCAACGCCTCCGCCTCTGTCGCGGACGGTCGCCTCACCGCGGCGATGCCCCCGGTGTCGTGGAACGTCATCCGACTGGGAGGCGCCCGATGACCGACAAGCCCGCGAACGAGGACCATATGAACGCGCAGGACCACCAGGACGCCCCGAACGTCGAGGACGCCCCAGCGCCAAGCAAGAGCCGTAAGGGCCTGATCGTCGGCGGGATCGCCGCAGCGATCGTGGTCGTACTCGCGGTCGGCACGCTCGTGTGGGCGCCGTGGAGCGGTGCCAAGGCGACGGCACTCGACATCTCCGGCGACATCTACATCCACGACCCAGCGATCGTGGCCGGCATCGACGACGGCGAGGGCGACTGGTACGTCTACGGCACCGGCGACGCAGCGATCGGCGCGGGCTCCCCGCGGATCTTCCGCTCGCAGGACGAGGGCAGCACCTGGGAGGAGGTCGGCACCGCGTGGGACACCGACACCCGACCCAGCTGGGTGTACTCGATCGTGCCGACGGTCGGCAACTTCTGGGCGCCGGAGCTCTATGAGCACGACGGCACCTG
This sequence comes from Demequina sp. NBRC 110054, assembly GCF_002090115.1. NCBI lineage: Bacteria > Bacillati > Actinomycetota > Actinomycetes > Micrococcales > Demequinaceae > Demequina > Demequina sp. NBRC 110054. The sequence continues at coordinate 587,494 of NZ_BBRK01000004.1, forward strand.
GTACCTGTACTACTCGGCGTCGACCTTCGGCTCGAACCGCTCGGTGATCGGCCTCATGACCTCGCCGACGCTCGACATCGACGACCCGGACTACGGCTGGACCGACCAGGGCCAGGTCTGGGCCTCCGACCCGAACCTCAACAACTACAACGCGATCGATCCCGGCATCATCGAGGACGAGGACGGCACCCCCTGGATGGCCTTCGGCTCATTCTGGGGCGGCATCCAGATGATCGAGCTCGAGTGGCCCTCGGGCCTCGCGGCGGATGATGCCGAGCCCGTCACCATCGCGACCCGCAACGACGCGCTCGACGCGATCGAGGCGCCGTACATCGTCGAGCACGACGGCTACTACTACCTCTTCGTGTCACGCGACAGCTGCTGCCAGGGACTCGACTCGACCTACAACATCGCGGTGGGACGCTCGGAGTCCGTCACGGGCCCGTACGTCGACAGCCTGGGCAACGACATGCTCTACAACGGCGGCGAGTCGCTCCTCGTCACCGACGGCGACATGATCGGCCCGGGTGGCCAGTCGTACTCGAACGGCTACCTCGCGTTCCACTACTACGACGGCGCGAACAACGGGCAGTTCCGCCTCGAGATCCGTGAGCTCGCGTGGACCGACGACGGCTGGCCCGTCGCGTGGACCGCGGGCGAGCCGAGCAGCTGACGCAGCACGGCCTCGACGAGGAGGACTCCATGACCACCATCACGCTGCACCCCGATTTCCGCGTCGGGCCGATCGATCGCCGTCTCTTCGGCTCCTTCGTCGAGCACCTGGGACGATGCGTCTACACGGGCGTGTACGAGCCTGGCCACGCCACGGCGGACGAGCACGGCTTCCGACGCGACGTCGCGGATCTCACCAAGGAGCTGGGCATCTCGATCGTCCGCTATCCCGGGGGCAACTTCGTCTCCAACTACGTGTGGGAGGACGGGGTCGGGCCCCAGGAGCAGCGCAAGCCGTTCCTGGACCTCGCGTGGCGGACGGTCGAGCCGAACACGGTCGGCACCGACGAGTTCCTCCAGTACTGCGAGCGCGAGGGACTCGAGCCGATGATGGCCGTCAACCTCGGCACGCGCGGAGTCGAGGCCGCCGCGGCGCTCGTCGAGTACTGCAACGGCGAGGCCGGCACCAGGTGGGCGGACATGCGCATCGCCAACGGCCGCGAGAAGCCGTACGGCGTGAAGCTCTGGTGCCTGGGCAACGAGATGGACGGGCCGTGGCAGATCGGCCACAAGGACGCCCACGAGTACGGCAAGCTCGCGGCCGAGGCCGGCAAGGCGATGAAGCTCGTCGACACCGGCATCGAGCTCGTCGCGTGCGGCTCGTCGTCCATGTACATGGACACGTTCGGCGAGTGGGAGCGCACCGTCCTGTCCTATACGTACGACGTGGTCGACCACATCTCGATGCACGCCTACTACGAGGAGCTCGACGGCGACCGCGCGTCCTTCCTCGGCTCGGGCACCGGGATGCACCGCTTCATCGAGCGCGTCGTGGCGTCCGCCGACGCGGTCGGGGCGCAGCGGCGCAGCGACAAGCAGATCACGCTGTCATTCGACGAGTGGAACGTCTGGTACCTCGTGTCGCGCTTCCCTGGCGAGAAGAACCTGCCGATCCAGCGCGACGCCCCGCGCATCATCGAGGACGCCTACTCGGCGCTCGACTCGGTGGTGGTGGGCGACCTGCTCGTCACCCTCCTCAACAACGCCGATCGCGTCGCCGTCGGCTGCCTCGCGCAGCTCGTCAACGTGATCGCGCCCATCATGACCGAGCCGGGCGGGGACGCGTGGAGGCAGACGACGTTCCACCCCTTCGCGACCACCTCGCGCCTCGCGCGAGGAGACGTGCTCGACCTCCGCATCGACTCCGAGACGATGCCCACCGAGAAGCACGGCGACGTGCCCGTCGTGACCGCCGCCGCGACGATCGATCCCGAGACCGACGAGGTCGCACTGTTCGTCACGAACCGCTCCGCGGAGGAGCGGACCGTGACGGTGCGGCACCCCGGCGCGGTCCTCCGCCTGGGCGGAGGCGCTGCCGTCCTCGCGGACCACGAGGGCGCGCGCGAGTCCCAGGAGGCCGCCGAGGCCTACGGGATGGTCGACGCGCTCCCGGTCGCGCACGGCGAGGACGAGATCATCCTCCGGCTCGCGCCGGAGTCCTGGACTGCCTTCAGCGGCGCTCTCCACCGCTAAGCGAAGGGGGCAGGGCGCTCGGGAGGGAACGGATCTCCTCCACCTTCATCCCCCCTCCCGAGCGCGTCCCTCCTCAGGCCTTCCCCAGAACTCGTGGCGGCCCTCGGCGAGCAGCGTCGGTGTCGACTTACCGATTCGTCGAAGGACTCCCCATGCTCACCTCGAAGCCCTCCCGCCGTGAACGCTCAGTCGCCAGCCAGGAAGCCGTCGATGTGGTCGAGGAACTCCTGCCAGGCGGGCTCTGACTCCCCGATGAGGTGGCTCGCGCTGTCGAGCAGCACCAGCCGGCTGTCCGGGATGAGCGACGCGAGCTGCGTCGCCTGAGAGACCGGCACCCTCCTGTCGTCCCGCGAATGGAGGATCAGCGTGGGACAGCTGACCTTCGGCACGAGCGCGGTGACGTCGATCCGTCCGAACTCCTCGAGGAAGGCGACCGCATTCTCACCGGGACAGGTGCGCTGCTGGAACCGCGTGAAGTCGTCCCACTCCGCGACCGAGCCGTGCGGCAGGAACTGAGAGGCGAAGACCCGCATGAAGGTCGCGTCCTCCTGCTCCCAGCCGACGCGGGCGAGATCGAGGTCGAGGTCGGCCTCCGCGCGCTCCTCCTGCGTGCGCGCCCGGACCCGCCGGCCCTGCGCGTACGCGCCGGCCAGGATCAGCCGGCTGACGCGCTCGGGGTGACGCACCGCGTACGCGAGCGCCACCGCCCCTCCCTGCGAGACGCCGAGCAGCGGGAACCGCTCCAGCCCGGAGGCCTCGACAACGGTCTCGAGATCGCTGACCCAGTCGTCGAAGGTGTTGCTCCTGGCGGCGTGATCCGACATGCCGCACCCGCGCTCGTCGTAGCGGACCAGCGTGCGGTCACGCGCGAGTCCGTGCAACCAGTGGCTCCACACCGGGCTCTCCCATTCGAGATCCAGGTGGGTGATCCAGTTGGCCGCCTTCAGCAGCACGGGGCCCGCGCCCACAGTCGCATAGGCGATCCGCGTGCCGTCAGCAGCGCTGCAGAACTCGATGCGCTGCGGGAGCACATCGTGAGGCGGCCGCGGCGGGTCGTCAAGGCGGTCCTGCGTCACCTCGCCGACGAAGCGGTAGCCGCGACCGTGAGAGGTCTGGATCAGCCGCTGCTCACCCCCGCTGTCCCCGACGGCCTTGCGGACGGACCTCAGCGCGGTCGTGAGCGCGGACTCGGACACGAAGCGCGTTCCCCAGAGCTCGTCGAGAAGCTCCTCCTTCGTGACCACACGGTCACGATGCTCGATCAGGTGCCTCAGCAGGTCGAACACCCGGGGCTCGACGCGCACCGTGTCACCGCCACGGCGGAGCTCGTAGGCGGCGGTATCGAGAGCGAAATCATCGAATCGGTACAGAGACCCGGTCACATCGCGAGGATAGACCGCTGGACCGCGCGATGCCCGCACGCTCCACGCGCGCGGGCATCGCGTCAGATCAGTACGAGAAGGCTCGCACCTTGTCGTGCATGCGCTGCGCGAGCTGGGCAAGCTCCTCGACCGCGGCGTTCATCTCGCCCAGCACGGTCGCGGAGGTGGAGGCCGCCTGGGCCACGCCGCTGATGTTCGAGGCGATGTTCTGAGACGAGCCCGCCGCATCGGAGACGCCGCGCCCCATCTCGTTCGTGGTGGCGGTCTGCTCCTCGATCGCCGAGGCGATCGTCGACTGGAACTCGTTGATGCGCTCGACGATCTGGCTGATCTCGGCGATCGCGGAGACCGCGCCGTCGGCGTCGGCCTGGATGGTCTGGACGCGGTTCGCGATGTCCTCCGTCGCCCGCGAGGTCTCGCGCGCGAGCTCGCCGACCTCGCCGGCGACGACGGCGAAGCCACGACCGGCGTCGCCCGCGCGGGCGGCCTCGATCGTCGCGTTGAGCGCGAGCAGGTTGGTCTGGTCCGCGATGCTCGTGATCACCTTGACGACGTTGCCGATCTCCTGGCTCGAGACGCCGAGGCGACCGATCTGCTCGTTCGCACCGTCCGCGGCGGTCGCCGCCTGCGCGGCGACGCGCGCGGCCTCGGCTGCCGAGTGCGCGATCTCGCGGATCGACGCGGACATCTCGTCCGAGCCCTTGGAGACATCGCCGAGGTTGTCGGACACCTGGGTGGCCGCGGAGGACACCGCGTCGGCCTGAGAGGTCATCTGAGCGGCGCCCGAGGCGACCTGGCGGTTCGAGGCCGAGAGCTCCTCAGACGCTCCCGCGACCTGGGTCGCGGACTCGGCGACGCTCTCCATCGTGGAGGCGAGAGTGGCCGTCGCGGCGTCGAGAGCCTGGCCCATCCGCCCGAGCTCGTCGGTCGTGGTCGCTCCCGAGCGGACGGTGAGGTCGCCGCGGGCCAGCGCGTCGGCGACCCCGTGAACGCCGGCGATCTGCTTGCGGATCGTGTTCGACGCGATCACCGCGATGGTGAGGCCCAGCGCGAGGCCCACGAGGAGCACGATGATCGCGAGGGTCGTGTAGGCCGACGCGGTCGAGGCCGCCTCGGCTGACAGGTCGCTCGACGCGGTCGCGACCAGTGTCTCCTCGGCCTCGAGCGAGTCGATCGCGGCGGAGAGCGTCGCGGAGGCCGCCTCGAAGGCCGCCTGGAACGCCTCGCGGTCGCCGGTCGCGGCGGCAGGGAGCATGACGCTGTCGCGCTCGGCCTTCCACGCCTCCCAGGACGCGTTGAAGTCCGCCCAGTCGGTGCCTCCGAGCGTCGCGGTGGCGTCGCCGAGCGACGCGATGCCGGCCTCGTAGTCGGCGGCGGCCGCCGCGAGGTCAGCATCGGTCTCCGAGATGCTCGCCTCCCACTGCGCCACCTCGTCCGCGGTCGAGAGCGGCATGGCTGCCGCGGTGCCGATGAGCATGCGCGCCTTGAGCTCCTCCTGATGCACAAGCCCAATCGTGAACGAGACGTCGTTCTGGAGCGTCGTGAGCTCGTCCGCGGCGCTGGCGACCTTGCCGAGCGCGTAGATCGACGTGCCTGCGGCGAGCGTCGCAACGACGGCCAGCCCGACGACGAGGGAGACGATCTTGGTGCGCATGCCCCAGTTGCGGTAGCTCTTGACCAGGCCCAGGCGGCCCGTCGAGACGGCGCCTTCGGCGGCGACAGGGGTGGCGGAAGAGGTGGCGGTCATCGGTGAGGGTCCTTTCATGGACGGTCACCCGAACAGATCGACCGAAGTGTCAATTAGATGAGGGACCCGGCACGGCCAGTTCTGAGAACGTCACCGCGTGACGCAAGAGGCCTGGTGCTGCTACTCGTCGGAGGACGACGCGGAAGCGCTCGGCGTGGCGGTCGCCGTCGCGAGCGGGTTCTCCGGGATCGTCGCGGGCGCGGGCTCCTGCGCGATCTGGGTCCACGGCAGGCAGTCCTCGTCCGTGTAGAGGTCCACACCTGAGGCGAGCGCGGAGTCGTAGATGCTCACGAGCGACTCCGACGCGTCGTACTCCTCGCCGACCACCAGGTCGACTGTGGAGCCCTCGCGGTTGTCGAGCACGAGCTTCGCGTCGGTGAAGTGGAGCGCGAGCGTGTAGGCCTGCGCGATCCCGTTCGGGCCGAACATGATGCGGACCACGCCGTCGTACGACCTCGACCAGTTGGTGGCGCCCAGCATCGTGAAGCCGCGTCCCTCGAGCGTGTTGCTCACGTCGGTCGCAAGACCGTTGGTGCTCGTGCCGTTCATCACGCGCACCGCGACCTCGCTCGCGTCGAGCGGCGCGGTGTCCGCGGGCGGGCATGCGAGGGTGATCGTGGACTGATAGTCCTCGAGCGAGGTGACGAAGGACGCATCGAAGGGACCCTCGGCCTCGCCGCGGTACACAGCAGCGGCGCCGACTGAGAAGGCGGCGATCACGATGAGGAGAAGGCCGAAGACGACGACCTGGCGCTCGCGACGATGCCGACGCACGACCTCGCGGCGGGTACGGAGACGACCGCCCCTTCTCTCGCTCACGTGCCCCACTCTCGACGACGGACCGGGTTGCCACGATCCGTGGCGCAATCTGGCGGAGGATGGGGGATTCGAACCCCCGAGGGCTTGCACCCAACACGCGTTCCAGGCGTGCGCCATAGGCCGCTAGGCGAATCCTCCAGGCCCGTAGATGATACCCGAGCATGGCCGAACCGCGAAAACGGCTCGCGACGGGGCCTCACGGACGATGCTGGGGTGGGGTCGGGGACGATGCGGAGGGATGGTCGGGGACCGCGCGCGAGCGGGGATTCGACGCGCCCTCGCGGCACGTTAGACTTGTCCGCAGACCCCCCACGTGGCGCTATCTCGCCCAACTCCCCCAGGTCAGGAATGAAGCAAGGGTAAGCGGGCTCTGGCGGGTGCGTGGGGGGTCCTTTCATGCCCTCTGCGGGCTCGACCGCATCGTCTCGTGACCGCAGGTTCAGTTGAAGTGCGGGATGTCCTCGCCGGTGCGGTTCCCGGCCTCAAGCGCATCGATCGCACCCATCTCGGCCTCGGTGAGCACGAAGTCGTCGACCGCCAGGTTCGCGACGATCCGCTCCGGGTTGACGGACTTCGGCAGCGGGACGGTGCCGTGCTGCACATGCCAGCGCACGATCACCTGGGCCGGCGTGCGACCGTGCCGCGCCGCCGCCTCGACCACGGCGGGGGCGCTCAGATCGGCCGACCGGCCCAGCGGGCTGTACGCCTCGACGACCATGCCGTGCGCGCGGCTGAGCTCCTGAAGCGCGCGCTGCTGGTAGGTCGGGTGGACCTCGATCTGGTGCACGGCAGGGACCTCGTTCGCGGACGCGAGGAGCTCCTGGAGATACGGCTCGATGAAGTTGGACACGCCGATCGACCGGGCCCCACCCTCCGCATGGAGCCGCTCGAAGGCCGTCCACGTCTCGGCGAACAGCCCCCGCTCGGGAGCCGGGAAGTGGATGAGGTACAGGTCGATCTCGTCGAGCCCGAGCAGCTCACGACTGCTGTCGAACGCGCGCAGCGCGCTGTCGTAGCCCTGATCGGCGTTCCACAGCTTGGTCGTCACGAAGATCTCGTCGCGGTCGATCCCGGATGCCGCGAGCGCCTTGCCGACCGCGCCCTCGTTGCCGTAGGCCGCTGCGCCGTCGATATGCCTGTAGCCGGCGGCGAGCGCTTCCTCGATCAGGCGCTGCGCGTCGTCCGACGGGACCTGGAAGAGGCCGTAGCCGATCGCGGGGATCGTGTTCCCGTCCCGCAGCTCGAGTCGCGGGAGTCTCTCTGCAGTCATCATTGGTCTCCATTTCTTGGGCGGACGCGCCGGATCACGAAGGCGCGCGGGTCAGGGGTGCCCGAGCGCCAGGCGGCGGCAGGGGCGAGAAGAGAGGCGGTCGTCACCGCCGGCCCGAGAGCTCGAGGGATGCCGCGGCGTGACCTCGGAACCTGTCGACGGTCGAGGTGCGGACCCTGCGGAGCGATCCGTCGGCCTCGGGCACGAGGCTCCAGAGCCCCTGGCGGGTGACGTAGTCGTGAAGCGGGGCCCTCTGCTCACGGTAGTTCCACGTGTACCAGTCGAGGACGGCCCACCACGTGTATCCGAGGATCGGCATGCCCTCGGAGCGCAGGCGGTGCACGGTCGCGACCGAGGCGTCCAGCCACCGCGTCTGCGCGGCGGCGTCGCCGGCGACGCTCGTCTCGGTCAGCATCACGGGAGCCTGATACCGCTGCCAGAACCTCGTGAGGACGTCGACCAGGCCCTCGGTCCCCTCGTCGACCCTCGGGCGGGGGTCGTCCAGGGTGCCCGCCGGGACGCGGGACCCGCTCACGAAGGCCTCGGTCGAGACCTGGGGGTAGTAGTTGACGCCCATGACGTCGGGAAGCGCGACGTGGTCGCGATGCCACGCCAGGGACTCCTCGGCGAACCCTTGCGCGAGCAGCCACGAGGCAAGCGGATGGTCCTGGCCGATGCGGCCCGTGACGAGGTCCTCGACCACGAACTGACGCTCCCTCAGGAACGCGACCTCCTCGGGGAAGCGCTCGGTCTCGCCCGTGAAGCGATAGGACGCCTCCACGTGCACGAACTCGGCCTCGCCGCCCGACACCTCGGCGATCGCCGCCTGGCACTCCACGATCCCTCGTCCGAGGCGCTCGAGCAGCGTCGCGAACCCTCGCTCGCCGGTCAGGTGCGGAGGCCAGATCCCGAACTCGCCGCAGTAGATGGCGTTGAGCAGGGGCTCGTTCAGAGGCGTGAAGGCGCGGAAAACGTCGCCGTACCGCTCGGCGATCTTGGCCGCGTAGGCGGCCATATGCTGCGGGTAGTCGGGATTCGCGAACGAGCCCTCGAGCCATAGCGGCGTGCCGTAGTGCATGAGGTCGATCACGGGCCGCAGCCCGAGTTCGCGGAACCGGTCGGCCACCTCGTCGATCCAGGCGAAGTCCCACACCCCGCGCTCGGGATTGACGCAGTACCAGGGGATGCCCCACCTCGCGTAGTCGGCACCGGCATCGACCGCGAGACCGAGGTCGGCGGCCCAGTTCTCGTAGTGCTGCGTCAGCTCGTACTCATCGAGGGCGCGCCGGCCCGCGAACGGCTCGACGATGAACGTGTCCTCGTACCCGACGCCGAACAGCAGTCGCTTCGTGTCGCTGATCCTGGACCGCGCGGGCGTCATCGGACGGGCCCCGGCGCAAGGACGGCGAACGCAGCCGCGACGGCCGGCATGGACTGCGGTGTGCGAGCGTGCATCGTCTCCACCTGTCAGGGTGCGAGGACCCGCCGCTCGACAGTGAGCCGGCCGGCAGGACCGGAAGGTTCAGGGTTGGTACAACGTTGTATTCCAACGTTGTACCGTGCTGCGAGACCCATGTTCGTGAAGCATCGTCCGGATGTCAACCCGGTGCAGCGCACGCGCGCGCCCGTGCCGTGGCGGCGGTCAGCCCGTCGTCGACGCCCTCGGCACCAGCGCGAACGGCGCGGCGACCCTGCGAGGCGTCGACGGCGTCACCTCACCGTTCATCTGCTCGACGAGGAAGCCGACCGCGGTGTCCGCGATGACCTTGCGGTTGGGGTCGACGCTGGACAGCGGGGGCACGGCGTAGCGCGCCTCGTCGAGGTCGTCGAAGCCGATCACTGCCACGTCCTCCGGCACGCGGATGCCTCGCATCTCGAGCGTGTGCATCCCGCCGAGCGCCAGCAGATCGTTGAATCCGAGGATCGCGTCGAACTCGATCCCCCTCTCGAGCATCGACACCACCGACGCCGCACCCTCGGCTCGATGCCAGACCTCCGCCTCGTTGACGAGGCTCTCGTCGAAGGGCACTCCCGCCTCCGCCAACGCCTGGCGGTAACCCTCGAGCCGCAGCCTCGAGGAGCCCGAGTCCATGACGCCGAGCAGGGCGATCCGCCGCCGGCCCAAGGACAGCAGGTGGGCCGTGGCCGCCTTGGCGCCGCCGACGTTGCCGATCGCCACGTGGTCGACCGGCGGGCTCGCCATGCTCTCGCCCAGCAGCACGAGCGGGAAGCCCACGTCGAGGAGGTCCTCGTCGCCATCGCGCAACGCGAACGTGCTCATGATCAGGCCGTCGACCATCGCGAGGCGCGGCCCCCGGAGCATGTCGAGCTCGGTTTCGCGGTCCCCACCGGTCTCCTCGATGAGCACTCCCATGCCACGCCTCTTCGCCGCGGCGATGACCTCACCCGCGAGCTCGGCGAAGTAGGTGTGACGCAGCTCGGGGATCGCGAGCGCGATCACCCCGCTGCGGCCGCTCCGAAGATGCCTGGCAGAGAGATTGGGCTGATAGCCGAGGGCGCGGATGGCCTCCTCGACCCGCTCACGGGTCTCGGGCCTGACGCTCGGGACGCCGTTGACGACGTTCGAGACCGTCTTGATCGAGACTCCGGCACGCGCCGCCACCTCGCGGAGCGTCACTGAAGCCATCGCAACCTCGTCCCTCGTAGTGGCTTGACCGCAAACATACAGCGTCGGCACCGCGTCCTCACTGGATCATCGCGCCGTCCGCCGCCCGCCGGCGCCGTCCACACCCCGACGGACGATGGCCCGCGTGCACCCACTGGTCCCGGCAGCATCCGGGTGTCCGACCCGCCGGATAGGCTCGTACCCGTGACCACAGCCCTGTACCGCCGCTACCGTCCGGACGACTTCGCCGACGTCGTGGGACAGGAGCACGTGACCGTGCCCCTCATGCAGGCGCTGCGCGCCGACAAGGTCAACCACGCGTACCTGTTCTCGGGTCCGCGCGGCTGTGGAAAGACCACCTCGGCCCGCATCCTCGCGCGCTGCCTCAACTGCGCGGCCGGCCCTACGGACACCCCGTGCGGCACGTGCGACTCGTGCGTCGAGCTGGCGCGCGGCGGAGCAGGGTCCGTCGACGTCGTGGAGATCGACGCCGCGAGCCACAACGGCGTGGACGACGCGCGCGAGCTGCGCGAGCGCGCTGCCTTCGCCCCCGCGCGCGACCGCTACAAGATCTTCATCCTCGACGAGGCGCACATGGTCACGCCTCAGGGCTTCAACGCTCTTCTCAAGCTCGTCGAGGAGCCGCCGCCGCACATCCGCTTCATCTTCGCGACCACCGAGCCGGACAAGGTGATCGGCACCATCCGCTCGCGCACGCACCACTACCCCTTCAGGCTCGTCCCGCCGCCCATCCTCACGGACTACCTCGGGCGCCTGTCGGAGGCGGAGTCGGTCAAGGTCGACTCCGGGGTGCTTCCGCTCGTCGTCCGCGCGGGCGGCGGATCGGTGCGCGACTCGCTCTCCGTGCTCGACCAGCTCATCGCCGGCTCGGGCCCCGAGGGAGTCACCTACGACCGTGCGATCTCGCTGCTGGGCTTCACCGACGCGACGCTCCTGGATGATGCGGTGGGCGCGATCGCGGCCGCCGACGGCGCAAGCCTCTTCGACGTGGTGTCACGGGTGATCTCGACGGGACACGAGCCTCGCCGCTTCGTTGAGGACCTGCTCGAGCGGCTGCGCGACCTCGTCGTGCTCGCAGCTGCCGGCCCCTCGGGAGAGAAGGCCCTCGGCGAGATCCCCGCCGACCAGCTCGAGAGCATGAAGGAGCAGGCGCGCTCGCTCGGTCTCGCGCGCGCCTCACGCGCCGGGGACCTCGTGAACGATGCGCTGACCAAGATGGTCGGCGCCACGTCGCCGCGGCTGCACCTCGAGCTGCTCTGCGCTCGCCTGCTCGCCGCCGACGTCCCGGCGCAGGCGGTCGCGGCACCCGCCGCGGTCCCCCAGGCGTACCCCGCACAGGCATCCCCCGCGCCCACCGCAGTGCCTTCGCACACGGCCCCTGGTGCCGCACCCGCCGCCTCGAGCGAGCCGCCCGCCGCCAGCGGTCTCTCGGGGGCACAGGCGGCCCTCGCGGCCGTGCGGGCGGTGCGCGAGGGTTCCGGCGCTGCTCCCGCGGGCGCCCCGCGACAGCCGGCCGCTCCGCAGGCCGAGCCCGCACAGGCACCCGCGCCCCAGGCACCTGCTCCCGCAACGCCTGCCCCCACCACGCAGACCCGCGCCGCCACCCCGCCCGCGGCGGCGAGCGCCTCCTCGTCCGAGCCTCCGCCGTGGGACGAGGAGCCGGGAGCGCCGTGGGACGAGCCGGCGCCGCCCACCTCGGCGACACCGGTCGTGCGCCAGGAGGCACCCGCTCCTCGGCCGGCACCCTCGGCGCCCGCAACTCCCGCGCCCGCTCCTGCGCAGCACGCAGCCACACCTGCACCTGCACCTGCGACAGCGGCGCCCGCCGCGCCCAGTGCTTCCGCGCCGACCGCCGCGGGTGGGGCCGAGGACACCGAGCTCGTGCGCCGTCGCTGGCCCGAGGTGCTCGGCACCCTCGAACGTCACCGCGTCACGTGGGCCATGGTCAGCCAGAGCGCGCAGGTCGGACGCATCGACAGCGGGGTCCTTCACCTCGCCTTCGACTCGCCCGCGCTCGCGCAGCGGTTCGGCAGCGGCCCCCACTCCGAGAACGTCGCGCTTGCGGTGAGGGAGACCCTCGGCCTCAAGGTGCGCGTCGAGGGATCCCACGGCGTCTCACCCGCGGCCGCCTCGCCTGGTGCCTCGACGCCGGCGCCCGGCGGTGCTCCGTCGGCCGCGAGCGCGGCGGCACCGTCAGCACCCAGCGCGCCTGCCGCATCGTCCGCTCCCGCAGACGACTACGAGGACATCTCGGACGACGACGCGGTGGCGGACGACTCCGCCTCGGCAGGAGTCGAGGTCGTGACGAAGCTGCTCGGCGGCCGCATCGTCGAGTCCTGAGGCCTGCGGCGCGGCGAGTCCGTGGTGCCGAGGTGACCCGCGAAGTCAGCGGGGACGCCTACTCTTGACCCCATGTACGACGGCGCAGTTCAGGATCTGATCGACGAGCTCGGGCACCTGCCCGGCGTGGGCCCCAAGAGCGCCCAGCGCATCGCTTTCCACCTGCTCGCGGCCGACGCGGTCGACGTGAAGCGTCTTGCCGACGCGATCACCACCGTCAAGGAGCGTGTGCGCTTCTGCGCGACGTGCGGCAACGTCGCGGAGTCGGAGGAGTGCCGCATCTGCGCAGACCCGCGGCGCGCGGAGGACCTTCTCTGCGTCGTCGAGGAGCCCAAGGACGTCGTGGTGATCGAACGGACCCGCGAGTACCGCGGCCGCTACCACGTGCTCGGCGGCGCGATCGATCCGATGAACGGCGTCGGCCCGGACGACCTGCGGATCCGCGAGCTGATGGGCCGACTCGGCGACGGCAAGATCCAGGAGGTCATCATCGCGACCGACCCCAACATCGAGGGCGAGGCGACCGCGACCTACCTGTCCCGCATGCTCGTCCCGATGGGCGTCGAGGTGTCGCGCCTCGCCTCGGGCCTGCCCGTCGGCGGCGACCTCGAGTACGCCGACGAGGTCACCCTTGGCCGCGCCTTCGAGGGGCGCCGCAAGGTCAGCTGACGCGGGAGCGCTCGCCGCACCCGCATCGTCCCGTTCGCCCGCCACCGCCGGGGAAGACGACGACGGCCGCGCACCGACGGGTCGATGCGCGGCCGTGCCGTGCGATCGCGGGCATAGGGGATCCGCGATCTGGTCCGTGACCACCGTGGAGGAGGGGTGTGGTGGCCTCGGGGCGCTAGGAAGAATGACCTCCCGGGACCGCCGACCGCGAGTGACGTCGCGGAGAGGCGGTCCCGGGAGCGGTGTGGCGCAGGGCCGGGAACCAGCGGCCCTCGCCAGAGGACACGGCACCATTGAGGGGGTGCACGGCGCGGCCAGCACGGGGCGTCGCGGAGACGGCATGGAGGAAAGGGATTCCCCGCGATGCTCGCTCGATGCGGCTGGCGCCGTATTCGGTGACCGTGTCCATGTCTCCGATTCAACGCCCGCACCCTGAGAGAACGCGCAGAGCGAACCCAGAGGATGCACCGAGTTCGGCACCGCGTGCCGCCAGGCCTCAGCGCAGCGTCACGCGGACCGCTTCAGGCGACCCTGGTGCCCCTCGGCAGGGTTCCGTACGGGACGGCGACGCGCCTCACCGCGATGAGCACCGAGCCCGTCGCCAGGAGCGCGTGGAAGCCGAGCCCCCACGGCCACGTGGGCGACAGCCCCTCGCGCGCCTCGCGCCGGTACAGCTCCTCCTCGGACAGGCCGGGCTGGCAGTAGTCGTCGGTGGTCGCCGGAGGAAGCCGCAGCTCGCGCACGCCCTGCTTGATCGCGTCGAGGATCCCGTAGAACTCGTAGTAGTCGTCCGAGTCCTCGTCGATCGCGGGGGTCGGCGCCGAGTCGGCGACGATCACGTACGGGTTGACCGCGAGCAGCCACCAGAGCCGATCGGTGCGGTAGGTCGTCGTGGTGTAGGTCTCCTCGATGCAGCGATAGGGCTCCCCGTACTCGTCCATGTACGGGTACTCCGAGTCGTCGACGCCGCTCCCGGCGTACGAGTAGTCCCGCCACGTGCTCGTGACCTCGCGCTCGACGGGCATCGTGAGCATGAGCAGGGGGAACAGGATCGGCAGCACGACGACGAGCACCGCGACGGTGACGTAGGTGAGGACCGCGGACGATGCGGTCCGTGCGGTGAGCGCGGACCAGGCCAGCCCCATCGCGCACACGACGAGGAGCTCGGCGGCGAGGACGGCGATCACGGTGAGCAGCGCGGCCGGGTGGGCGTCGGAGCTCAGCATCGCGAAACCCAGGAACGGCACCGCGACCGCGAGGATCGCGAGGGACGCGAACCACGACGCGAGCAGCTTGCCCAGCACGATGTCCCAAGCCGACAGCGTCGTTGCCTGGAGCGGCGCGAGCGTGCCCTCCTTGGAGTCTCCGTTGATCGATGTCGCGGTGAGCGTCGGCGACACGACCAGCCCGAGGAAGAGCACGAAGTACGTGACGAGGCCGAACACCAGGTCGCCCGTGCCCCACTCGTCGCCGGGCACCGCGATCGCGATGAGGCCGGTCACGACGGCGATCAGCGCGGCGATGAGCGCGAGCGCCCACTTCCACTTGGTCGAGCGCACCCGCTGGCGGAGCTCGAGACCGATCACGAGCGTGAGCCCCGACCAGCTCAGGCGGCCGAACGACGGCCGCCCGCGGCGTGGTCCAGGCGACGGCGGCATCGTCCCGGTGGCCTGACCGCCCGACCCTGGCATCGTCTCGAAGGGCGAGTCCTGCGGGCCCCGCGCGGCACCCTGCGCACCCATGCTGTCCCCCGCGCTCATCGCCGCTCCTGCTCGATCGTGAGATACGCCTGCTCAAGCGCCGAACCCACCGGGCCGAACGCGCTGATCCTGATCCCCTGCCCGACGAGCGAGGCCAGCAGGTCTGCCGCATCGTCCGCGTCTGCCACGTGGACGACAGCGACCGAGGCATCTGCGCCCTCGACCGGCGACCAGTCGCGCGCCGCCTGGGACAGCGCCGCATGCACATCGTGGCCCGGCAACGCCGTCACCCGCCATCGAGCTCGGGCGCGCGCGACCTCCGCGTCCGCGCTCTCGCCGAGGGTGACTCCCCTGGACATGAAGACGGCCTCGTCGACCATCTCGTCAAGCTCGCTGAGCACATGCGAGGAGATCAGCACCGCGCGGCCCTCGGACGCGAGCGCGCGCACCAGGTCGCGCAGCTCGATCCGCGAGCGCGGGTCGAGGCCCGACGCGGGCTCGTCGAGGATCAGGACGGCGGGGTCTCCCATGAGGGCGCGCGCGAGCGAGAGGCGCTGCTTCTGGCCTCGGCTGAGGACGCGCGCCGGCTGCGCGGCGAGGTCGGCGAGATGGACCTTCTCGAGCATCGCGAACGCCCGCTCGGTCGCCTCGTTCCTCGGGAGACCATAGGCGCGGCCAAAGGTCTCGAGAGTCTCGGCGCACGTGAGCGAGTCCCACATGCCGAGCACATCAGGCATCCACCCGATCCCTCTGCGCGCTACCGCGCCAGCGGTCACGGGATCATGGCCGAGGACCTCGACCGTGCCGCCATCCGGGCGCAGCAGGCCCGCGAGCATCAGCATGAGCGTCGTCTTGCCACAGCCGTTGGGACCGATGAGCGCCGTCACAGTGCCCGGTGTGAGCGTCAGCGACGCGTTGATCACCGCCTGCACCGACCCGAACGAACGCCTGACCCCCTGCGCGTGCAGCGCGTGCCCGCTCGGCGCCTCTGCCTGGACCGTCATGGTCACCCCCTTGGTGACCGCAAGCGTAGAGCCAGGATGGGCTCAGCGGCTAGACATCCGCGGGTATCGCGGGCGTGGTCGCCTCGGCGAGCACCCGCTCCTGTGCATAGCCGGGCGCCTCGACGCGGGACTCGCCGCGATCGGGATCTCCGTAGAACACCGTCGCGTGGTCGGCCGCGTGCGCCGACGCCTCGACGCGCCCGGTCTCGATCAGCGTGAGCCAATCTCCGTGGACCGCGTCTGCGAGCTCCTGCGGAGCGTCCTCGCCGCACCGCCGCACGGCGACGTCGTCGTTCAGGATGTCGAATCCGAACGGCAGATCCAGGCAGTGCACCGCGAGGCCCAGGTCAGGCATGGGGCTGCACCACCGGAAGTCGTACGCCCACGTGCGCTCCGCGGCTCCGCCTCGCGCGCGCAGGTCCGCCCATCGCGCGACATGACGGCGGAACACCGCGTCCGTCATCGCCTGACCGGCGATGTCCGTGATCCCCGCGCGAGGGCTGCGCGCGATCAGGGCCGCGTGGAGCTCCTCGGGAAGGCCGGCCCTCGTCAGCAGCTCCGCCGCGGACACGTCTGCGAGCGCCTCCGCGGACCCTCCCGTGACGTGGTTGAACTCGTGCGCGGTCGCGCCCACGAGCAGCGCGACGTCGTCGCCCACTCCCGACGCGAGCGCCTCGGCGACCCCCTCGGGGATGAGGTCACCGTCGATCGCGGGCGACAGGAAGAGATCGGGACCCGTGAAGATCCCCGCGAAGGGCTCGCCCTGCTCGGCCCCGAACGAGTCCTGCGCGGCGATGATCGTGCGCTCGGGGACCGCGCGCATCCCGTCGAGGTCCGGCGTGACGCCGAGCCCGCGCGCTCCTCGCTCCGCGATGCGGCGGGCATCGTCCACGGTCATCATCGTGTCCGCGGGAGACAGCGCGAGCGCTCCCGCGAAGAGTCCACGCGCCGCGGGCATGGTCAGCAGCCGCATGACGGCCGCGCCGCCGGCGGACTGCCCCGCGATGGTCACCCTGCTGGGGTCTCCGCCGAACGCGCGGATGTTGCGCTGCACCCATGCGAGCGCGGCCATCCAGTCCAGGACGCCGCGGTTGTGGGGCGCGCCGTCGATCCAACCGAAGCCGTCGTAGCCGAGCCGATAGCTGAAAGCGACAGTGACCACCCCGTCGCGGTGGAAGGCGTGGCCCTGGTACCACGGACTCGCATGCGATCCCCCGACGAAGCCGCCGCCGTGGATGTACACGAGCACCGGCAGCCCGACGTCCGCGCTCGGATCAGGCGTGCCCACGTCGATCGACAGCAGGTCGTCCCCGGGGATCGAGGGCTCCGGCACGAACGGGTCGTCGCCGTAGGGCGACCACCGCTGGGGAGTGGCACCGTGAGCGACGGCGTCGCGCACGCCGGACCACGCCGCACGAGGCGCCGGTGCGAGGAAGCGCAGGTCCCCCACGGGCGGCTCGGCGTACGGGATGCCGAGGAAGCGCGCCGAGCGGCTCGTGCCGCCGTCGCGCGACACCCAGTCCTCCCAGAAGCCGCGCACGGCTCCGGACTCGGTGCGGACGACGGGACGATCTGCGGCGGCGTTCACCCCTCCACCCTAGGCGTGCTCGAGGCGCGGGCGGGCGGGTCGGAAGGCCCGCACGAAGGGTGCGGGCACTCTGTCTAGAATGGGGTGCCGCGACGTACGCGTGCGCGGCTTCCCCTTGATCAGTTGAAGGAGTGCGCCGTGCCCCTCGTGGTGCAGAAGTACGGAGGCTCGTCCGTCGCGGACGCCGACGCGATTCGTCGCGTCGCCCGCCGCGTGGTCGAGACGCGCAACGCAGGCAATGACGTCGTCGTGACGGTGTCCGCCATGGGCGACACGACGGACGAGCTCATCGACCTGTCGAACGACGTGTCGGGCCAGGAGCACCCCCGCGAGATGGACATCCTTCTCACGGCCGGCGAGCGCATCTCGATGGCACTGCTCGCGATGGCCGTGCGCGACCTCGGCGTCGGCGCGCAGAGCTTCACGGGACCCCAGGCGGGCGTCATCACCTCCGGTGCCTACGGCCGCGCCCGCATCATCGACGTCGCCCCCGGCAGGCTCCGCCAGACGCTCGAGGGAGGCGAGGTCGCGATCGTCGCGGGCTTCCAGGGCCTCAACCAGGAGACGCAGGACGTGCAGACGCTTGGCCGCGGCGGCTCCGACACGACCGCGGTGGCCCTCGCGGCTGCGCTCGATGCCGACGTCTGCGAGATCTACACGGACGTCGACGGTGTCTTCTCGGCGGACCCCCGTGTGGTCCCTGCCGCGCACAAGCTCGACACCATCACGTACGAGGAGATGCTGGACATGGCGGCCTCGGGCGCGAAGGTGCTCATGCCGCGCTGCGTCGAGTACGCGCGCCGATTCAACGTACCCATCCACGTGCGCTCGTCCTTCTCAGGACTGCAGGGCACGATGGTCGTAGGACCCACCGAAGGAGAGGAAGCCATGGAGCAGCCGATCATCGCGGGCGTCGCCCACGACACTTCCGAGGCCAAGATCACCGTCATCGGCGTGCCGGACGTCCCCGGCTCCGCCGCCCGCCTGTTCGAGGCGGTCGCGACGGCCGAGGTCAACATCGACATGATCGTCCAGAACGTGTCCGCGACCCACACGGGCGTCACGGACATCTCGTTCACGCTGCCGACGGCGCAGGTCGAGGCCGCGCGCACCGCTCTTGAGGCCGACCACGAGGCGATCGGGTTCCGCGAGCTCGTCGTGGACGACTCGATCGGCAAGATCTCGCTCATCGGCGCGGGCATGCGCTCCGCGACGGGCGTCTCGGCCAAGTTCTTCTCGGCGCTGCGCGACTCCGGCATCAACATCGAGATGATCTCGACGTCGGACATCCGCATCTCCGTCGTCACCCGCGCCGAGCTCGTGAACGACGCCGTGCGCGCGATCCACACCGCTTTCGGCCTCGACTCGTCCCAGGGCGAGGCCGTCGTCTACGGAGGTACCGGACGATGACCCTCTCCCTCGCAGTCGTGGGCGCCACCGGCCAGGTGGGCGCCGTCATGCGTGAGCTCGTGGCCGAGCGCTTCCCCGACGCCGACGTGCGCTTCTTCGCGTCGTCGCGATCGGCGGGCAAGACGCTCGAGCACCTGGGCCGCGAGATCGTCGTCGAGGACGTCGCGTCGGGCGACTACTCCGGCATCGACATCGCGCTGTTCTCGGCCGGTGGCGGCGCCTCCAAGGAGTACGCGCCCAAGTTCGCCGCCGCAGGCGCGATCGTGATCGACAACTCGTCGGCGTGGCGCAAGGACCCCGAGGTGCCGCTCGTCGTGTCCGAGGTCAACCCCGACGCGCTCGATGAGATCCCCAAGGGAATCGTCGCGAACCCGAACTGCACCACGATGGCCGCGATGCCGGTCCTCAAGCCGCTGCACGAGGCGGCCGGCCTTGAGCGCCTGGTGGTCTCGAGCTACCAGGCCGTGTCCGGCTCGGGCCTCGCGGGTGTCGAGGAGCTTCACGGCCAGGCTGCCGCCGTCATCGACGGCGCCAAGGGACTCGCTCACGACGGCGCCGCCGTCGAGTTCCCTGAGCCCGTCAAGTACGTCGCGCCGATCGCATTCAACGTGCTCGCGATGGCGGGTTCCGTCGTGGACGACGGCTCGAACGAGACCGACGAGGAGCAGAAGCTGCGCAACGAGTCGCGAAAGATCCTCTCGCTGCCCGACCTGCGCGTGAGCGGCACGTGCGTGCGCGTGCCCGTGTTCACGGGACACTCGCTGTCGATCAACGCCGAGTTCTCGCGCGACATCACGCCTGAGGAGGCCTACTCGCTGCTCCTCGGCGCCCCCGGCGTGAAGGTCGAGGAGGTGCCCACGCCGCTCGCGGCCGCGGGCGGCGACCTCTCCCTCGTGGGACGCATCCGTCAGGACGGTGCGGCCGAGGGCAAGAAGGGCCTCGCGCTGTTCGTCTCGGGCGACAACCTGCGCAAGGGCGCGGCGCTCAACGCGGTCCAGATCGCGGAGCTCGTGGCGGAGAGGCTGACCGCGAAGGCCTGACGCCTCGGCGCACGCGCCACCCCAAGGCTCTCGGGGCCCCTTGCACACCGCGAGGGGCCCTTGCCTTTGCCCCCGCTGTCGTGCGCCTGCGAGGCCCCGCGCTCGGCTGTCCTCCGGAGACGACGAGAGCCCCTTCCGAAGAAGGGGCTCTCGCTGCTGATGACCTCGGTCATCTCACGGTCGGGGTGACAGGATTTGAACCTGCGACCTCCTCGTCCCGAACGAGGCGCGCTACCAAGCTGCGCCACACCCCGTGATTTGAGCCTGCTCAGGATACCGGACGAGTAGCCCATTCAAGAAATCGGCGGATCGCGGAACAGCGTCGCCCCGGAAGGCGCGTCCGGGGCGAGTGGCCGGGTGACGCTCAGGCCCGCGGAGTGAGCGTCAGCAGCGTCGCCTCGGGACGACACGCGAAGCGCACCGGCGCGTAGGGCGAGTGCCCGAGCCCTGCCGACACGTGAAGCCATGTGGAGTCGACCCCGCCCCGGTCAGGACGATCGCCGGGCCACCCGGTGAGGCCCTTGACGCGCCCCGTGTCGATGTCGCAGTTGGTGACGAGCGCGCCGAGACCAGGGACGCAGACCTGACCGCCGTGAGTGTGCCCGGCGAGGATCAGGTCGCAGCCGTCCTCCCACAGGCCGTCCAGGACGCGCGTGTAGGGCGCATGCGTGACGCCGATGCGAACGTCCCCGCGGTCCTCGGACGGTTCGGGCATCGCGTCCCTGCCGATGTGCGCATCGTCGGTCCCGACAAGGCTCAGCGCGACACCGTCGACGACAATTCCGCCGCGGGTGTTCGTGAGGTCGACCCAGCCCGACTCCCGCAGGATCGCGCGCAGCAGCTCGTGAGGAAGCTCCGCACGATCGGGGTGGAGCGTCGACGGCCCCGAGAAGTACTGGAACGGGTTCAGCCGACGCGGCCCGAAGTAGTCGTTGGAGCCGAAGACGAACGCGCCCGGCCGCGCGAGCAGCGGCGCGAGCGCTTCGACGAGCGACGGCACCGCATCGGGGTGGCCCAGGTTGTCACCGGTGTCGACGACAATGTCGGGCTCAAGGCTCGCGAGGTCGCGCACCCACGCCACCCGGTCACGCTGGGAGGGTGTGAGGTGCAGGTCGGAGATCTGCAGCACGGTGAGCGGCGCGGCGCCGGCGGGCAGCACCGGAACGGTCACGTGCCGAAGCACGTAGCGGTGCGCCTCGAGCAGCCCCCATGCGAGGCAGGCGGCTCCGACGCCGACCGTCACGGCCGCACCGCGACCGACGGCCGTGCCGAGGCCGTGCGACCCCGCCTCGCGGCTCATCCGTCGCCGGACGACCGGTCGGAGTTGTTGCCGCGCCCGTTGTTGTTCGAGTTGGCGTTCGGCGACGGGTCAGCGGTCTCTTCCTCTTCCGCGGCCGGCCACCCGTTGGGCGGGTTGCTCGCGAACTCGGAGGGCGGCCAGGTGGAACCCCAGTAGTCGTCCGGCGCGACGCTCGCGTCCCAGCCGCTCGGCCAGTTGTACCACCAGTCGGGCAGGCTGTCGGTCGCGACCGAGATGGAGATGTACGCCCCGGGCAGCGCCTTCGAGTAGGACGACGGCGACTGCGAGGTGACGACGCCCGACGAATAGACGGTCGAGTAGACCGTCGAGGTCGAGACCCTGAACCCGGCCGCGAGCAGCGCGGACCGCGCGGCGTATTCGCTCATGCCGATCACGTTCGGGATGCTCTGCGGCGTGCCGTACATGACCTCGCTGCTTGGAGTCTCGATGAAGTCGATGTTCTCCTCGCCCTCGAGCGCGCGATCCATGTACGCCTTCCACGTGGGCGCGGAGATCGTTCCTCCGTAGATCCAGCCCCAGTAGTGGGTGCCGTTGAGCGTGATGTTCTGGCCGTTCTCGTCCTGGTTCGGGTTGCCGAGCCACACCGCGGTCGTGAGCTGCGGCGTGTAGCCGACGAACCAGAGGTGCGCGTTGAGCTGCGAGGTACCGGTCTTGCCCGCGGCCTCGCGTCCGTTCGCGAGCTGGGCCCTGACACCGGATCCATACTCGATCACCTTGGACATCGCGTACTGGACGCCGATAGCGATCTCCTTGGAGATCACCCGTTCACAGTCCTGTCCTGGCAGCTTGAGCTTCTCTCCGTCGGACAGGACCGGGACGTTGCCGTCGGAATCGGTGATCTTCTTGATCGCGTACGGCTCACAGTGGACGCCGTCGTTCGCGAAGGTCTGCATCACGGATGCCATCGTGAGCGGCGACGCGTTCTGGGTGCCGAGCGTGATCGACGGCACGTACTCGATGTCCGCGCCGTCGGCCCGCTCGAAGCCGAGCCTCTCCGCCATCTCCACGACGTCGCACAGGTCGAGCTGCGACGACATCGCGACGTACGCCGTGTTGACCGAGTTCGCGGTCGCCTGCAGCACCGTCATGCTGTTCGCGCCCGTGCCACCGACGTTCGATGGCTTCCACGTGCCGCCACCCGTGAGGTCGGTGCAGCTGGCCGGCCATTCGGAGACGTCGTACTCCTTGATGGATCCGCTGACCGTCTGGTTGAGCGATCTGCCGGATTCAAGCCATGTCGCGAGGATGATCGGTTTGAACGTCGATCCTGGCGAGAACCCTCGGGACCCGCCGTAGTCGCGGTCCGTCGAGTAGTTCACGGATGTCGAGTTCGGCGCTTCGGAGGTGGGATCGAACTCTCGGGTCTGACTCATCGCGAGGATCTGACCGCTCTGGGTGTCTAGCGACACCAGAGCCATCGCCCACCCCGAGGGGTCGTCGATGGGCAAGGAGTTCGTGAGCTCCTCGTTGGCGATCTTCTGGTACCTCACGTTGAGCGTCGTGACGATGTCGAGGCCGCCCGAGTACAGCAGCTCGGTGCCCTCGCCCTTGAACGCCTCGTCCTGCTTGATGATCTTCGTGACGTAGTCGCAGAAGAACGGCGCAACCGCGGAGGCAGAGCACGAGAACTTGGGATAGGAGATGTCCATGTAGTCCTCGAGCTCCGTGGCGACGTACTCCTCGTACTGCGCCTCGGTGATGACGTCCTGGTCCCTCATGCGCTTGAGGACGATGTTGCGTCGCTCGATGGATGCCTCGGGGTTGCGGACGGGGTCGTACCGCGAGGGGTTCTGGGTCACGCCGACGATCGTGGCGGCCTCGAGGGCGTTGACCTCGGCCGCGGACTTCGAGAAGTAGTACTGCGCGGCGGCCTCGACGCCGTACGTGTTGGTGCCGAACTGCGCGATGTTGAGGTACTGCTCGAGCACCTTCTCCTTGCCGCAGTCGACCTCGGGTGCGTCGGTGCACTCGGTTCCCAGCGCGTTGTTGAGCTTCTCCTCGAGCGCGAGCGCGAGGCGCCACTCCTTGATCTTGCGGTCGACCGAGGTCTCGGTCGCGGCCTCGATGGCCTCGTCGTCACCGGAGTCGATGGCCTTCTGCAGAAGCGTGTTCTTGACAACCTGCTGCGTGAGCGTGGATCCGCCCTCGGTGTCGTCGGAGGTGAGGTTCGTGCGCACCGCGCGCAGGATGCTCTCGCCGTCGACGCCGTTGTGCTGCCAGAACCTGGTGTCCTCGACGGCGACCACGGCCTTCTGCAGCCACGGGGAGATGTCCTCGAGCGCGACGACGACGCGGTTCTGCGAGTAGAAGGTCGCGATCAGCGTCTTGCCGTTGCGAGCGTAGATGTTCGACTGCTGTGGCAGCGTCACCGAGTCGAGCTCGTCTGGCAGCTCCTCGAACAGGTCGGAGGCACCCTGCGCCGTGTTGCCTGCCACGGTCACCACTGGCAGCGCGAGACCCGCGACCAGGATTCCGGCCACGACGGACAGCACGACGAACGCGATGAGCCCGCCGATGAGCTGTGGGAACGTCACGCGACCATCCCGGCGCGCGCGTTCAGAGACGAAGACACCCATGCCCCAACCTTACGTTGCCCAGCCAACGCCCCAGACGCACCTGAGGTTCCCTTGGGGATAGGCTCGACCTCATGACTCAGTGGGAGTACTCGACCGTTCCGCTCATCGACCACGCGACCAAGCAGATCCTCGACCAGTGGGGCGAGGACGGCTGGGAGCTCGTCCAGGTGGTGACCGGCCCCACCGGCGGGCTCGTCGCCTACATGAAGCGCCCCAAGGGCGTCGCATGAGCGCCACGCAGCGACTCGCCGCGCTCGGGTTGACGCTTCCTGAGGTCGCGATCCCCGTCGGCACCTATGTGCCCGCGCTCCGCCAGGGCAGCCTGGTGCACACATCGGGGCAGCTGCCCTTCGTCGACGGGGCCCTGCTCGCCACGGGTCACGTGGGTCAGCGAGCGGACGACGTCACGCCCGAGAAGGCTGCGGAGTGCGCCCGCGCGGCGGCGCTCAACGCGCTCGCGGCGGCGGCACAGGCCGCGGGCGGCCTCGACTCGATCGAGTCCGTCGTCAAGGTGACGGGCTTCGTCTCCTCCGCCCCGGACTTCACGCAGCAGCCGGCCGTCCTCAACGCCGCGTCGGCCCTCATGGTCGACGTGTTCGGCGAGGCAGGTCGCCACGCCAGGTCGGCCGTCGGCGTCGCGGCGCTGCCGCTCGGCGCGCCCGTCGAGGTCGAGATCGTGGTCGCGGTCCGCCACTAGGCGCAGCCGCGTTCGCCCGGGAGTCGCGCGTCAGCGCGAGCGGGCACGCAGGCGGTCCGGCTCGTACACCTCGACGGAGCCGATGTGCACATCGATCCAGCCGCGTGACGCGAAGTCCGCGAGCGCCTTGTTGACGGTCTCGCGAGAGGCGCCGACGAGCTGAGCCAGCTCCTCCTGCGTCAGCCCGTGACGCACGGTCACGTGGCCGCGCTCCATCCGCCCGAAGCGGTGCCCGAGGTCGAGGATCGCCTTCGCGACGCGACCCGGGACGTCCGAGAACACCAGGTCAGCCATCGTGTTGGTGGTGCGACGGATGCGCTGTGCGAGCGCGCGCAGCAGGTGACGCGACATGTCGAGGTGCTCATCGAGCCACGCGTCAAGCGTCGCCTTGGGAAGCTCGTAGAGGACGGACTCCTCGACCACATGCGCACGCGAGAGGCGTGGGCCTGGGTCGAAGACCGAGAGCTCGCCGACCATGTCGCCGACGCCCATGAGCCCGAGCAGGTTCTCGCGGCCGTCGCGCGCGGTGCGCGCGAGCTTCACCTTGCCCTTGACGACGACGTACATCACGTCGCCCTCGTCGCCCTCGTTGAAGATCGTCTCGCCCTTGGAGAACTCGCGCCGGATCATCTCCGCGATCAGCGAGCGCGCATTCGCGGCGTCCATGCCTCCGAACAGCGGGGACGACCGCAGCAGCTGCTCCTCGCGAGCAGTGTTCGCCGAGCCCTGGGGTGCCTCAGGCATAGCGCCGCTCCGCGACATCGCGCCGGTGTGCCTCACCCATCGCCTTGACCATCAATGCCGTCACCGTCTCCAGGTTCTCCGCGACCCGGGCCTCGTAGGCCTCGAGCCGCACATCAAGAGCATCCAACTCCTCGATGCTACCGGGCGCGACGGCTCCTGCCTCGGGCCACACCGCAGAGACCAGTTCTCTCGCGCTCGGAGCGTCGGCCGCGAGGGCCTCCCAGATGTCGTCGAGCACGAGCGCCTCGGCGCCTCCCGGCCTCGCGAGCGCGGCCACGGTCAGCTCGCGGCGGGCGGCGACCAGTCGCCTCCACCACCGCACACGAGCGATCTCACGGCGGATATCGCGACGCCGCTGCCGCAGCTCCGCGATCCGTTCCGCGGTAGCCATGGTGCTCATGCAACTCCCTGGGGCTCGCGAGGGACTCCATCCCTGCCGGACCACTGTCCCCACCTCTATCGGATCGGAAGGCGTCCGCCTTAAGGGTCGTCAGGCGCCGAGCGTCGCCTAGGGTTGACGCCATGCCGAGCCGCACCCCGCTCACCGTCGCGTCGTCCACGGACACCACGCCTCCCGTGGCGCTCGTGCGTCGCGCCCGAGCCGTCAACCGCGAGCTCGCCGAGGTCTACCCCGACGCGCACTGCGAGCTCGACTACCGCACGCCGTTCCAGCTGCTGACGGCGACCGTGCTGTCCGCACAGTGCACGGACGTCCGGGTCAACCAGGTCACTCCCGGCCTGTTCGCGACCTACCCCGACGCGCACGCGATGGCTCAGGCGGATCGCGACACGCTCGAGGCGCTCATCAAGCCGACCGGCTTCTACCGCGCGAAGGCCGAGTCGCTGCTCGGGCTCAGCCGCGACATCGTCGAGAGGTACGACGGCGAGGTGCCAGGTCGGCTCAAGGATCTCGTCACGCTGCGGGGAGTCGGCCGCAAGACCGCCAACGTCGTGCTTGGGAATGCGTTCGACGTCCCCGGCATCACCGTCGACACCCACATGGGCCGGCTCGCGCGGCGCCTCGGCCTCACTGTGAACGAGGATCCCGTGGTCGTGGAGAGGGACCTCATGGCGCTCATCGAGCGTCGCGAGTGGACGCTGTGGTCGCATCGCGTGATCTTCCACGGGCGCCGACGCTGCATGGCGCGCAAGCCCGACTGCGGCTCGTGCGAGATCGCGGCGCTGTGCCCATCGGCGCCGGGCGCCAAGGTGCGTCAGCCCACGTCCTGACGGGACGATGCGTCGGCTCGCCCGGTCGGCACCGCTTCGGGCTCGTCCTGGCGGGACGAGGGGTCAGTGGGACTCGCGCTCGGAGTCCTCGGGGGCGGGCGCGGCCTCGCCACCGATCTCGCGGGCAAGTGCGTGGGCGTCGCCCATGCGGTCGTGCCCCACGACAGGGATCGACCGCGACTCGTACATCTTCCGGTAGCTGCGGTCGCGCCAGAACAGCATGAGGGCGCCGATGAAAGCGGCGAGCAGCGAGGCCGCGAGGACCGACATCTTCACCTCTTCCACGCGCTCGCCGTTGAAGGCAAGGTCGCCGATGAGCAGCGAGACGGTGAAGCCGATACCCGCGAGGAAGGCCATGCCCAGGACGTCGGGCCAGCTGATTCCTCGATCGAGCTGTGCCTTGGTGAAGGTCGCCACGAGCCATGTGGCGAGCACGATGCCGAGCGGCTTGCCGATCACGAGACCGACGACCACGCCCTGCGCGACCGGATCGGCGATCGCGGCGCTCACGGCCTCGGACGAGATCGTGACGCCGGCCGCGAAGAGCGCGAAGACCGGAACCGCGAAGCCGGCGGAGATCGGGCGCCACTTGTGCTCCCAGTGCTCCGCGAGCGCGTGCTTCTCGCCCTTGGCCTTGATCGCGGGGACCATGAGGCCCAGGGCGACGCCTGCGATCGTCGCGTGCACACCGGACGCGTGCATGAACGCCCACGAGGCGAAGGCGATCGGGAACAGGAGCCACCAGTACGTGATGCGCTTGGAGGCGAGGAAGCCGAAGACCAGGATGCAGGCCACCGAGGCGGCGAGCATGACGAAGTTGATGTCGTCGGTGAAGAACACGGCGATGATGATGATCGCAAGCAGGTCGTCGACGACCGCGAGCGTGAGCAGGAACGCGCGCAGCGCGTTCGGCAGCCACTTGCCGACCACGGACAGCACGGCGACCGCGAACGCGATGTCAGTGGCGGTCGGGATGGCCCATCCGGCGGTCGAGCCGCCGTCCTGAAGGTTCACCAGCGTGTACAGGATCGCGGGCATCGCCATGCCGCCGACCGCGGCGACGATCGGGACGATCGCGGTGGACGGCTTGCGGAGCTCGCCCACGACGATCTCACGCTTGAGCTCGAGGCCGACCACGAAGAAGAAGATCGCGAGCAGACCGTCCTTCGCCCAGTGGGCGAGGTCCAGGTCGAGGTGCAGTGCCTCGGGTCCGATCGTGAACGACTTCATGGCCTCGTACGAGTCCGACCATGCGGAGTTCGCCCAGATCAGCGCCGCGACCGTGCCGATCAGCAGCAGAATGCCTCCCGCGCGCTCGGTCCTCAGGACGTCGGCGAGGGTGCGCTCGGTCGACGGGGTGAGGCGCGAGAAGAGACGCGTGGGCTGGTTCGACATGCAGGCTCCTGGTTCGGGGGACGCGGATCCGCATCCAGACTACTCAGCCGCGCGACCGCCTGCCGTCGTGCTCGAGGATGACTGTGCTCTCGCGAGCACGGCCACGCTAGGCCTTCGCGGTCTCCTGATCGGCGGCCGGCTTGGGGGCGGGAGGGTCGAAGCGGTAGCCGACGTTGCGCACGGTCCCGATGAGCTGCTCGTGCTCCGATCCGAGCTTCGCGCGAAGGCGACGCACATGGACATCGACGGTCCGCGTGCCTCCGTAGTAGTCGAAGCCCCACACCTCCTGGAGCAGCTGGTCACGCGTGTAGACGCGGCCGGGGTGCTGCATGAGGTACTTGAGGAGCTCGAACTCCTTGTACGTGAGGTCGAGCGGCACGCCCTTGAGCCGGGCCGTGTAGCCGCCCACGTCGACCGTCAGGTCTCCCGAGGAGAACTCCGCGGCCTTCTCCAGAGGATCCTCGGAGCTCGCGCGACCCATCATGAGCCGGATGCGAGCCTCGACCTCGGCAGGTGAGGCGTCGGCGAGCACGACGTCGTCGGCTCCCCACTCGCTCGTCACGATCGACATCCCGCCGTCCCTGAGCACAAGCAGCAGCGGCACAGTCACGCCAGTGACCTGCACGAGCTTGCAGTTGTTGCGCGCCTGAGCGAGGTCGTTGCGAGCATCGACCACGAGGACGTCCGCGTCCATCGCGTCGAGCATCGCGGCCGGCTCGGGCTCCACGACGCGGGTCCGATGGCTCAGCAACGAAAGGGCAGGCAGGACTGCGCCTGCCCCGTCTCCGGACGGGGTGAGCACAAGCAGGTCTGCCATCGCCACCTCCCGATTGGCTTAACTGTAGCGGCGAGAGGCGTGCCAGACTAACCACCATGGCTCCGACCTCCCGCGCGTCGATCACTGCCGTCGCCGCGGCACTGGTCGCTGGCTCGGGATACCTCGGCCCGCGCTACCTCGCCGTCGCGGTCCTCGTGCTCGCCGTCGCCATGGGGATCGGCTGGTCGGGACTCGTCCACGTCGGTCACCGCTGGACCACCGCGGCCATCGTGGGCGGAGGCGGGGCCCTCGCGCTGATCGCCGTCGCGCTCGGCCGCAGCGAGCCGTATCTGCGCTTCATCGCCGTCGCGCTCGCGGCCGTGACCGTGGCCGCGCTCGTGGCCCAGGTGCTGTTCCCCTCTCCCCGCGGCCACGTGCTGAGCGCGGTCTCCGGCACGGCGGCGGGCGGCGCGATCTCGACCGCGGGCGCCGCGTGGGTCGCCGCCGTGCGCACGCCCGGCTCGGAGGACCTCGTGGTCGCGGGCGCCGTGACCCTCGCGATGGCGGCCGTGTTCTCCGCCGCGACGCGCAACCCCGGCATCAACGCCGCGCTCACGTTCACCCTGGGCGCCGGCGCTGGCGCCGCGATGGGACTGCTCTTCGAGACCCTCAGCTGGTACGGCGGCATCCTGGTGGGCCTGCTCACCGGTGCCGCTGTCGTCCTCATGGGAGAGCTGAACCGACGCGAGCCGCGACCGCGCAGCCGGTGGGCGGGAATATCCTCGGCGATCGCACCCGTTCTCATCGCCGGCACGCTCGTCTATCTCGCGGGCCGCCTGCTCATCGGCTGACGGAGGTCCCCCTTGCTCGTTCGAGTGCTGGTCGTGCTCGCCCTTCTCGCGATCGCGTCGCTCGCCTACTGGTGGTGGTCGCGCCGCCAGGGCCGCGTCACGCGCGTCGACATCCCCGGCGCGCTCACCCCCGCCGTACTGGGCGCTCCTCGCGGCTACCGCGCGACCTTCGTGCAGTTCTCGACCCCCGTGTGCGCGAAGTGCCCCCCCACCCGCACCCTGCTCACCCGGGTCGCCGCGGAGTACGAGGGCGTGAGCCACGTCGAGATCGATGCCTCGGAGCGGCTCGAGCTCGCGCGCGAGCTCGACATCATGCGCACGCCGACCACCCTGGTCCTCGACACCAACGGCGTCGTGGTCGCCCGCATCTCGGGAGCGCCGACCGAGGCACAGGCCCGCGAGGCCATCGAGGCGACGCCGCCCGGCGACTCCGAGTACGCCATCTGAGGACCTCACCCCCGCCGGCGCCGCTCCCCCCACTCGACCACCCGCGTCGTCCCGATACCTGCCCGGGCATGACGCCGGACCGCATCGTCCCCGTACAATCCCCGGCACGTGCTTCCCCCGCACGGCCGCCCCACCCCGGAGGAGAACCCATGGCCAAGGACATCCGCATCGATCCGCGCGGCCCGCGCTTCGGCGCCGCCGTGACGCTCGTGATCGCGGTCGCGGCCCTCATCATCGGCGCGAACAACGTCGGGCTCGTGCTCGCGTTCGCGCTCGCTGCGCTCTTCCTCCCCGGCGCGATCGTCGGCCCGCAGGCCACGGTGCAGTCCGCGATCTTCGCGAAGTGGGTGCGCCCCCGGCTCGACCCGCCCGCCGAGACCGAGTCGTTCCGCGCGCCGCGCTTCGCGCAGCAGGTCGGCCTCGCCTTCGCCGTGCTCGCGATCGCGTTCCTCGGCCTGGGCGTCGTGCTCGGCTTCTACATCGCGATCGGCTTCGTCGTGATCGCGTCGTTCCTCAATGCCGTCTTCGACTTCTGCCTGGGATGCGAGGTCTACCTCCTCGCGACCCGTGCGACGCGACGCGCCTGAGGCGAGCGGGCGCGGATGCATGACGCCCGGTCGCGCGAGCCTGACTCGGCAGGGCCTTTCGTCCTAGGATGAGCGCATGACAGCACTGGGGCTCCTCTTCACCGTCCTCGCGGTGCTCGGCTTCGCGGCCACCGCTTGGGTCGTCGGCATCGTCGCGTACCGCCTGCTGAAGGACGGAGCGCGGTGACCTTCACTCTTCCCGACGGCCTGGCACCCGAGGTCTATCCGCTCGCGTGGCTCGTGGGCGAGTGGGAGGGCTCGGGAGAGCTGTCCTACCCCGGGATCGAGCCGACGGCCTTCCGTCAGCGCACGTCCTTCGACCACGACGGCGGCCCGTACCTCACGTACTCCTCGACGATCACTCTCATGGGGCCCGACGGCGAGGAGGGCCACGTCTGGCAGGTCGAGTCCGGGTTCTGGCGCGTCGCCCCTTCGGCCCCCGAGGGCGTCGAGCTTCAGGACTTCCAGCACCCGCTCGAGGTCATCATGACCGAGGCGTCCGGCGTCATCTCGGCGTACATGGGCGCGGTCGGCAACGGCCGTGTCGATCTCGCGACGCGCTTCATCGCCTCGACCGAGAGCGGCCCCGAGGTGCGCGGTGCGACCCGCATGTACGGCAACGTCAAGGGCGAGCTCATGTGGGCGTGGGACCTCGCGGCCTTCGGGCAGGAGCTCCAGTCCTACGCGGCCGCGCGGATGTCGCGCGTCGACGCTGCGGTCGACCCCGAGGCCACCGGCGATGAGGACGATGCGCCTGCCGGGGAATCCCCCGCCTAGCCTCGGACGTTCCCTCCGCATGAGCACCACGACCACCAGCCCCCTGCTGAGCCGCCCCGGCGCCGTCGAGGCGACCGGGCTCGACGCCGGGGTCGCCTGGCACTACGGCGACCCGACCGCGGAGCAGCGCGCTCTCGCGCAGGGCCGCGCGGTCGTCGACCAGTCGCACCTCGGCATCATCACCGTGACCGGACCGGACCGGCTGTCGTGGCTGAACTCGCTGTCGACGCAGGAGGTCGCGGCCCTCGCGCCCGGAGTCTCCACCGAGCTCATGATCCTCAGCCCGCAGGGCCGGATCGAGCACGTCGCGGGCGCGGTCGACGACGGCGAGACGACGTGGCTGATCACCGAGACGCCGTCCGGTCTCGCGACCTTCCTGGACCGGATGCGCTTCATGCTGCGCGTCGAGGTGATGGACGCGACGCCCGAATGGGCCGCGCTTGGCGAGGCCGTCCGCGCACCCGCCGCGCCCGGCGAGCCGGTCACCTGGGTGGACCCCTGGCCGCACGTCGCCGAGGGCGGCACCACGTACGCGGCGTCCCAGGACACGCACCCCGGGACGATGCGCCCGTGGCGCCTCGTGCTCGTCCCCCGGGCCTCGCTGGACGCCGAGATCGACGCACGGCTCTCCTCTGGCTGGTCGCTCGCCGGCACGTGGGCCTCGGAGGCTCTCCGCATCGAGGCCTACCGACCGCGCGCGGCCGCCGAGGTGGACGACACCACGCTTCCGCACGAGCTCGACTGGCTGCGCACCGCCGTGCACCTGCACAAGGGCTGCTACCGGGGCCAGGAGACCGTGGCGAAGGTCCACAACGTCGGACGCCCGCCGCGTCGGCTCACGCTGCTCCACCTCGACGGCTCGGCGCACGCGCTTCCCGAACCCGGGGCGCAGGTCATGCTCGGCGAGGGGGACGAGGCGAGGATCGCCGGACACGTGACGTCCGTCGCTCGCCACCATGAGCTCGGCCCGATCGCACTGGCCGTGCTCAAGCGCTCGACCGACCCGTCCGCCACGCTGATCGTGCCGTCGGACGGCGGGCCGCTCGCTGCGGCACAGGAGCTCATCGTGAACGCGGACGGCTTCAGCGCCGACCGCCCGCCCAAGGTGGGGCCCACGATGAAGGGCCTGCTGATGGGCAAGGGCTGCGCCGCCGACGGCGGCGACATTCCGGAGTGAGTCACTCGCGCGCTACCCTGGTGCGCGTCTGTCCGCACGTCCCCTGAGGAGTCAGCCTTGTTCGCGTTCCTGCAGTCCGCCGTGATCTTCCTGATCTCGATCGCCGCACTCGTCGGCTCGGTGTGGGCGCTGATCGACGCGGCCAAGTACTCCAACGAGGCCTACGTCGCCGCGGGCAAGCAGACCAAGACGATCTGGCTCGTGATCCTCGGCATCGCGACGCTCATCGCCTTCATCTCGGTGCCTGCGCCCATCGGGGTCGGCAGCGGGATCATCGGCTTCTTCGGCCTGCTCTCGATCGTCGCCGTGCTCGTCTACTTCGTCGAGGTCCGCGTGAAGGTCGCACCGCACCACCGCCCGGGCTCGCGTGGGCCCAAGGGCGGGACCTGGTGAGCCTGTCCGCTCCCGCAGCGTCCGGCCTGTCGCGATGAAGGCCGTGCTCCAGCGCGCCTCGCGCGCCTCGGTCACGGTCGAGGGCGAGGTCACCGCATCGTTCGACCGCCAGGGCGTGGTCGCGCTCGTCGGCGTCACCCACGACGACGGCGCGGAGCAGGTGGAGCTGATCGCGCGCAAGATCGCCGACCTGCGCATCCTGGACGACGAGCGCTCGGTGCTCGACGAGGGCGCGCCCGTCATCGTCGTGTCGCAGTTCACCCTGTACGCCGACACCCGCAAGGGCCGCCGCCCCACGTGGAACCAGGCGGCGCCCGGTCCCGTCGCCGAGCCGCTCGTCGACGCGGTGGTCGAGTCCCTGCGCGGCCGCGGGCTGTCCGTGGGCACCGGCGTCTTCGGCGCGGATATGAAGGTCGAGCTCGTCAACGACGGGCCGATCACCATCGTCCTCGAGGCCTGAGCCCTCCGGTCCCGGCGACCTCCCGCTCCCTCGAGCCCCTCGGCGGGGCTCCGTCCCCGGCTCAGCGCCGCATCGTCCCCGTGTTGCCGGGACGTGTCGCATCGTCCCCGTCTGAGACCCCCGTCACACGTTCTGTTTCCTGTGGGTGAACAGCATCACGCCCCTGGCGAACACGGGCATTCGGTGCCCCTGCCGCTGGTTAGCCTGGAACAGCACGGGGGCGGTGTATCCCGTGTGGCGACCCTTGGCAGTGTGCGAGGGCCGCGACTCCCGGCCTCGGCCGGACAACTCTTTGGGAGGTTCACATGTTCGAGCGGTTCACCGATCGAGCCCGGCGTGTGGTCGTGCTTGCGCAGGAAGAGGCGCGCATGCTCAACCACAACTACATCGGGACGGAGCACATCCTGCTCGGCCTGGTGCGCGAGGGCGAGGGCGTCGCAGCCAAGGCGCTCGAGGCCATGGACATCTCCCTCAACGGCGTCCGCGAGCAGGTGCAGGAGATCATCGGCGAGGGCTCGCACGCCCCCTCCGGTCACATCCCCTTCACGCCGCGCGCCAAGAAGGTCCTCGAGCTCTCGCTGCGCGAGGCGCTTCAGCTCGGACACAACTACATCGGCACCGAGCACATCCTGCTCGGCCTGATCCGCGAGGGCGAGGGCGTCGCAGCCCAGGTGCTCGGCAAGCTCGGCGCCGACCTCGGCGGGGTGCGCCAGCAGGTCATCCAGCTGCTGTCCGGCTACGAGGGCAAGGAGCCCGCCGCCGCCGGTACAGGCTCCGGTCCCGCCGAGGGCACGCCCGCCGGCTCGACCGTGCTCGACCAGTTCGGCCGCAACTACACGCAGGCCGCGCGCGAGGGCAAGCTCGACCCGGTCATCGGCCGCGAGCTGATCCAGGAGCGCGTCATGCAGGTCCTGTCGCGCCGCACCAAGAACAACCCCGTCCTCATCGGCGAGCCCGGCGTCGGCAAGACCGCCGTCGTCGAGGGCCTCGCCCAGGCGATCGTGCGCGGCGACGTGCCCGAGACCCTCAAGGACAAGCACCTCTACACGCTCGACCTCGGCTCCCTGGTCGCGGGCTCCCGCTACCGCGGTGACTTCGAGGAGCGCCTCAAGAAGGTCCTCAAGGAGATCCGCACGCGCGGCGACATCATCCTGTTCATCGACGAGATCCACACCCTCGTCGGTGCGGGTGCCGCCGAGGGCGCGATCGACGCCGCGTCGATCCTCAAGCCCATGCTGGCCCGCGGTGAGCTGCAGACCATCGGCGCGACGACGCTCGACGAGTACCGCAAGCACGTCGAGAAGGACCCCGCGCTCGAGCGCCGCTTCCAGCCCATCCAGGTGCCGGAGCCCGAGCTCGCCCACGCGATCGAGATCCTCAAGGGTCTGCGCGACCGCTACGAGGCGTTCCACCGCGTCACGATCACGGACGATGCGATCGTCGCCGCCGCGCAGATGGCCGACCGCTACATCTCCGACCGCTTCCTGCCGGACAAGGCGATCGACCTCATCGACGAGGCGGGCGCGCGCCTGCGCATCCGCCGCATGACGAGCCCGCCCGAGCTGCGCGACCTGGACGACAAGATCGCGAACGTGCGTCGCGACAAGGAGTCCGCGATCGACGAGCAGGACTTCGAGAAGGCCGCGTCGCTGCGCGACGTGGAGCGCCGCCTCACCGAGGAGCGCTCCACCAAGGAGGAGGCGTGGAAGTCGGGCGACCTCGACGTCGCCGCCGTCGTAGACGAGGACCTGATCGCCGAGGTGCTGTCGATGTCGACGGGCGTGCCCGTCACGCGCGTGTCCTCCGACGAGTCCGGCCGCCTCCTGCGCATGGAGGAGGAGCTGCACAAGCGCATCATCGGCCAGGAGCAGGCCGTCAAGGTGCTGTCGCAGTCGATCCGCCGCACGCGTGCCGGCCTCAAGGACCCGAAGCGTCCCGGTGGCTCGTTCATCTTCGCCGGCCCGACCGGTGTCGGAAAGACCGAGCTCGCCAAGGCGCTCGCCGAGTTCCTGTTCGGCGACGAGGACTCGCTGATCTCGCTCGACATGTCCGAGTACGGCGAGAAGCACACGGTGGCCCGCCTGTTCGGTGCGCCTCCCGGCTACGTCGGCTTCGAGGAGGGCGGCCAGCTCACCGAGAAGGTCCGCCGCAAGCCGTTCTCCGTCGTCCTGTTCGACGAGGTCGAGAAGGCCCACCCGGACATCTTCAACTCGCTGCTCCAGATCCTGGAGGACGGCAAGCTGACCGATGCCCAGGGCCGTGAGGTGAACTTCAAGAACACCATCATCATCATGACCACCAACCTCGGTGCGGACGCGATCTCGCGCCGCCAGGCGACGGGCTTCTCGGTCCAGCGCGAGGGCGGTCAGACGTACGAGGAGATGCAGAGCCTGGTGAGCACCAAGCTCAAGGAGCACTTCCGCCCCGAGTTCCTCAACCGCGTCGACAACACGGTGGTCTTCCCGCAGCTCACGCAGAAGGAGATCATCCAGATCGTCGACCTCATGGTCGCCCGCCTCGACGAGCGCATGAAGGACAAGGACATGGGCATCGTGCTCACGCCCGCGGCCAAGGAGCTGCTCGCGGAGAAGGGATACGACCCCGTGCTCGGTGCACGTCCGCTGCGCCGCGCCCTCCAGCGCGACATCGAGGACACGCTGTCGGAGAAGATCCTCTTCGGCGAGGTCGTCTCGGGCCAGATCGTCCGCGTGGACGCTCAGGGCGAGGGCATCCTCGGCGAGTTCACCTTCGAGGGCCTCGACAAGGACGACGTGACCGGCGAGCCGACCGCGGAGGCGATCGTCGGCACCGCGACCGACACGACCGACCACAAGGCCGAGGGCGCCGACGTCGAGTCGCACCGCGGAGACGCCTCCTAGCCTCTGGCTTCACCGAGGGCCCGTCATCCCGTCAGGGGTGGCGGGCCTTCGTCGTTCCTGGACGATGCGGGGGGCGGGTGGGCGCGCGCCGCCGTAGGTGCCGCATCGTCCCGGCGCGCCCGTCCCGTGCGCTCGCCCCTTGCGCGTCGCTCACCCGTCCGCGCGCGCCTCCGCTACCGCCTTGATCTCGTCGAGATCGGTCTGCATCGCCTTGCGGGTCGCCGAGGCGCCGAGCGGCGCCGTGACCTTGGCCATGAATCGCGAGAAGCCAGACGCGTCGTCGCTCGGGCTGCCGGTGAACCGCATCGTCAGGCGGGTGCCGCCGGGCAGCTCCTCCACCGTGAAGCCGGAGACATAATCCGCACCGTGGCTGTGCGCCACCACCGTCGTCTCGCGAGGAGCCACGACCGACGCGACCTCCATGTCCTCGGTGGCCTCCTTGCCGAACATCTTGCGGGTCTCGCGCCAGCGCGTCCCCACCTCGTACCCGTCCGGACCGCCGAGCCGCTCGATCGCCAGGATCCCCGTCATGACGTCGGGCGCACCGTCGAGATCGGTGAGGATCTCCCACACGGTCGCGACCGGCGCCTTGATGTCGACCGAGACGTCGACGCTCCACTCGTCCTTGGCCATGATCCACTCCCCACGGGCCGCCCGGGGTGCGGCCCTCCTTCGGAACGTAGCAAAGTCGCCAGGCGGACGCGCGTCGGCGACGAGCGCACCGGGTGCCGCTAGGGTGTGCGCATGGCGAGGGGGGCTCGACTGAAGATCGCCGTGGCGGTGGCCGCGGGCGCCGTGGTGCTCGGCGTGGGCGCGAGCTGGGCGTACGGAGCCGTCGCCTCGGCCCTCGACGACGGCCCGCTTCCGCGCGCATGGGAGGACAACCGGGTGCTCGCGCTCGCCCCGGACGGGACGCTGCTCGTCGCCTTCTACGAGGTCACTCCAGACGAGGACGACTACTACGCGGGACAGGCCCCGGGGGTCGCGCTCCTCAGCACCTCCGGCAAGGTCACCGAGGTGCTCGCCCCCCAGGACGCTCCCTCGAGCTGCGTGGTCGAGGCGTCCGGCGCGCTCGACGGCGAGAGGATCGCGGTCGCGTTCACCTCGGGAAGCAAGGGGGACGACGAGTGCCGCACCTACGGCCTGTGGACCGGCACCGACGCCGGCCTAGCCAAGGTCGGCGAGATCGTTCGCGACGGGGAGGCGCTCGACGTCGGCTGGGGCTCCCTCTGGTTCGTCGACGGGGGGCTCACCGCCGTGGGCCGCATGCCCAACGCCTCGGGCCTCGAGGGCACCTCCCTGGGGATCGTCGACCCCGCCACCGGGGCCTTCACCACGTGGCGGTCCGACTCGCACCTCGGCTTCTTCCCCGATGCCTGCGGCGAGTACGGCGCCGACTTCTCGGTGGGCGTGCACGGCCTCGACGAAGACCAGGTCCTGCAACCGCTGTCGTTCACGGTCCGCGGAGGATCGCGCACCCGGACCGAGGTGCTCCCGACGCCCGCGGGCTACGACACCCTCGTTCCCGTGACCTCGTGCGGCGACGACGTGGCGGGGTCCCCGACGGGCTCCGGGAGCACTGACACGGTGGTGTGGCAGAACGACGGAGCGACCCAGACTGGCGTCGTGTCGGGGATCGTCGGCGACGTGTACCTGGGGACTGAGGTCGTCGCCGCACGAGTGCTCGAGGATCTCGACGCTGACGGGTCCGTCGTCATCTGGGACCGGGCCTCGGGACAGCAGCTGGTGTCCGTCACGTCGTGCAGCCGGCTGCTCTTCATCGGGGAGTGGCTTGCGCTTGGCACACGCGAGGATGGGCGGTGCGTGCCGACTGCCACCACGCTGGACGCGCTGCTCTCCGAGCAGGCCAACTGAGCGGTCCGCAATAGGCTGGCGGTATGACTCACGATCCGTATGTGGCCGACGCTGCCCGCTACGACACCATAAACTACCGCCGATGCGGACGCTGGGGCCTGCGGCTCCCTGGCGTGAGCCTCGGACTGTGGCAGAACTTCGGCGACACCAAGCCGTACGAGACGATGCGCGACATCGTCCTCGCCGCCTTCGACGCCGGCGTGACCCACATGGACCTCGCAAACAACTACGGACCTCCTCCCGGAAGCGCGGAGACCAACTTCGGGCGGATCCTCGCCGAGGACCTGCGCCCCTACAGGGACGAGCTCGTCATCAGCACCAAGGCCGGCTATCACATGTGGCCCGGCCCGTACGGCGAGTGGGGCTCGCGCAAGTACCTGCTGTCGAGCCTCGACCAGTCCCTGACCCGCATGGGCCTCGACTACGTCGACATCTTCTATCACCACCGACCCGACCCTGACACGCCCATCGAGGAGTCGATGATGGCGCTCGACCAGGCGGTGCGCTCGGGCAAGGCGCTGTACGCAGGCATCTCCAACTACGACGCGGCAGGCACCCGCGAGGCGGCGCGCATCCTGCGCGAGCTCGGCACGCCGCTGCTGATCCACCAGCCCCGCTACAACATGTTCGACCGCCGCGTGGAGCAGGGCGGCCTGCTCGATGCGCTCGGCGACGTCGGCGCGGGCGCGATCGTCTTCTCGCCGCTCGCGCAGGGGCTGCTGACCGACCGCTACCTGGGCGGGATCCCCGCGGGCTCGCGCGTCACCCACTCCGCGTTCCTGTCCGAGAAGAACATCACGGACCTCTACCTTGAGCGCGCGCAGGCGCTCAACGAGATCGCAGTCGCGCGCGGGCAGTCGCTCGCGCAGCTCGCGCTCACATGGGTGCTGCGCGACGACCGCGTCACCTCGGCACTGATCGGCGCGTCCTCGGTGGAGCAGCTCCACGCGAACCTCGCCGCCCTCGACGCGGACCCGCTGAGCGCAGAGGAGCTCGAGGCGATCGAGCCGCACGCGGTCCACGGGACCGAGTGGCTCTAGGCCGCGCCTGGACGATGCGGTAGCCACGGACGATGCGGTCGACCGGCGGATAGCGCAGGCCGCCCGGGCTTGGGCTCGGCTACAGCGAGTAGGTGCCGCGCGCCTCGTCGACCAGCCGGACCAGGCCGTCGTCGACGAGTGACTCGAGGCACGAGTCGAGCTGGCCCGGCTCGACGTCCTCGAGCAGCGCGTGCCCCGTCACGGTGAGGGGTGCATGGGTCGCGCGCAGCAGCGCCATGATCCGCCCTCGCACCTGACGATCCGTGCCGTGCCACGGCTGCACGCGACGGGGCGCGGCCTCGAGCCCCTGCGCACCGTCGGCGAGCCACGCGCAGTCGGACGCGAGCGGGCACTCGTCGCACCGGGGCACCCGAGCGGTGCACACGAGCGCGCCGAGCTCCATCGAGCCGGCAGCCCACGCGACAGCCCGCGCCGCTTCGTCCGGCACCAGGGACGAGGCACGCGCGCGCTCCCCCACCGTCTGGTGGAGGGTGGGAAGGGGGCGGCCCTCCCACGCCCTCCCGATGACTCGCCGCACGTTGGTGTCCAGGACGACCGACCGCTGACCGAAAGCGAACGCCGCGACGGCGGCCGCGGTGTACGCGCCGACACCGGGCAGCGCCAGGAGCTCCTCCTCGTCGGAGGGCACCTCGCCGCCATGCCGCTCGACGATCGCGACGGCGCACTCCCATAGCCGCTTGGCCCGGCGGGGGTAGCCGAGCCGGCCCCAGGCCCGCACGGCTTCGGATTGGGCCTCACCCGCGAGCTCACCCGGGGTCGGCCACCGGCGCATCCACTCGTGCCACACGGGCTCCACGCGCACCACCGGGGTCTGCTGGAGCATCACCTCGCTCACGAGCACACCCCACGGCGAGCAGTCCGACCTCCGCCACGGGAGATCGCGCGCCTCGCGCGAGAACCAGCCGATGACCTCCTCGACCATCCGGGCGTCGTGAACTGCTTGCGGGGTGGTCGGCATGGCTTCATTGTTCCAGCGCTCCGCGTGACTACCGTGAAGTGACGTACGGGAAGGAAGGAGCGGCCATGGACGGTCTGCGTCACCCGGTGGGCCAGCAGCCCGCACGGGTCTACTGGATGCGACGCCTGCTGCTCCTCGCGGTCGCTGCGCTCGTCGTCGTGGTCGTGTGGTTCCTCATCTTCTCTCCGGACGGAGACGGCACCGACGCCGGAACCGACGAGCCCGCCGCCACCACGAGCGTGAGCGCGGATGCCACGGACTCCACAGCCGCCGACGCGAGCCGCGCGTGCGGCGTCGACGACGTCGAGGTCACCGTGAACCCGGTCGACTTCACCAATGCGCTCGGCACCGCACCCGTCTTCAAGGTCAAGGTTGCGCACGTGGGCTCGTCCGCGTGCCTCCTCGCGACCGGCGGCGCGGACAGCACCCTCCTCATCACGACGGGAGACGTGGAGGTCTACTCGACAGCGGACTGCGTCGAGGAGTCCCCCATCAAGGAGCGCGCCCTCCTGCTCTCCGACGGTGCGACGGAGTCCTTCAAGGTCACCTGGAGCGGCAACTGGTCCGCGCCCGAGTGTGGAGAGCCGTCGCAGGAGACCAAGGCCGGCTTCTACTGGGCGACCCTCACGCTCCAGGGCATCGAGGCCGAGCCGACGCAGTTCGAGCTCGCCGCATAGGCGCGACATCCGGCTCCTCCGCCCAGCCCCGCCGCACGGCCACGACGCGCAGATCGGCTGCGCGCACCTCCGTGGGACCTGCCTAGAACGGCGCGGCCTCGCGGTCCTCTGCGGGAAGAGCGACGTGGACCGCCTCCGCGAGCGTCGAGACCGCGTGCAGCCTCACCCCGCTCGGAGCCTTGACATTCTTGGCCGCCGCAGGGACGACCACATCGCGGAAGCCGAGCCTTCCCGCCTCGGCGACCCGCTGCGACAGCGCGCTCACGGGACGGATCGCACCCGACAGCGCGACCTCACCGACCGCGGCGAAGCCCGCTCTCACCGGTCGGTCGAGTCGTGCGGATGCGAGCGCGAGCGCGAGCGCGACGTCGGCGGCGGGCTCGGTGACCCTCGCGCCTCCGATCGTCGAGACGTAGACGTCGTCGGCGGCCACGGCGAGCCCCGCGCGTCTGTGCAGGACGGCAAGGATCATCGACACGCGCGCGCCGTCGATGCCCGAGGTCGCGCGGCGCGGATTGCTCAGCGCGGACGGCGCGACGAGCGCCTGGATCTCGGACGGCAGCGGACGCTTGCCGTCGAGGGTGATGGTCGCGCACGTGCCGGGCACGTGCGCGCCGTCGTGGGACAGGAACAGGCCCGACGGGTCCGAGACCGACTCGATGCCGTCGTCCACGAGCTGGAAGCAGCCGACCTCATCCACCGAGCCGAAGCGGTTCTTGATCGCCCGCAGGAGGCGCAGCGCCGAGTGCTGCTCGCCCTCGAACTGGCACACCACGTCCACGAGGTGCTCGACGAGCCGAGGCCCGGCGACCGAGCCGTCCTTCGTCACGTGCCCCACGAGCACCGTGGGGATCCCTCGCGTCTTCGCCGCCTGGATCAGCGACTGCGCGACCTCGCGCACCTGGCCGACGCCGCCCGCGGTGCCCTCGATCTCCGCGGAGGCGAGAGTCTGGATCGAGTCGACCATCATGAGCGCCGGCTCAGCGGAATCGATGTGGGACAGCACCGCACCCAGGTCGGTCTCGGCGGCGAGCAGCACGCCGCGCTCGAGCGCGCCGATCCTCTCGGCGCGCAGCCGCACCTGGCCCGCGGACTCCTCACCCGTCACGTAGAGCACCCGCTCGCCGGACCTCGCGGCCCGGGCGGCGACATCGAGCAGCAGCGTGGACTTGCCGACCCCCGGCTCACCGGCCAGCAGGATCACCGCACCCGGCACCAGGCCGCCACCCAGCACGCGGTCGAACTCGCCTACCCCGGTGGGACGTCGCGTCGAGGACTCGGCCGAGACGTCCGGGATCGGGGTGGCCTTCTGCGTGGGCGCGGTCGCCTTGGTCGCCGGACCCGCGGCCGACGCCCCCGCCTCGACGACCGTCCCCCAGGCCTGGCACTCGCCGCATCGTCCCACCCACTTGACCGCGGTCCACCCGCAATCCGTGCAGCGGTACGCAGGGGCGCTTCGACGGTTCGTTGCCATGGAGGACACGGTAGCCGGGCGGTCCGACATGCCGCGCGCCTCGGCCCGCTGTCGGAACCACGCCCTAGGCTGGGGCCATGTCGGACACTCGCGGCGCGTCACAGCCGACGCCTGAGGAGGCGGCGGACGGCGAAGCACGTCGCGTGAGCCTCCCCGTCCCCGCCGGATCGATGGCTCCCGAGCCCATCGAGGGGGACGAGGGCGAGGTCATCCCCGCAGTCACTCCCCCTGGCGACGACGAGATCCTGCCGACGACGGGCAGCATCCCGTTCGCACCGGTGGCGGGCCGCCCGGTCTCGCCCTATGAGTCGCGTGGCAACGGCGACGATGCCACCACGGACGACGTGCAGCTGCTCGGCTCGACCGCGGTGACGAACGCCTCGCGCGAGGCCTCCGGGGCTCCCACGGCGAGCCTCCCCGCGGGATGGCTGCGGCCCGCAGGCTCCGGCCCCGCGCCCGCGTCGCCTCCGGCACCGGCCTTCGGCGACGACGAGATCCCGTTCACACCCCGCTTCGAGCCACGCACGATCTTCGCGCCGGTCGCGCTCTCGGATGCGCCCGACGAGGCGGACGACGACCGCGCGCCCGAGGCCGCTGAAGGACCCGCGGATGCCACGGCTGCCTCGGCGGGCCCGCGCACGGCGGATCTGCCCATGATGGCGGCCTTCGCTGGAGCGGATCCCCTCGAGGAGCCCGGAGAGCGAAGAGATGCGGACGGGCCCACCGTGACCGAGGTGCCCACGGACGACGCCTCCCCCACCGAGCCGAGCTCCGACGAGCACGGCCCCGCCTCGTCCGACGGCGACAGTCCCACCCGGCCCCGCGCCTCGATCGTCGTCATCATCCTGCTCGTGCTCGCGGGCCTCGTGGTCTGGGCGGGCGCCGCGTACGGCGCGGTCGCAGCCCTCTCCCCAGATCCGGTCGTCGTCGACGGCGAGATCCGCGTGGCGGGCCCGGACGGCCCGACGATCTCACCGATCGAGCTCACGGACACGACCGACTTCCTCGCGGCGATCCCGCTCACCGCAGGGGTCTTCGCACTCACCAACGCGGAGACGCTGGACCCCGAGGAGTCCGACCTCCCCCAGGAGGCGGCAGAGGCCTACGACCTCCAGTACAGCGACGGCACGGACATCATCGACGTCCTCGCGATCCAGCACTACAAGGCCGGCAAGGCGAAGAAGGCCTACAACACCTTGTCCAAGGGTGGCGAGGACCTCGGCGGCGTCGAGGACTCGACAGGAGAGGTCGTCGGCGCCGCGGCCGTGATCGACGACGGCGACGCTTCGACCGTGGTGTGGCGCAACGGGACCGCGGTGTTCGTGGCGACGGGCGACCACGACCAGCTGCTGGAGCTGTACCGCCTGTACGGGCTGTGACCCCCGCGCCGAGGGGCCCCCGGGGCGCGGGATCGGACACCCGCGCCGAGATCTTGTCCGCAGCGGCGAACGTCTTCGTGCGCGACGGCTACTCGGCCTCCATGCGCGCAGTGGCACGCGCGGCAGGCGTGGACCCCGCCATGGTCAGGCACTGGTTCGGCTCCAAGGTCGAGCTGTTCGTCACCGCGCTGCGCCCCGCCGAGCGCGACGACCCTCGCCTGGCCAGGCTCATCGAGGTGCCCGAGGAGGAGCTCGGCGCAGCGATGGTCGATCAGTTCCTGAAGCTCTGGGACGACCCGGTCGACGGGGTGAAGATGCGCACGATCCTGCGCACCGCGATCGCCTTCGACGAGGTCGCGGACTCGATGCGCGGAGTCATGCTGAACGACGTCATGCTCCAGGTGCTGCTCGCCCGCGGCTACGACGAGGACGAGGCACTTCTGCGCGCCTCGCTGGTCGGCTCGCAGATGATCGGGCTCGCCGTCGCGCGACATCTGCTCGGATTCTCCAGACTGGAGGAGGCGCCCAGGGCGCAGCTGGTGGAGATCTACGGGCCCACGCTCCAGAGATATCTCACCCAGGACCTTTGAGGGGGTTGCGCTCACGCGCAGAAGGAGGATAATTCCTCACATGGAGAATAATGCGATCGAGATCGAAGGTCTCAGGGTCGTCCGGGGAAGCAAGGAAGTCCTCCACGACCTCTCGTTGACCGTGCCGCGCGGCGCGGTCGTCGGACTGCTCGGCCCCTCGGGCGGCGGCAAGTCCACCCTCATGCGCTCGATCGTGGGCGCGCAGATCGTCGCGGGCGGAAGCGTCAAGGTGTTCGGCATCGATGCCGGGAGCCCGCCGCTGCGCCACCGCGTCGGCTATGTGACCCAGGCGCCGTCGGTCTACGGCGACCTCACGGTCCGCCAGAACCTCAGCTACTTCGGCACCCTCGTGGGGGCCGACGCCGACAATGTCACCCACACGATCGCGAGCGTCGGGCTCGAGGAGCAGACCGACCAGGTCGTCGGCACCCTCTCGGGCGGTCAGCTGTCGCGAGTCTCCCTCGCCGCGGCGATCCTCGGGCACCCGGACCTCCTCGTGCTCGACGAGC
Source organism: Demequina sp. NBRC 110054 (assembly GCF_002090115.1). NCBI lineage: Bacteria > Bacillati > Actinomycetota > Actinomycetes > Micrococcales > Demequinaceae > Demequina > Demequina sp. NBRC 110054. The sequence continues at coordinate 632,129 of NZ_BBRK01000004.1, forward strand.
CCACCGTCGGCCTCGACCCCGCCCTGCGCGACGACCTGTGGAAGCTGTTCCGTCACTTCGCGGAGGGCGGCACCACGATCCTCGTGTCGAGCCACGTCATGGACGAGGCGACACGATGCGATCGGCTGCTGTTCCTGCGCGAGGGACGCATCCTCGCCGACGGCACGCTCGACGAGATCACGACCGAGACGGGCACGACGGACGCCGAGTCCGCGTTCCTGGCCCTCGCCCGCGGGAAGGAGGCGGCATGAACGCCAAGCTGACGGTCGCGACCGCGAAGCGCGTGCTGCTGCAGCTCCGCTCGGACAAGCGCACGATCGCGATGATGCTCGTCCTTCCGCTCGTCCTGCTCACGCTCCTGTGGTGGCTCTTCAAGGACACGGTCGACCCGACCACCCAGATGTCGACGTTCGACCCGCTCGGCGCACGCCTCATGGGCCTGTTCCCGATGCTGCTGATGTTCATCATCACGTCGGTCGCCACGCTCCGGGAGCGCACCTCGGGGACGATGGAGCGCCTCATGGCCTCCCCGATGCGCCGCGGCGACGTGGTGCTCGGCTACGCCATGGCGTTCGGCCTCGTCGCGATCGTCCAGGGCACGGTGCTCGTCCTGTACTCGGTGTACGTCCTGAGCCTCGACGTGGCGGGACCGGTGTGGGCGCTCGTCCTCATCATCGTGCTCGACGCCCTGCTCGGCACCGCGCTCGGCCTCGCCGCATCGTCCCTCGCGCGCACCGAGTTCCAGGCCGTGCAGATGATGCCCGTGGTGCTGCTGCCTCAGCTGCTGATCGCGGGCCTGTTCATGGACCGCGAGGACATGCCCGACGTCCTCTACTGGGTGTCCACGGTGCTGCCGCTCAGCTACGCGATCGACGCGATCAACGACATCCTCGCGGATGACGTCGCGGGGATCTGGCCCGAGGTCGCGATCCTGCTCGGCTTCATCGTCGGCTCGCTCGTGCTCGGAGTCACGACGCTGCGCCGCCGCACCGCCTGATCCCGAGCCGCGAAGCCCGCCCCGCGCCCGCGCGGGGCGGGCTTCGTCGTACCCGGGACGGCGATGTCGCACCCGGCCGATAGCCTGGACCGCATGACTGAGACGAACTTCCCGCGCGTCGCCGTCCTCGGCGGCGGAGGCACCATCGGCACGACAGTGATCGGAGCGATGCGGGGCGCGGGCTGGCCCGCGGACCGGATCGTCGCGGCCGGCCGCAGCGAGGAGCGGCTCGCGCCGCTCGCCGCGGAGTACGGCATCGGGACGACGACGGACGCGGCCTCGGCCGTCGAGGGCGCCGACGTCGTGGTCACCTCGGTCAAGCCGCAGGACATGCGCGCACTGCTCGCGCAGATCGCGCCGTCCGTCTCCCCCGACGCCCTCGTGCTGACCGTCGCGGCCGCGCTCCCGTCGTCCTTCTACGAGGAGCTGCTCGCCGACGGCACCGCGGTCGTGCGATCGATGCCGAACACACCTGCGCGCCTGGGCAAGGGCGCCACGTCCATCTCCGCCGGCGCGCACGCGACCGAGGAGCACATGGCGCTCGCGGAGCGGATCCTCGAGGGCACGGGACTCGTCGTGAGGGTCCCCGAGGACCTCATCGCAGGCGTGTCCGTGGTGTCGGGCTCAGGGCCCGCGTTCTTCTACGCGGTCGCGGAGGCGATGGCCGCCGCGGGCATCGCGAACGGGCTCGACCGCGAGATGGCGGAGGCGCTCGCCGCGCAGACGCTCATCGGCGCGGGCGCGCTGCTCGAGGAGTCCGGCGAGACCCCGGCCGAGCTGCGCGCCAAGGTCAGCTCGAAGGGCGGCACGACCCTGGCCGCGCTCGCGGCGATGGAGTCCGCGGGCCTCCAGGGCGTCTTCTCTGCGGGCGCCAACGCTGCGATCGCGCGCGCGAAGGAGCTCGGCGAGGAGCTTCAGCAGGGCTGACCGAGGCCCCGAGCGGGGCCTGGAGCCCGGGACGGATCACCAGGGCGAGGGGCGATCCTCGTCCCGGATCGCATCGTCCGGGAGGCGCGGGAGCGCGCCGCCGTCGCCGCGGATGCACAGCCAGCGCAGCTCCGTCGCACTGTCGGGCAGGCAGCGCCAGGTCCGCATCACACCCTGGCCCACGCGGATGCACGTGCCGGCCTGGACGTCGACCACCTCGTCGTCGAGACCCATCTGCCCCTGACCCGCGAGGAAGACGTACAGCTCCTCGTCCGAGTCGTGGCTGTGCCAGTAGCCCGCCTCCTCGCCCGGCACCAGGGCGTTCGCGGTCATCCCGATGAACTGCATGGGCAGCTCGTGGTCCACGACCCGGCGCCCCTCGCGAGAACGGTCGGGCACGAAGCCGCCGTAGTGTGTGCGCCACTCGTCGAGGGCTCCGAGCTCGGTCACCTGGTAGTCGCTCATGGCGACAGTCTGTCAGCGCCCGCGAACGTCCGACAGCATCAGGCGTCGAACTCCGCGAGGAAGTCGGTGAGGCGCTCGTACATGTCGTGCGAGGCTGCGTCGTCGTACTCGTGCCAGCCCTCGAACCCGAACAGGTGCGCGTCGCCGGGATAGAGGAACTCCTCGCATGCGTCGCCCGCGAGCGCGAGGAAGGCCGCGCGCTCGTCGGGGTCGACCCACGGGTCGTCCTCCGAGTGGTGAAGCTGCACGCGCAGGCCCTCGGGCCACGCCTCGACGCCGAAGCGCGAGGGGGCCACCGCATCGTGCATCGCGATCAGCCCCCTCGCTTCCGGGTCGGTCAGCGCGAGCGCCGTCGCGAGCGTGGCCCCGAGCGAGAAGCCCGCGTAGATGCGAGGCCCCTTGAGCCCGGAGGTCATCTCGCGGGCGCGCGGAATCCAGTGATCCGGGCCCCTCGCGTCGATGTGGGCGACGGCGGTCTCCACGTCATCGAAGGTGCGACCGTCGAACATGTCGAGCGCGAGGACGTCGTGGCCGTCCTGCTCGAGGATCTCGGCCCACTGTCGCACGTGGGACGTGAGCCCGAGCGCCGAGTGGACAAGGACCACAGTCGCCATGCTGACCTCCGGGGTGGGGTGTGATCCCACGCTACGTGGACGATGCGACCGGGGTGATTCGAGCATCGTCCCATGGTTCCAGTTGACACGACTTAACGGTGTTAAGCACACTGGAGGCATGACCGCCACACAGCCCGCGACACGCGACGTCCGCTCGGCGATCCTCGCCGCAGCGACCGCGCTGTTCGAGCAGCACGGCCCCGACGGGCTGTCCATGCGCCAGATCGCGCGCGAGATCGGCTACTCGGCGACCACCATCTACCTGCACTTCCGCGACAAGGACGACCTGATGCAGGCAGTGTGCACGTCTGGTTTCGCGGAGTTCGGGGCACAGATGGAGGCGGCCGGGCAGGGTCCTGAACCATTCGCCGAGCGGCTACGCGCCGTCGGCCTCGCCTACGTGGACTTCGCGTTCGCGCGCCCGATGCACTACGACGTCATGTTCGTCCGGCCCAAGGAGTGGACGCTTCCCGACGGCGGCGAGGATCCCAGCTTCCTCGGCATGGTCGCCATGATGGAGGCCGCCCAGGCGTCGGGAGAGATCCGCCCTGGCAGTGCGCGTGAGCAGGCGGCTGGTGTCTGGTCCGCCCTGCACGGCGTCGTCTCGCTTGCGCTCGCCATGCACGGCTCCGTCGACATCCTCGAACCCCAGGCGGTGCGCGCTCGCGCCGCCCACGCCGTCGAGCTGCACCTTGCGGATCTCACGGCACCACCCCTGACCTGACGCCCCGGCGAGGAGTGTTCCGACCGCTTCACATCCATCGATTAACACCGTTAACCAAGGAGAGATCATGACCACCCACGTCGTCCTCGGCACCGGCACGATCGGCGCCCCACTCATCCGCGAACTCACCGCACGCGGCCAGCGTGTCCTCGCGGTCAACCGCTCCGGCTCACGCGCCGGCATACCCGCCGGCACGGAACTGCTGGTCGGAGACCTCTCCGACCCCGACTTCGCCCGTCGCGCCTTGCGAGACGCGGACGTGGCATACCAGCTCACCATGCCGCCCTACCACCGGTGGCAGCAGGCGTTCCCGACCCTTGCCACGTCAGTGCTCGAGGCCGCGAGCGCCACCGCGACCCGCCTGGTCCTCGGCGACAATCTGTACTCCTACGGGCCCCCAGACGGTCCGCTGAGCAACGCCAACCCCGAGCGGCCCACGACGGTCAAGGGACGCGTCCGCCAGTCGATCGCGCACGAGGCCCTCGAGGCCCACCGTGCCGGGCGGGTCGTGGTCGCGCTCACCCGGCCCTCGAACTTCTTCGGCGCCGACTACGCGCTCACCCGTGACCTCCTGGTCGGCCCCGCGCTGCGCGGCGCCCGCATGTCGGTGCTCGGGCGGCTCGACCAGCCCCACGCGTTCGGCTACCCGCCGGACATCGCCCGCGCCATGGCGGACATCGGCGACTCGGACGATGCCTGGGGCCGCTCGTGGGTGGTCCCCGCGCTCGAGCCCCTCACGCAAGGGGACCTGTGCGCGCGGATCTGGCGCCGCGCAGGGCAGCATGGACGGCCCAAGGTCGCCGCGCTGCGAGGGCTGCCGCTGCGGATGGTGGGGCTCTTCTCCGCCCAGCTCCGCGCGAGCGCCGAGATGGTCTACGAGTTCGACCGCCCCTTCCTGGTGGACGCGCACGAGTTCGAGGCGCGCTTCGGCTGGTCGGCGACGCCCGTGGACGAGGCGATCGACGCGACCGTCACTGGCATCAAGAGGGGCCTCGCCTCAGCATCGTCCGTCTGACTCTGTGGCGGGATCGCTCCGACCCCGATAGCCTCGATACCCACTGGGGTACCCCGGTGAGCACGCCGATGTGCGAGGAGGCTGACATGACCGCGTGGCGGATCCGCGACGCCCATCCCGAGGACCTCGAGGAGGTCGTGCGCCTCTGGGAGCGTTCGCGCGCTGCCGGCGTCGAGCCGGTCTACGCGCTCGCCGAGGTGCTCCACTCGGCGCAGCAGGACGATGCGGTGGTCGCGACGGTCGGCGACGAGGTCGTGGGCGCCGCGGTCGGGCGACGCGCGCACAACCAGGCCTGGGTGGTCTTCCACGCGGTCGACGAGGAGTGGCACGGGCGCGGGATCGGCGCAGGACTTCTCGGCGCGCTCGAGTCCAGGGTCGCAGAGGACGGCGTCACCACCGTCTCCGCCCTGGTCCCCGCCGAGCAGGACTACCTCGACGCGTACCGCGACGCGGGCTTCGCGGAGAAGAAGGCCGTGCGCTACCTCGAGCGCCGGCTGCCCGTGCAGCGCGAGGAGCGCGGGCCGCTCGCGGAGCTGGGAGGCCGGGTGCTTCCGCGCGGGCTGTGGGACGCGGTCGGGGGCATGAGCCACGAGAAGGCGCTGCTCGAGAAGCGCCTCGTGCTGCCATTGGCCCAGCCGGACCTGGCCGACCGCTTCGGCGTCGCCCCGCCCCGCGCGGTCGTCCTGTTCGGGCCCCCCGGCACCGGCAAGACGACCTTCGCGAAGGCCGTCGCGTCGCGGCTCGAGTGGTCGTTCGTCGAGGTCTTCCCGTCACGCCTGGCGGCCGACCCCAAGGGACTCGCGGGGGCGCTCCGCGAGACGTTCACGCAGATCGACGAGCTCGAGCACGCCGTGGTCCTGATCGACGAGGTCGAGGAGATCGCGTCCCATCGCCGCGGGGACCCGCCCTCGCCGCTGCAGGGCGTGACGAACGAGCTGCTCAAGATCATCCCGGCCTTCCGCGAGCGCCCCGACCGACTGCTGGTGTGCGCCACCAACTTCATCCGATCGCTCGACTCGGCGTTCCTCAGGCATGGGCGCTTCGACTACGTCATCCCGATCGGGCTGCCCGACGCCGAGGCGCGCACCGCGATCTGGGAGCGGTTCATCCCGCCGGCCGCTGGCGAGGTCGACCTCGCACAGCTCGTCGCCGCGTCGGAGGGCTTCACCCCCGCGGACATCGAGTTCGCCGCGAGGCGCGCCTCCCAGTCGGCGCTCGAGAAGGCCGTGGTCGATGCCGCGGCGGCGGACGGTCCGACCACCTCCGACTACCTCGAGGCGATCGGAGCGACGCGCGCGACCGTCGCACCCGAGGTGGTCGCGGAGTTCGAGGAGGACATCGAGTCCGTCGCGCGACTGTAGCCACACCTCGCCGGAGCTCACGCTCGCCTTCCCCACCGGCACCGTTCTCCGCGTCCCGTGCGACCCAGACCCGGGACCTCACCTCAGGGACCACCCCGACTCAAGGTCCCTCCCAGGTGGGCCCGCGCACCCACGCGCGGGCGATGTGGACACCCCGACCCCGGACCTACGTTCGTGGAGGACGCCCTCGCGGCGCCCGCGCAGCCGGCAAGGCGCCGACGCTCGACGAGGGGGACCCATGACCACCACCACGACCACGCGGATACGCACACTCGACAGCCGCGACCTGCCCGACGACGAGCAGTACCCCCTGTGGAAGATCCTCGCGATCTGGGCAGCGACGGCGCTGCCCATGGGGGTCGGCCTGTGGTGGGTCATGCCCACCTTCATCGCTCCGCGGATGGACGTGCCAGCGCTCGGCTGGCTGCTGCTCGCGACTGTCGGACTCGTGTGGCAGGCCGTGCTCGCCTTCCTGATCCTGCGCCGCGAGGTGCGCCCCTTCACGTGGGAGAACCTCAAGCGCCGCCTGTGGCTCGGCAAGCCGCGCAGCCCGCGCACGGGACGCACGAGTTGGCGATTCCTGTGGTGGGCCGTCGGAGCGGCCGCGGTCTGGGCCGGCATCGGCGCGCTCGGCCTGGTCGACCCGCTCAACGACGCGCTCGTCCACTCCTTCCCCGCCATCGCACCTCCCGACTACGCACTGATCGAGAACCTCGCGGTGCCCGAGGTCGTGGGCCAGTGGTGGATCATGGGCGTGCTGCTCGTGCTGATCGCCGCCAACTACCTGGTCGGCGAGGAGCTGATCTTCCGGGGCATCCTGCTGCCGAAGATGCGCGGTGTGTTCGGCCGCTGGGACGTGCTCGCGAACGGGCTCCTGTTCTCCTGGTACCACCTCCACCTGATCTGGGAGGTGCCCGGCATGATGCTCACCGACTGGATCTACGCGTACCTCGCCAAGCGGTACCGCTCGTACTGGATGAGCGCGCTGTTCCATGGCATCGACGGGGTGTTCCTGCTGATCGTGTTCCCGCTCGCGATCGCGGGGGTCATCCAGTCCTAGCACCAGGGATCCTCCCCCACCCCGCGACCGGACAGTTGTGCACGCACTCGTGACCCGCGCGACTCGAGGTGCGGGAGGGAATCCCCTCCCGCACCTTCCGTCACAGCATCCACAGGTGCGTGCAGAACTGCACGGGGCCGTGGGCTGCGCGCGGGCAGCGCCGGGGCGTGTGCTGCGCGCACGACGGAGCGCGGGCGAGCCGGGATCGGCGCGGTGCGCAGGCTAGAGCTCGGCCAGGAACTCGATCACCCGGTCGTGCATCAGGGCACCCTGGTACTTGTCGTACACGGGCAGGCCCGCGAACGCGAACAGATGCGTCGAGCCGTCGTACTTGAACTCCTCGAGCGCACCCTCGGGGGCGAAGCGCACGAAGGCCTGCAGCTCCTGCGCCTCGCACCACGGATCGTCGATCGCGTAGTGCAGCTGGCCCGTGAGGCTGTCGCCCCACGAGGCGGCATCGATCCACTGCGGCGACATCGCGCCGTGCATGAGGATCACGCCGCGCGCATCCGGGTCGGTCAGCGCGAGCACCTCGGCGACCGCGGCTCCCAGGGAGAAGCCCGCGTAGACGGGGTTCTGGCCGAGACCGCCGTGATCCGCGATCGCGTCGCGCACCGCGGCGACGTGCTCGCTCAGCGGCACGGCATCAGCGCGCTCGACGCCCGCGTCGAGGTCCTCGTAGGTGTCGCCTCCGTAGAGGTCGGGGACGATCACGTCATGCCCTTCGGCACGAAGATCGTCGGCCCACGCGAGGACAGTGGGCGTGAGGCCGAGCGCGGAATGGATGAGGACGACGGTGGCCATGAGGACTCCCTTCCGCCCCTCACGCTACGCGGGTGAGGCGTCGCGCGCCGCCTCGACAGGCGCGACGAGCATCCATCGGATGCCGAACCTGTCCTGCACGGTCGCGAAGTGCTGCCCCCACGGCATCGGCGCCGGGTTGGAGGCCTCGAGCGCGGCCTCGGAGAGCCCGAAAAACAGGTGGTTGAGCTGCGCCAAGTCATCGCACTCGAGATTGATCGACATCGCGTTGCCGAGCCTCAGCATGTGGCCCATGCTCGGCGAGATGTCTGTACCCATGATCTCGTGGCCGCCGAGCAAAGGCAGCGCGACGTGGAGCACCCCGGCGGCCTCCTCCGGCGGGACGGCCGGCAGACCGTCGCCCGAGGGGAGGGATGACTTCCGCGTCAATGGAGCGGAGTACTGCGTCCCGAAGACCTCCTTGTAGAACGCGAAGGCCTCCTCGCAGGTGCCGTCGAAGTTGAGATACGTGCTGACCTTGGCCATGGAAGCCTCTCCATTCGCGGCGCGCGACGATGCGTGCCCTCCCTCAGGCTAGGACCAGCGCCTATGCCGACGCCAGAGGCACCCGCGGCCGCGTCGTCGAGGCGCGGCGGGTGCGTCGGCACACGCGAGGCCGCCGGGCCCGTGGGGGCGGGTCCGGCGGCCTCGCGTGCGGTCTATGCGGGTCAGGATGCGGTCAGAGTGCCGAGCTCCTCGCCGCCGGAGAGCGTGCCGCCGATCGTCAGCGGTCCGACCTCCTCGCCACCGGAGACCTCGCCGTCGGCGTACACGGTGTAGGTCTCCCCCGACTCGAGCTCGGCGGAGGACAGGATGAGCGAGGCGGACAGCTTCTCGGTCGTGAACGACATCACGAGCTCGCCGTCCGAGTCGACCACCGAGATCACGGTGCCCTCCGTGACGCTGGAGCCGAAGGTCATGCCGAGCACCGCCTGGTCGCCGCCGTCGGGCGCCTCGGCCATGCCGGACGAGCCCGACGCGGCGATCGTGCCGCCGTCGATGTCGAACGTGCCGTTGTAGTCGATCGCGCCGTTGCCGCTGTCCTCGGGTCCGGAGATGACGACGGTGCCGCCGGTCATCGTGATGGTCCCGTTCGAGTCGAGCCCATCGCCGTCGGCGTCGATGAGGTACGTGCCGCCTGAGATGTAGACCTCGACGCTGACCGTCGTCGAGTCATCGGCGACCGTCTCGGTCTCGGTGGTGTCGGTGGCGGTCGAGTAGTCGGCGGTCTCCGCGGTCGTCGAGTCGTCCGAGCCGGAGGTGTCGGAAGCGCCGTGGCTGCCGGGTCCGCCGCCCATGCCGCCCCCGCCGCCGCCCATGCCGCCCATCTCGGACGAGCCGGAGCCGTCGGAGCCGTTGATGCCGTCATCGCTCGAGACGATGCTGACGGCGCCCGAGTCGAGGTAGATCACGGCGGCCTCGAGGCCCTCATACGAGTTGAGGATGTCGATCTCGGCGTCGCCGATGCGCAGATAGACCTCGGAGTGGATGCCGTCGTCGCCGGCGTCGACCGTCATGTCGCCGCCCTCGATCGTGACCTGGTTGGCCGCGTCGATCCCGTCGGTGCCGGCGGTCAGGTCGATCGTGCCGCCAGCGATCCAGACGATGCCGACGTAGCGGTCGGGCTCGTCCTCGTCGGCCTCGTTGTCGGACTTCAGCGCGTCGCCGGTCGCGTCGACCGTGACGGTGCCGTCGAGGATGATCAGGTGGTCCTTGCCACGGATGCCGTCGTCGGCCGCGCTCACCTCGTACGTGCCGGAGGCGATGACGAGCGAGTCCTTGGACGTGATGCCGTCGTTGCGCCCGGCGTCGACCACGAGGGTGCCCTCGCCCGCGAGGAACAGGTCCGCGGTCGAGTAGATCGCGGCGCCGCCCGTGTCCTCGTCGGTGTCGTCGTACGTGCCGGTGTCGGAGACGTAGTTGGTGCTGCCCGACGCCGTGTAGAGGATGAGGTTGTCCGCGTCGTCGACCGTGATCGCCGGCGCGCCGTCGCTCGTGATGTCGACGCCGTCGAGGATCAGGGTGACGTCGCCGTCGGCGACGTCGACGACGATCTGGCCGTCGGAGAGCTCGCCGGACAGCACGTACGTGCCAGCCGCGGTGATCGTGATGGTGTCGCCGTCGACGGAGACGCCGTCCCCGCCCGAGGAGGCGCCGTCGGCGAGGGTGATCTCGGTCGCCGAGGACGCGTCGGGGGACAGGTCGACGTCGGGGAGGTCGATGTCGTCGTAGGTCGCCTCACCCTCGGCGACCGCGCTCGACACGGTCTCCGTCGACGAGTCCGAGGACTCGGAGGTCGTCGTGTCGGAGCCGCTCGCCGAGTCCGACGAGTCGGTCGTGTCCGAGGTGCAGCCGGCGAGCAGAAGCGCGCTCGTCGCGGCGAGGGAGGCGAAGGCCAGCGCGGGCCTGCGGGGGAACTTCATGGCGATGCCTTTCGGGGGTGTCAGCTCGCGAGCGCGGCCGCACCGTCGACGTGACGGCGCAGGGTTCGGGCCCAGCGGTTGGCGGGGAGGTCGGGCCGCAGCGCGGCCATGGACGTGCAGTACTTGCTCACGCGCTCGGGGCGGATGCCGCGCGCCCACAGGGCACGGTCCACCTCGCCCGCGTGACGGGTCACCTTGGTCTCGACGATGAGGCGCTCGTCGTACGCGACGGAGTTGCCAGCCGGGTCATGCGCGGCCACGTCGGTATCGACGGTGACGCGACCGTCGGGGGTGACGAGCGTCGTCCGCAGGTACGTGGTCGTGAGCGACGGCCGGAGGACTCCGGCGACGGACGCGAGGCGGGGGAACTCCTCGACGAAGTCGAGCGCCTCGGAGGTGAGCCCGCCCGAGAGGTCGGGCAGCTCGTCGAGCATGCGACGCGACTTCACGGTCGCACCGGAGGCCTCGCGCTGCTTGACCTCGATGGCGGAGATCCCAGTGTCGAGGTACCGGCGGGTGCGGACCTTCGTGCGGCGGGGACGACGGTGGGCGGCCTCGCGGTACATCCGCAGATCGTCGGTGTCGTAGTAGACGGACTCGTAGCGGAAGGCGCGGCGCCCGTCGATCTCGAGCACCCGGACCGAGTCGTGCAGCGAGCTCACGACCTCAGCCCACACGCCCGGCTCGATCAGGTACTTGCGGTCGACCCGGGTGAGCATCGCGGCCGTCTCCTCGAGCTCGTCGAGCCCGATGCTGTCCAGAGTCGCGATCTGCGACTCCCACGCGGCGGTCGTCATCGCAGCACCGTGGGGGTCGGCTCGGTGCGGACGTCACCCGTCGCGGCGACGCCGTCCAGCGCGTCGTCCGGGTCGATCAGCGTGTAGCGGACCTCGCAGGCCGTCGTCTCCGCCACGTAGTCGACCTTGCGGATCGAGATGCGGTGGACGTTCGCGCCGAGCATCGCGGACGCGAGAGCGGTCGCCTCCTTCTCGTCGGCGACAGCGCGGTCGAGCACGAGCTGCGTGAGGCGGGTCTTGGCGAACAGCTGCGGGTGGTCGCCGATGAAGATGACGCCCAGGAGCACGGCCATGAGCGTGAAGCTGATCGCCGCGTTGCCCGAGGGGAAGCCTCCGAGCAGACCGAGCGCGATCGCGGTGAAGTAGTACGCGATCTCGTTGTGCTCCATCTCGGTGGAGCGCAGGCGGATGATCGACAGCACGGCGAAGATGCCCATGCCGAAGCCGAGCGTCAGGTCGGCCGTCGCCATGGCGTAGGTGACGCCCATCACGCCGACGTTGATCGCGAGGAAGGACACGATGAGGTCCTTGCGGCGGTGACGCGGGAAGTAGAGCCCGAACACGAGCAGGGCGACCGCGACCAGGTCGGCCGCGATGTAGATGAAGACTGACATGGCGTGGCTCCTCACGAGGCGAATACGGTTCCTGAAGGCTGTTCACCTTTCGTTCATCTAGTACACCGAACGAACCTGGGAACGGGCTCAGAACCAGGACAGAAGGGTGCGGGAGCCTCCCACGTGCACGCATGTATAAGGCCAAGCCGCCCGTTTCCGCACGATTCGCCGGGAACCTCCCGGCCAGTCTGAGCGTTCTGAACACTTCCTCTTGGCGAACCTGGAGGCGACTTTGCGAGACTGGGGTCATGTCACAGCGCCGAATCCTGGTTGTCGACGACGAGGACAACCTCCGCACCATGCTCGTTGCCGCCCTCAAGTACGAGGGTTACGACGTCTCGTTCGCACCTGATGGGCAGACCGCCCTCAAGATGGTGCGCGAGTCCGCCCCCGATCTGATCGTCCTCGACGTGATGATGCCCGACCTCGACGGCTTCGCCGTGTGCAAGCGCCTGCGCGATGCCGGCAACCGCACGCCGGTCGTGTTCCTCACGGCGCGCGACTCGTCGTCCGACAAGGTTCAGGGGCTCCAGATCGGAGGCGACGACTATCTCTCGAAGCCGTTCGCGCTCGAGGAGCTCGTCGCGCGCGTCGAGGCCGTGCTGCGACGCGTCGACTCGTCGCCCGACTCGGCCGAGACCTGGACTCTCGCGGATCTCGTCATGGACGACGTCGCCCACCGCGTGACCCGCGCCGGTGAGGAGGTGCACCTGTCCCCCACCGAGTACAACCTCGTGAAGTTCCTGCTCCAGAACACCGGCCGCGTGCTCTCGCGCGGCCAGCTGCTGCAGAACGTGTGGGGCTACGCACCCGATGACGACCCGTCGGTCGTCGAGACCTACGTGGGCTACATCCGCCGCAAGGTGGACGCCTACGAGCCCAAGCTCATCCACACCGTCCGCGGCGTGGGCTACACGATGCGAGTGCAGCAGGCGTGACGAACGTACGGGCGGGGATGTCCCTGCGGGCACGCCTGCTCATCGGGTTGGCGATCGTCGCCGCGATCGCCATCGGCGTCGCCGTGACCGTCACCGTCACGACCCACAGCTATCTGGTGCAGCAGCTCGAGGAGCGGCTCGAGTCGTATTCGGACCCGATCGACTCCTTCCTCGGTCGCCGCGGCGGCGGCTCGCAGGACCTCGCGCCCGTGAGCCCTCCCGACGCCCTCACCGAGGACGAGGAGGAGATGGGTGAGCGCCCCTCGGACGCCTACACCGGCCTTCTCGATCAGGACGGCAACTGGGCCTTCCTCCTCGAGTCGAACACCGGCGACGGCGATTCAGTCCCGGACATCGACTCGATCGACACCTCGAAGCTGTCGACGACGGACGACGTCTACTTCACGGTGGGGGCGCAGGAAGGGGCGGACAGCGAGTATCTGGTCCTGGTCCGCTACTCGGACACTTTCGACGCGTGGTCCTTCACGGCGGTGTCGCTGGACAGCGTGCACGACGCGACGACCCAGCTCATCGTGATCGAGACCCTCGGCATCATCGCGCTGCTCGCAGGCCTGAGCCTCGTCGCGCTGTGGGTGATCCGGCTCGGCATCACGCCGATGCGACAGATGGTCGACGCGTCGAAGCAGATCGCGGAGGGAGACATGTCGGTGCGCCTCGAGGGCGCCTCCGCCGGCTCCGAGAGCCACGACCTCGCGATCGCGCTGAACTCGATGATCGGCCGCCTGACCGCCTCCCTTACTGAGCGCGAGCGCTCCGAGAAGAAGCTCAGGGAGTTCGTCGCCGACGCCTCGCACGAGCTGCGCACCCCGCTCACGACCGTGCTCGGCTACGCCCAGCTCTACCGCAAGGGGGCGCTCGCCGAGAAGTCCGACGTGGACGACGCGTGGAACCGCACCGAGGCCGAGGCCAGCCGCATGAAGCGTCTGGTCGAGGAGATGCTCGAGCTCGCGAAGTTCGACGCCCTCCCCGAGCTGCAGCGCGTGGACATCGACATCACGGCGCTCGCCGCCGAGATCGTCGGCGACTCCGCCGCGGCGCACGCCGAGACCGAGTTCGCGCTCGACGCGGACGGGCCCGCCGTCGCCGCGATCGACCCCGACAAGGTGCGCCAGGCGGTGTTGAACCTCGTCCGCAACGCCGCGATCCACGGCGGCGATCACGTCAACGTCCGCGTGACCGCTACCGACGGCGCTGTGCGCATCGCGGTCGAGGACGACGGACCCGGCATGACGCCCGAGATCGCCGCCCGAGCGACCGAACGCTTCGTGCGCGGCGACTCGTCGCGCTCGCGCGCCAAGGGCGGGGGCTCGGGGCTGGGGCTCGCCATCACCGCGGCGATCGTCGACGCCCATGGAGGCACGCTGTCGGTCGCGAGCACCGTCGGTCACGGCACCACGGTGACGCTCACGATCCCGCGCGCGCCGCTCACCACGGGCGCGGTGCCCGTGCTGACGCAGGACTGATCGGACCCGGCCCGGGCGGGCCACCGCCCGGGCCACCCCCGCATCGTCCTGGCCCGCATGACCCCCGAGCCTCGCTCTGTCAGTCGTCCTGAAGCATCCGCTCCAGTCGCGCGTAGCTGGTCTCCATGCCACCGACCATCCCGGTGCCGAGGATCATGTCCTTGGTGGCCGCGTCGGGGTACTGGATCACGAGCGTGATCAGGGTGCCGCCGTCGTCCTCGATCATCATGAGGTCGTTGGTGTTCTGAGGCTCCGGCACCCCGATCATGCGCTCGGTGGTGACGGCGCGACGGGGAGCGTCGACGAGCAGCACCTCGCCCTCGAAGCCGAAGGGCTCCCCCTCGGTGCCCGGCTCGGGCGCCCATGCCGTCCGATGCGTGCCGCCCGGCTCAAGGTTCAGCTCGCACTCCGTCATGCGCCAGCCGTCGGGGCCGAGCAGCCACTGCCTCTGCAGCTCCGGGGTGACGTAGGCATGCCAGACGGTGTCGCGATCCGCCTCGATCCACCGGCTGATGCGCACGTGGACCTCAGAGAGCTCCTCGAGCAGCGTGCCCTTGCCCGCGGCGAACTCCCGCAGCCCCTCGAGCACCCGGTCCATCTGCCCCATCGCCATGACCATGCCCTGCTCCATGCCCATCTCGAGCAGCTGCTGGAGCTCCTCGAGGGAGGTGAACCACGTCGTCGAGCGCAGGCGGCAGCCGTCGTCGGTCGACTCGAAGGCCATGGAGAGCCTCATGGTGGGCATCGCCGCGTTGGGGGCCCCTGAATCGTCGGCGAAACCGTCGATGACCTCGATCAGCTCTCCGGGGACGATGCGCGTGAACTCCCAGTAGCCGGCGGACGTGGTGCCGTCGGGCCCGGTCATGGAGTACAGGGAGGTGCCGCCGACCGTCATGTCGTGGCGGGTGAAGCGTGCCGGCCATCCTGGCGGACCCCAGAACAGCTCGAGCTGGCGCGGATCGGCGTACGCCTCCCACAGTCGTGCGACCGGCACCGGGAAGTCCGCGATGACGGTCAGCGTGAGTGCGTCGAGATTCTTCGTGACGTCGGTGATGGGCATGGTGTTCCTTCCGGGGCGGAACGTTCAGGGGGTTGCGGTGGGGGTGGACAGCACAGAGTCGAGCGCGTCGATGCGGTGACGCCAGACCCGCTCGAAGGCGTCGAGCAGGCGCTGCGCCTGTGCGAGCCGCTCGGGGTCGGCGCGGACGAGGCGCCGGCGGCCGTCGGGTCGTCTGGTCACAAGACCCGCCTCCTCGAGCACCGCGACGTGCTTGCTGACCGCCGCGAAGGACATGGAGTACTCGGCGGCGAGCGCGGTCACGGACTCGTCGCCGACCAGGGTGCGCCGCACGATGTCGCGTCGCGTCGCATCGGCCAAGGCGTGGAAGAGTCGGTCCACCTCGGCGTCGGAGAGATCAGCTTGTACAACCATATGGTTGAACGATAAGCCCGGCGCGGCAAGGTCGCCACTCGAATGCCCCCGCGTCAGCTCCCAAGGAGGAGGCGGCGCCACCTACCGGTAGACGGCCTCGACGATCGCGCGGTGCGTCGGCGACTCCGCACCGGGGTGCGCGGTGTTGGTCATGATGACGCACGTGATCCCAGCAGACGGGTCCACGAACCAGTGATGGCCGTACGCGCCGCCCCACATGTAGGTGCCCTCGGAGTGCGGCACGCCCGCGGCGACCGGATCGGCGAGCACTGCCCCACCGAGCCCGAAGCCCCAGCCCGCGCCGCCAGCCTCTGCCTCGGGACCGACCTGGAGCGACATCATCTCGCGCACCGACTCGGGCGACAGGATCCCCTCGCCGTGGAGACGCAGCGCCTCGAGCAGGCGCATCACCTCGTCGGCGGTGGCCACCATGCCGGACCCTCCCGACGGGTACACGTGGGGGTCGAGCGCGCGCCCGGGCGAGAACACCGTCGAGGTGCCGTCCCCGTTGTCGAGCGAGAACGGATCGGACATGAGCACCGGCGACGACGCGCTCGCCGCGTAGGCCGCAGCAAGCCTGGAGGGGTCCTTGGCGAGGAATCCCGCATCGTGCATGCCGAGCGGCTCGAACACCGCGTGGCGCAGGATCTCCGCGAGGGGCACTCCCGCGGAGGCCTCGAGCAGGTGGCCGGCGACGTCGAGCCCGAGACCGTACTCCCAGCGCTCGCCGGGCGCGAAGTGGAGCGGCGCCTTCGCGAGACGGTCAAGGTTGTCGTGCATGCTCGGCACGGAGGCATCGAGCCCATCGGAGATGCCGAGCGCGTGGTACGGATGCCCCGGCTTCTGCGCGAAGCCGTAGCCCAGCCCGGACGTATGCGCGAGCAGGTGGCGCAGCGTCATGTCGGGCTCGGTGCCGTCCGCGAGCAGCGGGTGGAAGCGGGTCAGCCACAGCGAGGTCGGCTCGTCGAGCCCGACCACGCCCTCCTCCACGAGCCGCATCGCCCCGACCGTCACGAAGGTCTTGGTGACGGAGGCGAGGCGGAAGACCGCATCGCGCTGCATCGAGGCGCCGGCCTCGCGGTCGCGCATCCCGAAGGCCCTGGAGTACGCGAGCTCTCCATCCACGGAGACCAGCACGACTCCGCCGACGACCCTGTCCGCCGCACGCGCGGTGTCGAGGGTGGCATCGAGGCGGGAGGAGAGAGTCGTCACGTGCTCATCGTGGCACGGAAAGGTTCACTGTGGAGACATCGAGTGGCGGAAATAAGAAGGCAAAGGCTTCTTCAGGGAAACCCCAAAGGATGACCTTGGGACGTTCTGCCCGGATTCTGGTCGACGAGCTGACGTGTCCGCGCGCGGCGCCAGACGCTCTCGGCGAGGTTCGGACAGGCCACGCCGCGCCACGACAGGGAAGCAGTCACGCCAGCTCGCGCCGCATGACCCTTCTGCGCAGTGTGGGGGTCGACACCATGCGCAGGCCGGCAGCCTCGAATGCCCCCACCGTGCCGACGAAGAGGGCGCCCTCAGGAGTGTCCCCGGCGGGGTCGACAACGCGAGGGTAGCCCTCGACGGCGGCGGCACCTCTCGCGCGCGCATGGTCGACCGCCGCCACCGCGAGCGCGGCCATGAGCCCGCGTCCGCGGAAGTCGCGCCTGACCACGAAGCACGTGACGGCCCAGACGCGGTCGTCGTCCTTGTCCTCGTCGCGCCCGAGCCATGGGTAACGCGCGGCGCGCAGACGCAGGTAGGCCGCACGCGGCTCGACGGCCACCCAGCCGGCCGGCACGCCGTCGACGAAGGCGAGCAGCCCCGAGGTCTGCTCGCGGTGCGTCCCGCAGCCCGCCTGCTCGCGCAGCGCCTCCGCACGGGCGTCGCGCGACATGGCGCTGAAGTCGGCCCGAGGCAGCCTGACCCACTGGCAGCGGCACGCGCGCTGGTCTCCCGGCGCATCGAACACCGCCTCCAGATCCGCCGGATCGGCCTGAGACGCCGGGACGATGCGCACGTCGGTCGGGCGTGACGGATCAGACGAAGTCGCGGGACTGGAGGACGATGCTGGCTGAGATGGCGGCGCTGGGCGAGACGACGATGCGGCCATGGCGACAGTGTCGCGCCTAGGTCCGACATCCGCACCAGGTGCCAGCATCGTCCGCGTGGCCCGCCCCTCCTTCCCTAGGCTGGCCCCGAAAGAACGGAGCCACATGCACGCCCGCCTTACGCCTCGCGACACGCTGCTGGCCGTGCTCGTGACGATCGCATGGGGCGCGAACTTCGCGGTGATCCGCCTCGGCGTCGCGGACATGCCTCCGCTCCTACTCGCCTCCCTGCGCTTCGTCGTCGTGTTCGCGCTCGCCGCGCCGTTCGTCCCGCGCCGAGGGATCCCCTGGCGACGGCTGATCCCGATCGGCCTCGCGATGGGCGTGGGCCAGTTCGGCTTCCTGTTCGTCGCGATCGCGCTGGGGATGCCCTCTGGCCTCGCCGCCACGGTGCTGCAGGTCCAGGTGGTGTTCACGACGCTGTTCGCCGTCGCGTTCCTCGGGGAGAGGCTCACCGGCCGTCGCATCGCCGGCCTCGTCATCGCGGTCGCCGGGATCGTCCTCATCGGGCTTGACGCGGGCGCGTCGGCGACCGTCGTCGGCTTCGCGCTCACGGTGGCGGCCGCCGCCTGCTGGGCGACCTCCAACGTCCTCACGCGCCGCCTCGGCGCGGTCGGCGGGCTGTCCGTCGTCGTATGGTCGGCCGCGGTGCCGCCGATCCCCCTGTTCGCGCTCTCGCTGATGTTCGAGGGCCCGACCGAGATCGCCACGGCGCTCACGCATCCCACCTGGGGCGCGGCGTTCTCGCTGGGCTACCTCGCGCTGCTCGCCACGCTGTTCGGCTACGGAGTCTGGAACACCCTGCTGGGGAGGTACCCCGCCTCGACCGTCGCCCCCTTCTCGCTCCTCGTCCCGCCCGTCGGCCTGCTGACCGGCTGGCTCGCGTTCGACGAGGTGCCCGACGTCCCGTCCCTCCTCGGCGCGGGGCTCGTCATCGCCGGCATCGCCGTCGCGAACATCGTGGTCGCGCGCCGCAGGCCGCGGAGCGTCTCACGCACGCCGGCGGCTGAGGACCCGGAGCCCGAGGAGCCCGTCAGGGTGCTCTCGTGATCCGCAGCGCGCCGACACCTCGACTCCCCCAGCGGGTCGCTCACGCCGTCGCGCGCACCTCGGCCCGTACGTTCGCGTCGGGATCGCCGACGATCCCGCGGTAGACCTCGAGCTTGAAGTCCAGGAAGTCGAGCCGCTCGCGGTCGGCCGCCATCCGCTCGAGCAGCTCCTCGCGATAGCGCACCAGCACCTCGATCCGCTCGGGCACCGTGTGGTCGCCCGACCGGCTGAGCTCGACGAAGTCCTTGATCTCGCGGATCGGCATGCCCGTGCCGCGCAGCAGCTGGATCGTGCGCACCCACCCCAGGTCCTCGTCGGAGTAGCGGCGGTGCCCGTTGGGCGCCTTGCCGACCGGCGCGAGCAGACCCTCGCGCTCGTAGTAGCGCAGGGTGTGCTTGGAGATCCCCATGCGCGCGGCGGCCTCGTCGATCGTGCACCCGTCCATGTCCCCACCGTAGGCCGGGCGCGCCCGCCCGTCACGGGGAAGGGACGATGCGGCGGGCGCCCCAGATCGAGGTGTTGACTTCGAGCGCGCTCGAACTTCTAGCGTCGCAGACATGGACACACAGGGAACCCGCACCGCCCGGGAGATCGGCGGCACCTGGATCGCACCGCTCGGCGTCGGCGCCATGCTCATGGGGACCAGCACCCCGGAGAGCGAGGCCCGGCGCATCCTCGACCACTTCGTCGGCGAGGTCGCCCCTCGCTTCACCGCGCCGGACGGCTCACCCGCACGAGCGATGGTCGACACCGCCGACTGCTACTGCTGGTGGGAGGCGCCCGGCACCGACGGAGGCCAGTCGGAGGCGCTGCTCGGACGCTGGCTCGCCGACACCGGCGCCCGCGAACGGGTCATGCTCGCCACGAAGGGCACCGCGCGCGTCGTCGACCCCGCGGCGGCGTTCTCACCCGACGGCTCGGTGGACTGGGAGGCCGCCTATGACCACTTCGTGGGCGCGTCGCGCGAGGTGGTGCGGGAGTCCATCGCTGCCTCCCTCGACCGGCTCGGCGCGGAGAGTGTCGACCTCTACTACGTGCACGTCGACGACCGCCGAGCACCGCTCGAGGAGACTGTCGGGGCTCTCGCCGGACTCGCGGAGGAGGGGAGGATCGGCGCATATGCGTGGTCCAACGCCCCCGCATGGAGGATCGCGCTCGTGCAGGAGATCGCGCGTGCGCACGGCTGGCCCTCGCCCGCGACCGTGCAGCTCCAGCACAGCTACCTGCGACCGCGCGCAGGGCTGAGCGACTTCCGCGTCGTCGGCCACGAGCATCTGGACCTCGCACGCACGACGGGCATGCCGCTCGTCGCGTACTCGCCCGTCCTGAAGGGCCTCTACTCCGCGAAGGAGCGTCGCGATCCATCGTTCTGGGCGATGCCCAACTACGTGGGACCCGACGCTGATGCTCGCTTCGCCGCGCTCGACGCGGTCGCGGCGGAGACGGGCGCTACCGGGAACCAGGTGGCGCTCGCGTGGCTCATGGCGCAGGAGCAGCCAACCGTGGTGCCGCTGATCGGCGCCCGCACCTGGGATCAGTACCTCGAGTGCGCGGAGGCGGTCGACGTGGAGCTCACGCCCGCGCAGGTCGCGATGCTCGACACCGCGAGCGCGTGACGCGCCGCGCCTCGGGGCGGCGCCGATCGCGTGCCCTTGGCGCCGACGGATCCGCGTGCCGGCTCACAGCCCCTTCGCGTACCAGCGGTCGGCGTGGGGCTCGCCGTTGAAGTCCGGCACCTGGGCGTAGCCGCGCGCCTCGTACATCCTGCAGGCCGGGCCGAGCGCGGAGTTCGTGTCGAGGCGCACCACATCGGCGCCGGAGAGGCGGGCACGCTCCTCGAGCGCGTCGAGCAGCGTCGCGCCGACAGCCAGCCCACGCGCCGAGGGGGCGACCCACATCCTCTTGAGGAACGCGGGCTCGCCCGCGGGCAGGGTGACGCCACCGCATCCCACGGGCTGCCCGTGGAGCATGACGAGCAGGAACGCGCCACGGGGCTCGGTGAGCTCCGCTGCGCCGACCGCGACCGCCTTGGTCGGGTCGTAGCCGGCATCGAAGGACGCCTGCAGCTCGGCGTAGTACTGCGCCACGCACCATCGCGCGGTGGGCGAGGCGGGATCGACCACCTCGACGGTGAGGTGCGGGCGCGTGAGCAGCCGGGTCACGGTGCGGGCGGCCGAGTCGAGCGCGCGCTGCTCGTCCTCGTCGAGCTCCGACAGCAGCGCGCTGGTGACGTCGTCGCTCAGGGAGTCGAGCGTGCGTGCCTCCTCCGCACCGGCGGCGGTGCGCCGGACCACCCGGGCGCGCGCATCGTCCCGGCTGGGCGCGACCTCGACCAGACCCTCGGTCTCGAGCGAGCGCAGCAGCCGCGACACGTAGCCGGAATCGAGCCCGAGCCGCGAGCGCAGTGCCGCGATCTCGACGCCGGTCTCCCCGATCTCCCACAGGAGGCGCGACGCGGCGAACGGCCGGCCGCGCACGAGGAAGTCGGCCTGGAGCGCACCGACGTCGCGCGTCACGACGCGCTGGAACTGCCTGAAGGACTGGATGAGCCGGGGATCCACATGCCTGACTTTAGTCAGACATCGCCGGGCGCCACAAGCGGTACCGGACGCGGGGCGGGTCAGGCGAGCTGCGCGATGAGGTCGAGCTCGGCCTCGCGGGACAGCCCCGCCTTCCGCGGGCGGTCGAGACCTAGACCCCTCTCCCACGCAAGGACGTCGCGCATCGTCTCCTCGAGAGGACGCCAGGAGCCGCCCGTCGCCAGGTAGCGATCCGACGAGTGGGCGCCGATCGGCGGGAACTTGCCCGCCGGCACCCACATCGGCAGCGAGGAGGGCCCAGCCCAGCTGCCGACTCGCCGCATGGCCAGCCACGGCGTCGTCGCATTGTGCTCTTCGCCCGAGTGGCCCGCGACGGTACGCGCGGTCTCGATCATCTGCGCGAAAGGCACCTGCTCGCCGACCGCGTTGACCGGACCCACCACGCCGGACTGGCCGGCGTCGAGCATCCATGCGACGAGGTCTCGCACGTCGATGGCCTGGGTGGGCGCACCCGCCGCCGGCACCAGGATCGGCCCGTCGGCCGCGAGCGCGGCGCGCGCGGGCCAGTAGCCGAACCTGTCCGTCGGGTCGCCAGGACCGGCGACGAGGCCCGGCCGGGCGAGCAGGGCATCGTCCTCTCGAGCCTTCGTGGTCAGGTCCTCGCACGCGACCTTCGCCTGCGCGTAGTGCTCGTGGGTGGCGTCGACCTCATGGTGCAGCGCCTCCATGCGGGGTGACGCCTCGCAGTTCGGCGCGCGATCGGCACTGTAGACGGACACGGACGACACATAGGTCCAGTGGTCCACGGCGTCGCCGAGGGCCGCGAGCGCCTCCTGCACGAACCGAGGCTGCCAGCTCACCTCGATCGCCGCGTCGAACCTCCTGCCGACGAGGGCGTCGTACGCGCCCGCGTGGGCGCGGTCACCCTCGACGAGCGAGGCCCCAGCCGGGACCACTCCGGACCGACCTCGTGCGAGGCATGTCACCTCCCAGCCACGCGCCACGGCCTGGCGGGCCACCTCGCTCCCCAGCCACGCGGTTCCACCCAGGATCAGCAGCGATCGAGTCATGTCACCAGCCTAACGAGGGCAGGCCGCCGGCAGGCCCGCCATGCGCCCGAGCGATACGCTGGACGGCGGCCCAGGAATGGCCCGCGGCCGCTTCGCGTTGAGAACCTAGGAATGAATCGCACCTTCAGCTCTCTCGGCATCTACAACTACCGCCTGTGGTTCGCAGGCGCGATCGTGTCGAACATCGGCACCTGGATGCAGCGCATCGCGCAGGACTGGGTGGTGCTGACCGACCTCACCGACGACTCCGGATTCGCCGTCGGCATCACCACGGCGCTGCAGTTCCTGCCGTTCCTCCTGATAGGCCCGTGGACCGGCGTGGTCGCCGACCGGGTCGATCACCGCAAGCTCCTCCTCGTGACCCAATCGGCGGGCGCCGCGCTCGGTGTGGGCCTGGGCGTCATCGTGCTCACCGGCAACGCCCAGCTGTGGCAGGTGTACGCGTTCGCGCTCGGCCTCGGAGTCGTGACCGCCTTCGACAACCCCGCGCGCATGGCCTTCGTGTCGGACCTGGTCCCACAGTCAGGACTGCCGAACGCGATCGCGCTCAACTCGGCGTCCTTCAACGCCGCACGCCTCATCGGCCCCGGCCTCGCGGGCCTGTTGATCGCATGGGTCGGCTCCGGCTGGGTATTCGTCCTCAACGGGCTCACCTTCCTCGCGACGATCATCGCGCTGCTGCTGATGCGCGGCTCGGAGCTCGAGCATCAGCGCCGCGCCCCGCGGCAGCCTGGCCAGGTGCTCGAGGGCGTCAGGTACGTGCGGAGCAGGCCTGACATCGTCGCGATCCTCGTGGTCGTGGGCGTGGTCGGAGCGTTCGGCCTCAACTTCCAGATGACCTCGGCGATGATGGCGCGGGTCGCGTTCGACAGAGGACCGGAGGACTACGGCATCCTCGGCTCGATCCTCGCAATCGGCTCGCTCGGCGGGGCGCTGCTCGCCGCGAGGCGCAAGCGCCCCACACTCAAGCTCGTGGTGCTCGCCGCCTTCGGCTTCGGCGTCTCGAACGCGCTGCTCGCGGTCATGCCGACCTACTGGGCGTTCGCGATCGCCGGCATCCCCGTGGGCTTCGCCGCCCTCACGATGATCACGGCCGCCAACACGACGGTCCAGCTCACGACCGATCAGTCGATGCGCGGACGGGTGATGGCGCTGTACATGATGATCTTCATCGGGACCACGCCGATCGGCTCCCCGATCGTCGGGTGGATCGGCGAGGCGTACGGACCCCGCTGGGCGATCGGCATCGGAGCCATCGCGGCGCTCGCGGTGTCCGCGGCCGTGGGGCTGTGGGCCGCGCGGCACTGGAACGTCGTGCTCGAGTTCCAGGCGCGCAGGCCGTTCGTCAGGCTCGGACGCGGTGCCCCGAGGGAGATCGAGCCGATCCAGGACGTCGAGACGACGAACGCCTAGCCGAGGAAGCACCGAGGCCCGACCGCTCGTCCGCGTGCTCGTCCCGGCACGGCGATCGCACCTTCCGAGCTGCGGCGCCCGCGTCCCGGCGCAAGCGCCGCATCGTCCGAAGTGCGTCGCCCCAAGCCCGACGCCAGCGCCGCATCGTCCCACTCGCGAAGTCCCGCCCCCCGGACACGACAACGGGGTCCGCGTGTCTCTCGACAGGCGAACCCCGTGACGAGGGTGGGGAGGGTCAGCGCTCCACGGTGCTGTGGCGCACCTCGCGGTTGTCGTCGCGGACCGCGTGCTCGTCGCGGATCTCGCGGTGCGTGGTGTTCGAACGCTGCGCGTTGACGATCAGCGAGATCGCGATCGACGCGACTCCCGCGATCATGCAGATCCAGCCGACGGCGCCCAGGTTCACCGCGTCGACGGAGGCGTTCAGAGCGAAGGTGAAGATCGCGCCGAGGACGATGAGGAAGATTCCGGTACCGATGGCCATGATGTGCTCCTTGCTCCCCGTGATCTGGGGTTCCAGGACGGCCTCAGGACCTCGTGAGCCGAGTGCCGCCAACCGCCCGTGCGGTCACCAATGCCAACCCGGGAGGAGTTCCCAAACATTCCGAGATTCGTCCCGAAAGGCGGTCTAGCAGGCACTTCACAGGCAATGATCGCCGGTCAGTCGATCAGCACCGAGCCCGTGACCGGCGCATCCGCGTCGACGACGGCGCATGCCCACGCGCGGTCTCCCTGATCCCAGCTGGCCGCGCTCGGGAAGTAGACCTGGACGTCCATCTCGTAGGCTGCCTCGTCGAGGGCGTCGAGGTGCTGCGAAGCGGTGCACTTGTCGATGACAGCGTCGCGAGCGGACTGCGCGCCCGGGTAGTCACCCAGGGAGCTGCCCTCGTCGCCGAACGCGCCGACGGCGTAGTACTGCCCGTCGTGCGCGACCGCGCAGTCGACGGGAACCACTCCGGCCAGCTCCGCATATCCACCGGGATCCGCGGCGTCGTCAGGGAGATCGAAGCAGGCTCCGCTCGTCGCGTCGACCGTCGCGGCCGGCGCCTCCTGCGCGTTCACGACCCACGCGGACACCAGCGGCCAGGCGACCAGGCCCCAGACGACGACCGCGACGACACCCAGGCCTGCGACAGCGGCGCGGCGCTGCGGCACCGGAGGCGCGGCAGTGTCGAGGTCGTCCACGGCGGCTCCCTTCAAGACATGCGTGCACGCACCTTAGCGCCACTGGGGCCCTCCCCCCGCATCCGGGTCTACCTGGTGTGATGAACCCGGCGCGCGAAGTGGGGCACTCGGGAGGAATCGGACTCGCCGTGGGTACCAGGTCGCGGGGAGACCCGCCGATCCTCCCCCACAATGGGGGCATGACCGCGATGCTCATCCTCGACAACGGCACCTGGCGAGTCGGGCTGCTGCCCGACCTCGGCGGCTCGATCGCGTACGGTCAGGTGCGGCTTGGCGAGACGTGGGTGGACGCGATGAGACCCACGCCGGACAACCCCGGCCGGGCGGGGGACGCGGCCTCGTTCCCCCTCGTGCCCTGGTCCAATCGCATCAGCGGGCCGTCCCTGATCTGGGACGGCATCGAGCACCCGCTTCAGGTGACGAGCGCCGGCAGCACCGCGAGCCACGGCGTCGGCCGCTACGTGCCGTGGGAGGTCGTCGAGGCCGACGCCGCTCACGTGACGCTCGCGCTGGACTCGCGGACCATCCCCGACGCGAACTTCCCGTGGGACTTCACGTCGCGCTTCACCTACACGCTCGAGGGCGACCGCTTCCGAGTGACGATGGCAATGACGAACGTCTCCGACGAGACCTTCCCGGCCGGTCTGGGCCACCACCCCTACTTCGTGCGCAGCCTGGGCACGTCCGAGCAGCCGCGGGGAGGCGAGGTCGAGCTCCAGGTCCGCTGCGACGCGGCCTACGAGCTCGTCGACTCGCTGCCGACGGGCCCCGCGGGCGACCTGCCCGCGCGCGCGGACTTCCGCGCCCGGCACGCGCTCGGCTCGACCGTCGTGGACGACTGCCTCACAGACCGCACCGACCCGACGGTCGCGACGATCACGTGGCCTCGCGCGCTCCAGCTCGACATGGAGGCCGACGAGTCGCTCAGCCACCTCATCTTCTTCGCGCCCGAGGGAAAGCCGTTCTTCGCCGTCGAGCCGGTGAGCCACGTGAACGACTCGCTGCGGCTCGCTGCCCAGGGCAAGGGCGAGCCGGAGGCGCTCGGGGTGCATCCGCTCGCGCCCGGCGAGACGTTCACGAGCGAGTGGTCGCTCGTCGCAACGGTGCTCTGACCCTGCGAGAAACGTGCGGGCCGGACTGCCACGCGGCCCGGTTCCGCATCGTCGAAACCTCCAACGCGAGGCGTGCGGACCGGCGCGGGTGGTGCGCTCCGACTGTCGAACCCACTAATATGGGGTGACCTACACGGCGCTGCGGGTGTAGTTCAATGGTAGAACTTCAGCTTCCCAAGCTGATAGCGCGGGTTC
The DNA here is from genome assembly GCF_002090115.1 of Demequina sp. NBRC 110054. Classification (NCBI taxonomy): domain Bacteria; kingdom Bacillati; phylum Actinomycetota; class Actinomycetes; order Micrococcales; family Demequinaceae; genus Demequina; species Demequina sp. NBRC 110054. Next base: position 658,442 of record NZ_BBRK01000004.1, read on the forward strand.
GATTCCCGTCACCCGCTCCAATCATCATCGCAGGTAGATAGCGAGATTCACACTCTCAGTACACCTCCTGCTTCTCCCTTGTTCGGGCCTTCGTGGAACAACGTGGAAGAAGGCCCGCGATGGACGCCCGACCCCCCTCTCCTTTTCTCTCGACCGCCTCTCCCGTTCGGATTGTGCGATGAGCCGCGCCAAGAGCGTGACTCGGCGCGGCTTCGGCGCAGTCGAGCAGCTGCCCTCGAAGCGGTGGCGCGCCCGCTACACCGGCCCGGACGGCAGGTCGCGATCCGGCCCGTCGACGTTCGCCACCAAGGGCGAGGCAGACCGGTGGCTGACATTGATGCATGCCGAGCTGCTGCGCGGGACCTGGACGGCTCCCGAGGCCGCAGACATCACGCTTGCTGACTACACCGCCGCGTGGCTGCGCCAACGTGCCCCGCACCTGCGTCCGCGAACGCTCGATCTGTACCGGCGTCTGGCCGAGCGGTGGATCCTCGCTCCCGTCGGTCAGGGTCGGGACGCAGTCGATCTGTCGGCGCTGTCGCTCAGGGCGATCAGCCCGATCATCGTGCGCGAATGGTTCGCCGCCGTGACCGCCAGTGCGCACGCGTCCGCGGCGGCGCGTGGAACGCTGGGCACGAGGGGTGGGCATCCCGCGCGAGCGTGGGCTCGCGGCGCGGGGCTGACGGTCGCACCTACGGGGCGGCTGTCCCCTGCAGTCGTCGCGGCCTGGCAGCAGGCCGGCTCTCCTCAGCCGCGCCCTGTCCGTCCGGCTCGACCGGATGCGGGGCGCACCGTCACCGCACAGGCCTATCGGCTCCTTCATGCGATCCTCACCACCGCCGTTGACGATGAGCTGCTCACCAGCAATCCCGCCCGCATCCCTGGAGCCGGGCACGTCTTTCACGCGGAGCGCATGCCGCTGACGGCCTCAGAGGTCGCCGATCTCGCTGACGCGATGCCCGAGCACCTGCGGGTAGCCGTGCTCGTGGCCGCATGGTCGGGGCTGAGGCCCGGCGAGGTCTTCGCTCTCACCCGAGACGACATCGACATCGATGCCGGTCAGCTCACTGTGCGACGAACGATGATCGAGATCCCCGACCAGCCTGTCACCTTCGGGCCACCCAAGACCGCTGCCGGCCGACGGAAGGTCGCCCTGCCGGGCCTCGTGACAGAGGCCCTCGCCGAACACCTCACCACGCACCCTTCCCGACCTGACGCGCTTGTGTTCACCACCTCGACCGGAAACCCGGTGAGGTCGGGAGCCCGTTCGGTAGCGATGCGAACCGCCCGCAATGCGATCGGCCGGCCCGACATCACGTGGCACCACCTGCGCCACACAGGCGCGACCCTGGCAGCGCAAGCAGGCGCTACCCAAGCCGAGTTGATGCACCGCATCGGCCACACCAGCACCCGCGCAGCGAGTCTCTATCAGCACGCGAGCCAAGCCCGAGACGCGTATCTCGCAGCCGCGCTCGACACCATCGCCCGAGGCTGAGAAGTAGCGATACGACATCCGTGTCGTATCGCATGCATTTCTGAGCACGGTTTGAACGCACGGTACGACACATGTGTCGTACCGTGCGGATCTATAGGATGCGAGCGTGGACATCTCTCAGATGCAGGAACGCATTGCGCGGTTCGCTGACGAGCGCGACTGGGACCAGTTCCATACGCCTCGCAACCTCCTGCTGGCGCTCATGGGCGAGCTCGGCGAGCTGGCAGAACTGCTCCAGTGGAAGACAGACGAGCAGGTGCGCGAGGCACTGCAGGAATCCGCTGGCCGGGAGGCGATCGAGGAGGAGGTCGCCGACGTCGCGATCTATCTGCTTCGCCTTGCCCAGGTGATGGACATCGACATCCCCACGGCGGTCGAGGCCAAGATCGCTCTCAATGAGAGCAAGTACCCCGCCGACCGGGTCCGTGGGTCGGCGAAGAAGTACGACGAGTACTAGGCGACCATGACCAACCTTGTGATCCAGCCAGCCAGCAGCGAGACGTCCAAGGCGCACTTCGTGCACACGGTCGATCCACGGCACAGAGACCTGTACCCCAAGAACACACCCTTCCCACCGGGCGCAGCGACGATGACGCCCGGAATGCGGCTGAGCGATCCGCATGTCAGGAACGAGTTGACGATCCAGGATCTTCAGGTCCTGCGGGCGGTGCATGGCATGGACGGCAACGTGGCCTTCTGGGGCGTCACCGACAAGGTCGGCGGCGACAACCTCCGCAACTGGACCAAGATCAACGCCGGAGACCGCGTAATCTTCACCGGCAAGGTCACAGACCTGCGGACAGGCAAGCCGTCCAAGACGGGATACGCATACGCCACGGGAGTCGTCACCCACAAGTTCCGCAACCACGCCCTCGCCGAACGCCTCTGGGGCGTCGATGACAACGGGCATGCGTGGGAGCTCATGTACGCGATCGCGGACGTCACGCGAATCAGCATCGACTACGCGACGCTCAACGCCGCGACCCTCAAGAAGGACGGGACTCCGTACAACCCGAGAAATGTTCCCCAAGGCTTCGACGTCCTGCCGCCCGAGCAGGTAGAAGCAGTATTCAAGCTCCCGAGTCTCGCCGATCTTGAACCACGCCGTGCAGACCTCGAAGCACAAACCATCGAGGAGGAGCTGCGGCCCTTCGTCGGCGAGACCGACGCGGAGCAGACAGCGCAGCGCCGCCTAGAGCAAGGCGCGCTCCGCAAGCACCTCCTGCCAGGGTCGACGGGGGTGTGCGATCTGTGCGGAAGGACGTTCTCCGAGCGATTCCTGGTTGCGGCTCACATCAAGCCACGGTCGCAGTGCACCGGCGCCGAGCGAGTGGACTTCGACAACGTCGCCATGCTCAACTGCGTGTTCGGATGTGACGCACTGTTCGACAAGGGCTACATCGCCGTTCAACCCGATGGAAGGATCAAGGCAAGTCGCCTGCTCTCCCGCACGGAGATGTCCTACGTCACCGCGAACCTGGTCACGCGCCCGGTGTCAGCAAGGAGCTCCGGACGTGCGCTCTATTTCGATTGGCACGAGCGAAACAAGTTCAAGCCCTAGAGCACGATTCCCCTCAAACCTAAAGTGCAGAAGGAAGGCAGGGATCTCTGGCCCGCTAGTGTGCATCCGTGACTGAGAAAGCACCGAAGCGGAAAAGCAGATTCGCCTCCCTGGACGAACTCGACAAAATGCTCCAAGAGAGCACATTTCTTGACCTCTCTCCCGATAGGGATTTCGAGAACATCGCACCTGGCGATCTCCGCCCACAGCGAGCGCTGCACTCGGCCGACCTCCTTGCGGCACTCGCAAGGCTCCAGGGCAACACACAGGACGTGGTCATCCGAGGCGCTTGGATCGTCGGCCTAGTGGACCTTCGGGCCGCCAAACTTGATTTCGGGATAAGCCTCCTACATTGCCGTCTTGACACGCTGGATATACGCGACTCAACTATCCCGGTACTCCGTTCCATCGAATGCGAGATGGCCGCTCTCTACTGCCAAGGTGCACATCTCGGTGGGCTCGTAGTCACCGGCACCGACATCGGCCACTGCGACCAGTCCAACTGTGCATGCCAGGGCTCCCACACGAACTTCCTTGACCTAAGCAGCACCCAGATCGACGGTGACCTGAAAGTCGACGGTCGAGTCGCAGGCGAACTTGTTGCACGACACCTCCAGGTGGGCGGCGAAATCTGGATCAGACTCACATACGCGCTCGCCGTGAACGACCACTGCGAGCGATTTGGAAAAGGAAGCGGTTGGCCCTGCGGGTGGGATCGATGGATTGATCTTCAACATGTACGTGCGGGAGGCGATGTCACGATTCACGCCGGCGCCACATCGCTCAAGATGAACCAATCACAGATTGGAGGCGAACTATGGGTCACGAACGGAGGAGGTGTGCGTCCGCGCGCGTCGCACGTCGTTCTTGCTCGAGCACAGGTTGGCACCAAACTCACTGTGCGACATTGCCGAACCGGCCAACTCGATCTCACAGGAGCAACTGTCGGATCCGACCTGTCAATCGACGACTGCAACTTTGACCTCGGGATTCATGCCAAGGGAGCCGAAATCGGCGGGAATCTCTACTTCTACTACACAACGTCTCCCGCATTCAGACTCAATGGTCTCTCGCTCAAGGGATCGATTCTTACCGAGAACCCCGACCTCAATCGGCAGCTCTCGTTCGGCCCAAGACTCGCGCCATACGCCATCAGCCTGCTGGACCTCAAGGATGCCCACATTCACGGCGATGTCGACTTCGGCCCTCACACGCTATTGGCGCCGGGTCCCGATGCAGAAGCGGAATGGTGGGGCATAGACACTGGTTCCGAGACCACGCTCGGTGGCATCTGGATGGACGGACTCACCGTAGACCGGTCCTTCAACTTCGGGAGATTTGCCGCAGCCGGCGGCGACGTGCTTGCGTCAGCCCAAGATGCACAGATCGGCGAACTCGTTCTCGTCGACACCGCGCCGGAGCCAGAGCCGGAGCCAGAACCTGCGCAACCAGCGGAGCCAGAGGTCCCGTTGTGGAAACGCCTCGTTCGACGCCGGCCGACAGTACAGCGAGCGGCCGCACCGATGATCAAGCTCGACCTCACGGGCGCTGAGATCGACCTGCTGAGGATTGATGCGAGGTTGCATGCGCCTGACGTGCAGAAGGTGACGATCGCCCCCACCACGGACATGACGCTCGCCAAGATCTCTGGGTACCTCGTCGACGATGTCAAACTGCTCATCTCGTGGCTTGAGCACGGTGGGCCCCTTCCCGAACCCTTCCCTGTGACGACATGGGTCGCGGTCGCCAACGCGCTCGAACGGAGCGGAAGAGAGGAACAGGCCCGCCGTCTCCGCTATCGCGCCACTGACCACTTCCTCTGGAACACCGGATCCGTTTGGCTCAAGATTTGGGCCGGCATCAAGAAGGTGACGATCGGACACGGGTACTACCCGTCACGTGCGTTGACAGGAATCCTCGTGCTCTTGGCTCTTGCCTTCGCGACAGTCTGGACAAACGCGGAGTACTTCGTTCCTACGGCGCTGGCGGTTGCGGACGACGGGACGGTCACCGTCGCATCTGGCGTCTCCTCGAACGGCTATCCAGGCTTCTGGTCTTTCCTCTACGCGTTCGACGTCGTGCTGTCGCCTGTCGCTTCAGGGCAGACGGAAGCGTGGCGGGTCGCGGGGAATCAAGCGCTCGCGCTCTGGATCGCCGGCCTCAAGCTGGGAGCATATGCACTCCTTGGCCTCTTCGTCACGGGAATCACCGGCGTGGTCTCACGACGGTAGATCAGCGGTCGCCGCTGGTGGTCCTCTTGTGAGACCACCAGCGGCGACATGCTGCCCTACCTGCAAGCCAGGACACGGTCACGACCTCTCTGAGCGTGCTACCGCCTCAGGCGTTCGGCATCCCACTCCAAACGGCTTCGTTCGAGGATCTCCCGAGCCCGACTGTGACGCGGACGCTACGCTGCGGCCCGACCGTCGTATACGCCTGCACTTAGAACAACATCGATGACGTCCTTCTCGTCTGAGGAAACGTCGCTGAGCGACAATGCGAACCTCAGACGGTCGATCACAAGCCCAGTCTTGTTCGATACGAGACGCGTAAGGTGTTCTGCGCTCACCTGATGGGGCACTGCGAGGAATACTTGCGGCTCGAAGGGCTGCAGCAGTCGTTGCGCCCAGTGGTCTGTGTCAGGTTCGCGTATCTTTCTCTCCCACGTTTGGCTCTGGCCGACGGTCGCTTGTCCCACGAAGACCCACTGCCCTGCTCTTCGGCGGTCGCTGGGCCAACCGACGAGTGCGAGCGTGTCGACGCCTTCGTCCTTGGCTCTGAGGCTGTGGGTCACGGCGTTCACGTTGCTCGGGAGTCCAAGGTGCTTGGCTGCGCCTTCCACCGCGTTCTCGAAGTCGCCTCGCTCATCGACGGCGGTTCCCACCTGTGCCGCAACAATCCCCATAGCTCTGAGCGCTCGTACGACGGTCGACTCGAGGATGACTTCAGGGTCCACCTTCGTTGAGAGTCCCCAGGCATGTGCGACGGTGAGGCACAGTAGCGCGACGTAAGGGACGTCCAAGGACGCACCCTCGCGCTTGACTACCTGCCACGAGTCTTGAATCTCGAACGGCCACAAATGGTCCAGGGTCTCGTTTCGCCGGTCAAGGACCTTCTTCACTGCATCGACGTGGTTCTCTGGAGTCATCTCCGACTCGAGGCCTTCTGGGACTCTGAACTGCCTCGGCTGCTTTCTGGACCAGGAGTTGTCCGATATGAGATCGCCAAGCTGTGCACTGTTGATTGGCCGATCGGCGATTGCTGCCAGTTCCAGCCAGTCAGCCAGCGCCTCGGCGCGATTGCGATGGCCGTAGGCATCAATGTCCGGGGTGATCGGCGCGGGGCGAGGCACGGTAGGGCGTTCAGTCATCGGACTCGACTCGGTCCTTCACCACGGCTCGAATCGAACGCGCCGTTTCGAAGACATCTTGCGCTGCGTCAAGCGTGCTCTCGTCAACGTCGAGTCGGCGAGCATCTGTCGCGAGGGCTTCAAGTTCGCGAGCCTGTGTTTGGAGCCGCTCAGTGAGCGCTCCTCGCTCAAGGGTTGACGCTGCCAGTTCAAGATCTCCGTACTTGCGGAGTAGTTGCGATGCGCGCTCGTCGGAGATGACGTCGACGTAGGTGCCAACGTCGCGGCTATCGGACAGTACCGGCCGCCGGCCGTCTACTGGGCTGAGATCGCGGACGATCTCAACTACCTTGTCCATGTCGATGGACTCGAAGGCGGCCTCTACGTCAGCGAACTCGCTCACGCGGCGATCAATCCCGATATATCCCTTCAGGCGATCGCTTCCCGCCAATAGGCCCCAAACACTGAACCGCTCTCCCTCAACGTACGAAGTTTCCGCGCCGCCCTCAGTCCGCGCTTCACGGAGTAGACGCCAAGCCAAGTAGCGGTTTCGCACCCCCAGGGAGTTGCTGCCGAGCATCCTGCCGACGTCATAGAAAGGGCGCTGCGACCCTGCCGCTGCCTGCTCATTCACATTCTGGTAGATCCACCTTGCCTTCGCCTCGGCAGACCACGGCAGGATTCCACCAATGTGCCTGTACCCGAGATAGCTCTTGAGTTCGTCTCGGTCTTCCACCTCGACAGCGGGGATCACGCTGAAACTGGAGAGTTGCTCTTCTGTTGGCGTGGGAGCCAGGTCGAATTCAAGCCCCGCCGCCGAAGCGGTTGGTGCGCCCGCAAGAATCATCAAGGTCGCCGCCCGGCGATTGCCCTCTACAACGATCCTCATGCCTTCGTCGTTCGGCGGCAAGACAAGAACGGGCTCGTTGGGGAAGTAATCATTCGCAACGAATGACGCGGCAAGTTCATCCAAGACGTCGTTCTTGTACAAGTACGTGAGCAGGTCAGCTTGGCTCGTGTTCTGCACCGCGTCAGGTAGGCGCGGGTTCTCGGGATCGAGCGCAAGCGAGGCTAGTTCGACACCGTCAGGGAGGGCTTTCACACTGGCATCCAATCGATCTTGGAACGCACGAAGTCAATTCGGCAGAACTGCATCCACGCTCACCCACGTCATGGTATCGATCAAGAGGCCTGATAAGCCCAGTGAATTGCCTCGACCGTCAGGCCGGACCGGCGGCGGACGTCAGCCGGCAAGTTCCTGATCACTCCTCCGTCAACCCCATCCTGAAACGGTGCCCTACAGCCTTACACGGAAGCTCTGGACGGCCTTCTCGGCTCCAACGATGCGCTCTCGCCCGAGCACGTGGAGCTTGCGCGTCCGCGCAGACAAAACGCCCGTGGCGGCGACGAGCAACCAGTCCGGGTCGGTCTCTGCACGCCAGAGTTCCTTCGGTGTGAGGTTGAAGACCAACTGGCTACCCTGGATCCCCTTCACTTCCACCTTGAGCACGCGGCCTCCTCGCTCGAACTCGAGGTCGTACCCGATACCGTCGCGCTGGCGGTCTGCGGACATCACCCACCCTTGCCTTTCGAAGGCCCGCGTGACCAAGTCCACAGCGAGCAGTTCCGCTTCCTTGTCACGGGCGCGGTTCTGCGTGCGCTTGGGAGCGAGAACCTTGTCTTCTGGGTCAGCACTCGTCTCAGTTTCTCGATAGGAGATGACCTTGGCAGGGCCAGAAAGCAGCACTCCCTGAGTCAAGTGCTCTGGAACTTCGATATCGAGATCGCTCTCGTCCTCTCGGAGTGCCTGTCTGACACGCGCGATGAAGTCGCTTCCGTCTTCATCTCCCACAGCCGACTGAGACTCGATCGCGCCCAACTCCACATCACCGGCGACGATTCCTCCAGCTCGCATGAGCGCCGAGTAGGTATCGAACGAAATCTCGGTGATCGCGTGTTGCCAGTTCGCGCCGGGAAGATCAAGGTCAGCCCACGGCACCCCTACTGGGAACTCGGTGTACCCGTTGAGCCGTGCTGTCCACGGTCCGTCCCAATCGCCCTCGATGCCGTGCACGTGGGCGGCTGCGATGAACTGCTGCTTATTGGCCCGAGACCGACCGGTCGAGTAGTAGATAACGCGGCTTCCGGGGCCAGCCGATAGCAGTGGGACTCTCCCCGTAACGTGGTCGTCGAATCTGTAGGTTGACTCGTGGTCGGTCTCCCACGCTGCTCCGCGCTCGGAGTCTGTGACGTTCAGGATGAAGCAGCGGGGTGTGCCAGAAATCGCGGTGAGCAAGCGCGAAAGCGCTCGAGCCTCAAGCCGAGGCCGCCGTTCACGTTCCCTCCCCTCATTCGTATCCCACCCTGGTTGGTAGGTGAGATCCGCCGACTCGAGAGCAGCCGCTGCGATGGTGAAGAGGTCATCGTCGTCAGCGCGCTCGTCTGTGAGAGCCAGGTATACGTCGCGAAGATACGCGGTCGCGATCCTCTGCCCCCGCGACACTTCCCGCGGTTGGATTCCAAGCACAGATGCCAGTTCGTAGGCAAGACGATTCGAGTCCCGCCCCGCAAGCTTCACACCCTGGATCTTCGCCATCTACGCAACCCCCAAACCCCGCGTTCCAAAACCTCTGCCGGGGCACCATATACGTGGGGCAGTCACCGTGGACAGGGACTGACGACCGGAGCCGGCTTCCCCGGTCCGCGTCCACGCTGCAATGTCAGTCGACCCAACGCGTCTTTGCCGTCAACTGGACCTCAATTCGGCCAGCAGCGTACCCGTCTGCGAGCGTTGCGAAGACTCGCGTGTGCGGCATACCGCGGTCTTTCGCCTTCGCCTTGAAGGCGTCCCACAAATCCTGGCGCACCCGTGCCGAGTGCGAGGGTGCGTCCGGGCTGTCGATCACGAAATCCACTTCGAGTTCACCGTTCGCATATCCGGCGGCAAGGAGAGCCATCACGTACGAGGACGATAGTTCTTCGACCGCTGCCCGCTCCTTGAACTGCCTCCAGCGGTCGGCTTCCAGCCGAAAGGACCTGGCCTCGTTACCTTGGCGCGCTACTCCACGACTGGCGTCTCGCGGCCCCTCAGGACGCCGGTTCACCTCTGAGCCTCCCGCACCGCTCGCCACCTCTTCGCTTGCTCACCATTGATCGCCCAGTGGATCTCTTGAGATCCGGGCTTACTCTTCGCAAGCAGCGGCCAAACCTTGTGTCCGTCCTTGTCAACGGGCACGTTGGGATAATTGGCCCGAAGGTGCCGCGTGATCTTTCTGGGCGCGTCACGCCACTCGTTGATTGTCATCCCGGTTCGTTCTGCCACTTCAGAGGTTGAAAGCCAGTGGTGACCACTGTTGACCGCTTCCGTGCACGCGTCCATTGCTCTTGCCCACCGCTCAGCGGTCTTGCTCGCACCTTCAGCCAGCGTCGCGAGGTCGCCCACGGACCACGGAACCCAGTGCTCCAACAGCACATCATCCGGGTCTCGCGGCGCACCATCAACCTCAACGGCAACGTCGCGGACCTCAACCGGCCGCTCACCTCGATGAGCTTCGCGCGCAGCCACTAGGTCGGCCAACTCGGCGTAATCCTCCAGCGGGACCAAGAGTGGCACCCAAGTCGTCATGTCCAGTTCACCTCACAACCGTAGATACAGTCCGAAATCCCTTGGGACAACCTTACTCACTGCAGCCCCACTGTCAATGGGAAAGTGACAACCGCCTCGGGACTGACCCACTCCGCGGGGCACTCCGGCCAGGCCCCGCTCCGTAGGCCCAAGCAGACTCAACCGAAAACGCCCGCGCGCTAGCAGCTTTTCAACGGGCCCCGAGCGGGAGCGCCTGGCGCCTGTCAGCGTTCGGGTGTATGAATGACAATCATGAAGTTCGAGGCGGTAGCAGGGACCGGTACGCTGACGGCGCACGATCCTGTCCGTTTCCCGAGCATGGCGCGCATAGCCGCCAACCTCGGCACGCTAAACGCCTTGATGAAGCCCCTCGCGACCAAGGTGAACTTGATCGGCGCCGAAATCAGGAAGCAGTTGAGCGAACCGGGGGTCCGGGAACGAACCATCGCCCTGTCGGCAATGAACCGCCCGAAGCGCCTCGCCGACCAGCGCCTGCGCGGCCTCGTAATGGCCGGGGTCGCCGATTCGTCGGTGCGCAGCGGCGCGACATCGAGCGACCACTTCTGGACCTCACAGGGCGTTGAGGCTCGCGTTCACCGCCCCGTGCGCTCCCTTCTCGATACTCGAATCGAAAGCCTGCACCGTAGCGCGATCTCACGCGTCTGGCGTGGACAAGAGACTCGCCGCGAGCAAACACCTCCTCGACTCGTGGTCCGCATAGCCACGACCGTCATCCGCGCCACCGCACCCCCGTCGCTCACCTTTGGGCAGGGACGCGTGGGCACGGCTTCGTAAGCAACCGCAGAGAGGGCCGCCCGTACCAATACGCGGCCCTCTAGTGTTCCCGCATCTGTTGGCGCCTACGCGCGCCCCTGCGCGCATCAGCCGCGCGTTCGCGGCTCTCTCGACATTGCTTTCGAGAGGAACACCACCATGCCTAGCAAGGCACTTTCGAACCTGTCCGCGCCTGACCTGCTCACCCGCGCCGAGGCCGCCGCATACGTCCGCGTGCACGTCGCCACCCTCGACAAGTGGATCGTCGCCGGCACACTTCCAGCGACCAAAATTGGCCGCCGCGTCCTGATCCGCCGCCACACGCTCGACGCCCTGATTGAGCGAGCGACCGGCACCGCCACCAGCGGCCCTCTGGCCGGGTTCAAGGCGTAGAGGTCAGCCATGACCACGGCAAGAGCCCTCGCAACCGCCGAGCCTTCGCGCCACTCGCACACCTTCGCCAATGGCATGACCGTCCCGTTCGGCGTTGTGCCCGTGAGCACCCCGCACCCGCTCACTCCGGTTCGCCACGTCGATCGGCGCGACTGGGTGATCGCGTCGTGCCCGCTCGGCAAGGAGCACATCCGTGGCAAAGATGGGAGGTGGCTCTTTCACGTCCACTGGCTCGACTGCATCCATTGGCAGCCTGCCAAGTGGCAAGAGTGCGAGGACGGCAGCCTGCTGCTTTCATGCGCCGAATGCCGCAGACAGGGTTGCATCACGCTCGCGGAGCTCGACCTCGCGGAGCCCGCGAAGGAACAGGCAGTGCGAGCCGAGTGGCTCGCAAATCATCCCGCATGGTCGCTCTGATGGGGCATCGACTCGTGGGCGCAGCGTTCGACAACTGGGCTCCGTACCTTACGAACGCCCAGGCCCGCGTGCAGGTCTTCATGGCGCATCGGGCGCTCGACACCACGGGAGACCGTGGCGAGCCCGCGCGCATCTACTTCGGAGGGCACGCCGCCATCGCGAAGGCCTGCGGCTACACCAAGCCAAACGTGGAGCCCACACCTCAGAGCCTGAGGAGTGTGGGCAAGGTGATCGGCGAGCTCATCGCCCGGGGCGCCATCGAGCGCATTCGGGATTCGCGGTACGGCAACAACGCGGTCTACCGATTGCGCGCCGACCCGTGGGATTCGGGCTGATGGCGCCCTGGTGCAGGGGCTACGTGGCGTAGCACCTGGGCCATCGCCGTAGGGCGGCCACAGGGTCTACGTGGCGTAGCACCTCTGCACGCCCGCCACGTAGACCCTCTGCCCACCACTGACGTAGCCCCATATGAGAAAGACATGACTATTGATGAAAGAACCACTTACTGTCACCTATCGCGCGAGGCAGGTTCCGCGCCAGTACGGCAGCCCGTCCTACGCCAACGGAGCGCAGCGTGCCCGGTGGTCACCGAACTACGGGCCGAGACGACAGTCCGCGCGACCCGAGTGCGCGCACCCGTCGCCGAAGCGCAATTCACAGAAAGACAGGAACCACGGGTGAGCGACAACGAGCGCGACCCCACGCGCATCACTCCCGAGTACCTCACGGAGCTACTGCGAAGCATCGACCCCTCAGCCCCGAAGATCACGGACCCCGTGACGGACAGGAACAAACTATGACCTCCGACGACCTCACCGAGCTCGTCCACCTGATCGACCTCACCGCCGACGGCTGGACAAGCCTGGACAACGTAACCGCTGTTGCCACGGTGTACACAGACCCGCTGCGTATGGCGGTGGGCTCGATGCTCGACCGCCTCGACGGCCTCACGTTCGGCAGCGCGTGGGCTGAGTGGGCAGCCGCCAACCCTGCCCAAGCCGTGGCCATGCTCGACGCCCTGGTGCGGCTGGCCTCGACCCTGGGCGAGTCCAGCCTGCTGGCGCGTGCGTCATGAGCAGACGCGAGACTCACACCGGTTTTCTGACGCACCCCTGGCGGCCCCGCCCCCTCCTGCCTTCCGTACGAAAGGGTGTGAAATATCCAACAACTGTTGGATTACTCGAGGTCGCAGCGGGAACGAGCGCAGGGCGGCGCGACGAGCGCCGCCCTGCGGCGGCATCCGCGAGGTTCGCATCGTGAGCGCGACACAGCGGCGCGCGCGCCGCCGGTCATTCGGGTCTGTCGAGCGCCTGGCCTCTGGCCGATTCCGTGCTCGCTATACGGGTCCGGACGGGCGGTCGCGTTCGGCCCCGAGCACCTTCGCAACCAAGAGTGAGGCCGACCGATGGCTGACGCTGATCCGCGCCGAGCTGCTGCGGGGCTCGTGGACCGCACCCGAGGCCGCGAACATCACACTGGCCGACTACACGACCGCGTGGCTGCGCCAACGTACCCCGCAACTGCGCCCGCGGACCCTCGACCTCTACCGACGCCTAGTCGACCGATGGCTACTCGCGCCGGTCGGCGAGGGCCGCCATGCAGTCAGCCTCGGCCCTCTGCCGCTGCGCGCCCTCACCCCGGCCCTGGTGCGCGAGTGGCACGCGGCCGTGAGCGAAGCCGCTCACGCCTCCGCATCAGCTCGAGGCGTCACCGAGACCCGACGCACTCACCCGGCACGAGCGTGGGCACACGCCGCAGGCCTGACCGTCGCCCGAACCGGACGCCTCTCGCCCGCGATCGTCGACGCCTGGCACCAGGCGGGCGCACCCCGCCCCGCCAAGCCGACTCGCGAGCGCCCCAACGCGGGCTGCACCATTGCCGCGCAGGCCTACCGCCTCCTGCACGCGATCCTGACCACGGCCACCGACGACGAGCTGCTGACCGCCAACCCCGCCCGCATCGCCGGAGCCGGTCACGTCGCCCACCCCGAACGCCTGCCACTGACACCCCAAGAGGTCACTCGCCTGGCCGCAGCGATGCCCGAGCACTACCACGCCGCCGTGCTCGTCGCCGCCTGGTCAGGGCTTCGCCCGGGCGAAGTGTTCGCCCTCAGACGCCGAGACCTCGACCTCGCCAGGGGCCGCCTGAGCGTGCGTCAAACCCTAGTGGAGGTCGCAGGCCACCCGGTCGCGTACGGACCGCCCAAGACCGCCGCAGGACGACGCACCGTGGCCTTGCCCGTCATCGTCACCAACGCCCTCACCGAGCACCTGGAACGCCATACCAACCCCGGCACCGACGCGCTCGTGTTCACCACCACCACAGGCCTGCCCGTGACCTCCGCGACCCGCTCCCACGCCATGCGAACCGCCCGAACCGCCATCGGACGTCCCGACATCACCTGGCACCACCTACGCCACACCGGAGCCACCCTTGCCGCCCAAGCCGGGGCCACGCCTGCCGAACTCATGGCCCGCATCGGCCACACCAGCACTCGCGCCGCCCACATTTACCAACACGCCACCCTCGACCGCGATGCTCACATCGCGGTAGCGCTCGATGCGCTCGCGCGTAGATAGTTCGGCAACTACGAAAGCCAAGTGAGTGCGCAGCACCGCGCCTTTGTCTCACCAGAGCCGCAGGGGCAAGGCTGATCGGCTGGCACTGCGGCCCAAAGCGCGGGAAGTTCGAGATCGATCGCAGGCTGTGCGCCGAGGTATCCGCCCACGAGCGGGTCGTCCCAGAAGTGCCCTGCCAGGAGCTTCCAACCTCTCTTCGTGAAGAACCCATCGGGCCCGTCACGGAAGTGGATCGAGTTCGGAATGTGCCAGGCGATTCCGCCGAGGATCAACTCGGAGAGTTGGCGGCTCACGCCCGTCGGCGGAATTGCCTTGGGGTTGGGTGGGGTTGTGTGGCCGGTAGGCGCGATGAACGAGTAGAGCCGCACACCGAACGGCGGCAGAATGCGCGAGTAGTCGTCCCGGTTCACGCGGTCAGCAAGGTCGAGTTCGTTCTTCTGGGTCAAGCGGCCCCTCATGGACGGCGCGTGATGAATCCGGACGAGAGTTCCGAGGAGCGCGCGCTGAATTGGCACCAGCGCATCTCCTGACAGGTGCCAACCGAAGGCGTCGAAGCGTTGAATCTCGATGCCGGCCTGTCGCACCTGATCTGGGCCGCTATTGGCGAGCATCTCCAGAAGTCGCTCACCTTGCGACATGCGTTTCTCGCAGTCCTCGCAGAGCAGGTAGTGCTTTGGCAAGTCCTGGTCTGCGCCCGTGACCGCGTCACCTGGCTTGCCGCGGTAGAAGGCGCCCTTTGGCTTCATCCCTAGGTTCTGCATGCTTCTCTGCTCGGCCTTGGCGTGCTTTCCCGCGAACCGAGGCACGACGTGTGAGTGGAGAAGCAGGACGTGGTGTCTCCGACAGATACAGCATCGTCCCTCGACTTCTTGCGTTCGACGGTCCGAGCCCAACATTGGCGCGCTGCCGGTCCCGGGAATTGGGGGCAACTTGTTGCGTTTCGGCTTCTCGTAGGGGCCAACCGCGGCGTCACGGCGACTCGCTTTGGCTTTGCTCCCGCTCACGGTGTCCCCTGACGCCTAGCGCTCAGATTGAGCTGTCGCACCACAACGTGACCATGAATTCGAAGATCCGCTGCGTTTGGCGTCAAGAACATAGCTCCGGCTACTCGCAGGCAATGCCGTCGCCGTCGCGATCCAACTTGCTTGAGTAGCCAGGATCACCGCGGTGAATCGGCGCTGCGCCTGCTTCCCGTACAGCGGTGCAGTTGGCGTAACTCACTTCTGCGTCAAACTGATCTTCCTCTTGTGGCGCGTCGGCACCCGAAGCGCCCTCGACGGCTTCTCGATACCCCTCCGCAAACGGATGATCTGGGCACAGCGCAAGCATTCCATTGACCTCGGCAGTCTGTCCGGCAGACAGTTCCGCGCCAGAAAGGTAGTAGTCGCTAGCGTCGACCGTCGCACAAATTTGATACAGCACGTCGATGTCGTTGTCGTCGTACCCAGAAAGGGCATACGCGGCGAGCTCAACATCGGACGTCGGGACCACGTCGTCCTCGGTGGTCGCGTCGCAGTACTCGAACTCATGAGCCCACGCCGCAGAGAAGTCCACGTCGTCGCGTCGCTCAATCACGACCTTCACGGACGGCCCGCTCGATTCGTCGCACGCAAGACCGACGGTGCCGTAGAAGGGCCCCTCCGGCGTCTCAACTGCGACGGCTTCAACGCTCGGCGTCTCGCTCGGTGTCTCGCTCGGCGACACCGAGGCGATCTCAGTCGGTTCCTCTGTTGTCGACACCTCGCCCGATTCACTTTGGGCCACTTCGGTGGCGTCGCCAGAGCCCGCAGAGCAGCCAGCAGCAAGGACCGCGACAGCCGCTGCTCCCACGATGAACCTACGCATCATCTTTCCCCCAGCAATCAAGGACGAGGCATCGTTGTTTCGTCCGATGCGAACCTATCGCAGAGCGCCTCCCTCACAGCAAACACGATGGCGTGGCGGCCGAAGGAGGCGCGCGCCAAAGACGGAGCGAATGCGCCGGTGGGCGTATCGACTTCGTGGAACAACATGGAATAGCGGACGCCGATTCATGCGGATTCGCGCGGACTCACACGGACAACGCTGCTACCATTACCGCAGGTAATCAGTGGATGGCCCCTGGTAGCCGGGATGTGCGGATAGGGCCCAAGGATGATTCCCAAGCTGATAGCGCGGGTTCGATTCCCGTCACCCGCTCCAATGGAAAGGCCCCTCATACGAGGGGCCTTTCGCGTCTGTCGCAGGCGCGTCGGCTCAGGCGCTCGCGTCCTGCTCGGGGGCGAGGGTGCCGACAGCGTCGAACACGAACCTCGCAGCGACCAAGGGATCGATCCTCCCGGTCGGCTCAACCTTCGCAGCGGAGGCAGCGTCGCTCGAGTACGCCACACCCCTCTCGGCGAGCGCGGCAACGAAGGCACGGTCGATCGCGCTCATCCTGGTCGCCACCTCCTCGGGGACAGCCATCGCGCCGCCCTCCTCGGCGTCAGGAGTCGCGTTCGCGACCGTCGCGAGAAGCGACTGCGTCACGCCTCCAGCAAGGCACTCGTCGACCATGGCCGCGCGCAGCGCCCAGTGAGGCGCGTCGGCACAGGACGGCGCGCTGGCCGCGTCGCCTTCCTGGCCCACCGCTCGTCCGACGACGAGAGATGCCGGCGAGCGGCTGCCGAGCCACTTGTCGACCGCGACAAGCCGCGGATCTGCCTCATGGCCACCGCTCACCGAGTCCACCCACTCACCGACGAAGTCTGCCCACGAGCGACCGCGCCCCGCACACACCTGCGCCCACCACTCCGCGGCCGCCGTAGCGGCCGCCGGG